>CAYZHG010000082.1:0-4098 GCA_964477455.1 uncultured Gammaproteobacteria bacterium
TTGTTTGATATTATATAATTAATATGTTAGGCTTAAAATGCTTAACCTTTAGGGAGGGTGCGATGCCAGATGCACAAAATAGACCTATAGTTGAGGACCTATTCCAGTGTATTAAGCTGGATAGGGTTGTAGTCCTAGAACATTGTCTAGAATACTATCGAGAGGCGAATGCCTTTCGTGTTAGCTTGTCTAAATGCCACGAATGTAGTCAGGGTTGGAACAATAGGCACAGCTTCGCGCATGGGTTGCCCATGCAAGGACTGGTATCGGAAAAGGAGCTAAGACTCAGTCGCTATTAGTTAGCGGGTGAGAATGGTAAACGGGCGACCGCCACAAGTGTCGCCCCAATAACAAAAAACCCGAATGAGACGGGTTTTTTGTTTGTTGATTAATACTCTATTTTAAGGTAAAATAGTATCGTAATTTGAAATATTTTTATGTCTGATTTTCATAGATCGCTACAACCACAAGAAGGACGAATTATTGATTTGGTAGAAAAAAGAAATAATAAAGTTTTTGAGTTACTAAAAGAACTACAGCTTGAACTTTTGGTTTTGACCGATGGAATTAAGGAAGAATTCAATGAGATAAAGTTGATGGCTGATTTGCCTTTTTTAGAAGATCCGCACATTAATGAGAAAGTTATGGATTTGAGTATTGTGCGAAAAAATAAGACAATAAAAAAAGAGTCAGATGGTTATGTGACCAGTGGGCAAGAAATTACACAAAAGATTTATAAACTTGTTTTAAAGATTAGGGATGCGATGGATTTTTTGTATAATACTAAATTTAAAAATATCATGAAAGCTTCGCACGTTATGAGTGAAGCCGATATTCAAGTTGGAATTGATTTTATCAATTCGGATGTTATGGTTTTAGATGAACTGTCGTTTGCGAATACACCGGTGTTGGTATCTTTAAAAACGTTCATTCCTGAATATTCCAAATATTTGATTGGTATAGACATAGAGGTCAAAAAATTTATTCAACTATTGGGTGCTAGCAATCCAAATTCAGAAGAGCTGAAAAGTGAATTGTATAAAATGCAAAATCAAATTCAAGATGGCTTTGAATTTGTACAATATTATTCTGATTTATTTGAAAAATATAACTTTGCCAAATGAGATCATTTACTATTACACAAAATACTTCATTTTTAACGGCCGCTTCTATTCTACAGAAGGTGATCTCTTTTTTTTATTTTACAATTATTGCCAGAGTGATCGGAGTTGAAAATACAGGTGTTTATTTTTTCGCCATTACTTTTACTACAATATTTACAGTGGTTGCAGATTTTGGCATGGGACCGGTATTAACCAGAGAAGTGGCGCGTTATCCAGAAAAAACTGATCAATATTTACATACCGCTTTTTGGTCAAAGATGATGTTTGGTGTTGCTAGTTATATTTTGATACTTTTTTTCGTAAATATTTTTAATTATTCTCCCTTAATAAAATTACTGGTTAGTATTTCTGGTATAACCATGTTTTTTGATAATTTACACGCGGCTTTTTATTCGGTATTTCGAGCGCGAAAGAATTTGATTTATGAATCAATTGGTGTGGTCTTTTCACAAGCTATTACCCTGATAGTTGGTACTTTAGCTTTGTATAATCACTGGCATTTGTATTGGTTGATTTTGGCGTATACCATACCAGCATTTTTAAATTTTATTTTTTCGGCATATTTTCTAAGGAAAGTTTATAATTTGGCTTATCATTGGTCGTTCGATTATGGTGTATTTAAGATGTTTTTAAGTTTTGCAATACCATTTGCTTTGGCTGGAATAATTGGACGTTTGTATTCGTACAGTGATTCATTATTGATGTCCAAGATGCTTTCCGCACAAGAATTGGGTTGGTGGAGCGTTCCTTATAAAATTACTTTTGCTTTTCAATTTGTACCAGTTGCTTTGTCGGCAAGCGTATATCCAGTAATGAGTCAATTATTTTTGACCCAAAAAGATAAAATTGGCTATTTATTTTTGAAATCTTGGCGTTATTTATTTACGATTGTTTTTCCAATATCCTTTGGATTGATAGCTTTAGCCACGCCAATAATTTTAAAACTATACAAACCGCAATTTGCACCAGCAATTCCTGTGCTTAGAATATTGATGGTTAGTTTGATTTTTGGTTATTTAAGTTTTATTACAGGAGCAACCTTGAATTCTAATAATCGGCAAAAAACCCAGACTTCATTATTGGCCTTTGCATTGGTGGTAAATATTTTTTCAAACTTAATATTATTACCTCGAATCGGTATCATGGGGGCCGCATATTCCGCGTTGCTCAGTAACATAATTTTAAGCGTTGGAGGTTTTTTGTTTTGTCGTAGTAGTATAGAGATTGATTTAAAATTATTATTTAAATATTTTAATCAAACATTTTGGCCGGCGATATTCATGGCGTTGGTGGCCTTTTATCTTTCAACAAAGATTAATTTCTTATTTATTATTCCGTTAGCGGCTATTATATATGGATTGCTTTTGTTTATTTTTGGTGGTATCGACAAGGATTTAATATTAAAGTTTTATCGAAAGTTACTCGATTCTAGAAAAACTATATGAGAAGATTAATTATTACTTTAGAATACCCACCCCAAATTGGTGGAATAGCCACTTATGTTTATAATCTAGTTTCTCATCTGCCGGCACAAGACACGGTTGTTTATGCTCCAACATTTCACAATCAAAACGAATATGATTCCAAAAATTCATGGAAAACTTATAGATTGAATCCATATTGGAGTTTTGTATGGCCAAAATGGCTTCGTCTTTTTTTTCAAATTACCACATTGGTAAATCAAGAAAAAATAGAAATGTTATATATTAACCATGTCTTGCCAGTTGGTTATGTTGCATATCTCATAAAAAAATTTAAAAGAATTCCTTATACTTTATTTTTGCATGGCACAGATATTGAAGCGGCCATAACCAGCAGAAGTAAACGTAGAAATTTTATTAAAATTTGTAAAGAAGCACAAACAGTTGTAGTTAATAGTAATTTTCTTAAAAATAAATTATCGGTTATCGTGGAAAATTTAAAAGATGTTCGGGTTGTTTATCCTTGTCCAAGCGATACTTTTCTGGATGCACCAGTGGATGAATTGGAAGTATCAAATTTAAAATCACGGCTGGCGCTTAGCGGCAAGAAAGTTATTTTGACAGTGGCTAGAATGGCCGAAGGCAAGGGTTTTCCCCACATGGTTAGAATGCTTTCAGAAATTATTGTTAAAGTGCCAAATGTTGTTTGGTTGGTGATTGGTGATGGACCAAAAAGCAAGGAAGTATTTCAAATGGTGCAAAAAAATTCTTTGCAAAATGTAGTACGTTTTTTGGGTAATATTGATCCCCAAGAAATATATAAATATTATCATTTAGCGGATTTGTTTGTGTTGTTGACGCATAAAGATGAAGCGCACGAAGAAGGGTGGGGAACGGTCTTTTTAGAAGCCGCCGCTTGTGGGTTGCCGGTTGTGGCCGGTAGAGTTGGTGGAGTCGAGGAAGCCGTTTTAGACGGTCAGACAGGGGTTGTGGTTGAAGTGTATCAAGATCAGAGTGTAATACCAGCCATCATCACAATGTTAAATGATTCTACGACGTCCAAAAAAATGGGTGATTTTGGCAGAGAACGAGTAAAAAACAATTTTCGATGGGAAAAAGAAATTTTGAAATTACTATGAATAAGTTAATTAGTGTAGTAATTCCTGTTTTTAATCACGCACATACATTAGAAAGATGTTTGGTTTCAATCGCCAAACAATCTTGCGTTAATGATTTAGAATTGATTATCGTAAATGATGGTAGTACAGATAATTTTCAAGAGACTATAGCAGATATTTTGAACAAAAATTCTGATACCAAAGCATTGAAACCAATTATTATTAATCAATCCAATTTAGGAGCCCCAGCGGCTCGCAATCGGGGTTATAAAGAGGTTCACGGTGAGTATGTGATATTTGTTGACGCTGATACAATTTGTAGTCCTAAAATGATAGAAACCATGAAAATCGTTTTAGAAAAAAATATGCAGGCGAGTTATGTTTATAGTCAATTTAGATTTGGTTGGAAAAAAATGAAAGGTCATATTTTTGATA
>CAYZHG010000083.1:0-14355 GCA_964477455.1 uncultured Gammaproteobacteria bacterium
TTGCAGATCGCAAACACCAAAACGGTCATCTTTGCCCACGAATGGGCAATAAGTGTGGCGGTCAACATTGATACTTCCTTTTACGGAAATATTACCGTAAGGATACATACTATACTATATTGCTCCATGTTTGTCAACAGAAAACTTGATTTTTTCACTAATCAAACGTATAATCTTGATATGAAAAATGTTTTACCTAAAGTTATTTTCATTGTTGGTCCAACCGCTTCTGGTAAAACCGCTACTAGTATTTTTTTGGCGAAAAAATTTAATGGTGAAATTGTAAATGCTGACTCTCGACAAGTATATAAGGAAATGGATATAGCAACCGCTAAGCCAATTCGTGATTTTGATAAACAGTTAATGGGCGAGTTTATTTCTGACGGGGTAGTGCACCATCTGATGGATTTTGTAAAGCCAAATGAGCGCTTTACGCTTTCGGATTATAAAGAAAAAGCTAATATAGCCATTGCGGATATTTTGTCACGTGGTAAATTGCCGATAGTAGTAGGAGGGACTGGTTTATATATTTGGTCATTAGTGGATAATTTGGATATTCCAAAAGTGGAGCCAAATTCTAAATTGAGAAAGGGATTCGATAGTAAAACTTTGGATGAACTTATAAAATTATTAAGTAACATTGATCCCGAAACTGTAAAAAAAATAGATTTAAAAAACAGAAGACGGGTGTTACGTGCGTTGGAAGTTGCCATAAGCAGTGGAGAATCATTTGTGGCTCAGACTACTAAATCAAATCCGCTATATAATTCTTTGCAGATTGGTCTTAAATGTAATAGAGAAAAACTCTATAAAATTATTAATAATCGCATCGATCAACAAATGTTAAGTGGTCTTTTAGAAGAAACGAATAAATTGTCCAAAAAATATCCTTGGGATTTGCCAAGTATGAGTAGTATTGGTTACAAACAAATTGGAAATTTTTTACGTAATGAGGCAACAATCGAGGAGGCGGTTGAATTGTTTAAGCGCGATACTAGACGTTATGCGAAACGTCAGGAGACATGGTTTAAGCGCGATAAGAGGATTGTCTGGATATCTCCAGAGGATGTAGTTGAAGCTCAAAAGATGGTTACAAAATTTCTTGATAAATAAAAAAATTCTCTTTTGAAGAGAATTTTTTTATTTAATATTAATTGTTTGTTGGTAATTCATCACCTAGCATTTCAAGCTTGTTGCCACTAACTGTATCATCGGCAGTAATATGAATTTTTGAAATAAGTGTATTTTGTGTCGGGTTCTTTTTATTTATGGTTACTGTAAAAGGTAGAGTAAGCACATCGGTATTATCGGTCATCTCAGGTATTGTCCAAATAAGATGTTTTGTTTTTTGATTAAAATCAACTGTCGACGCAAGTGTTGAGGATGGACCTTGCCAAGTGATGTCTCCATATATATCAGCGGAAACTGTAATGTTTTTTAATGGATGATAGGTGTTGTTTAAGATCCAAGTAATATCATGCTTTTCATTTTCCTTTTCGTCACTACTTACATCATTTTTAATTTGTATTGATAAATCTGAGTTTAAAGAAATGTTAATGTTATTACCGCTAATGGTTTGAGATGTTTTTGTTGAATCATTAAAAATTAATTCCGTCGTGATCTTTATTTGATTTTCATTGATGCTATTCCAAGGGGCTTTTTCAGAATTTTTGATAGGCAATTGAAAATCTAGTGAAACTTCTTCTCCAGCTTTAATTTTGTTTAGATGGGCAATTTTTTTATCATTCCATATTAAAGTGGCACGGCGTATTTGATCCGATATCTGACTTCCAGTGATATCACCATCGTTTTTGTCAGCAATGTCGCTCCAACTCAATACACTCTGCTTGCTGTAAGATGGTGAATCAATTACAAGTTTAATCTGTGCTTTATCAATATTTTCTTTGCCAGAATTTTTCACTAGAACTGTGACATTTAAAACTTCACCAGGCTTTGATTCCATATTAGTGAGCGAGCCATTGATTGCTGTGTTGACTGTGATAGCGTTCTTTATAATCTCAGTATTTATGACTGTCTCAGATAAAAGATAGCTATCCTGATTGGAGCTAGCCAATTTAACTTGTACTTTTAAAGGTACATAATTCTCGTCTGTCAAAGTGAATTTACCAGAAAAGTTTATAACGTATTTGGATATTCCGATAGTGGATGTTGAAGGTTGAATTTTCCAAATATTTTTTAATAATGGAATTGACGAAGAAGTCATAGAAAAACTTGAAGGAAAAATTGGGTTTACTTCCAGTGTTTTTCCAATCAAATTATCTTTGCTTTCAATTGTAATGGTAAAGTTGGTAGGCGTATCTAATCCGATTTTATCTATTCCAGTTAGAGTTACACTGATTGGAGCTACATTTGGTTTGACATCTAAAGTAGCAATTTTTTGCATCTCAGATTTAAAATTATCTGGTGTATAATTTAAAAGAACTCGCCATGATTGAGCATCCCCTAACGATCCAAATGAATTTCCGGTAATTTGTAAAGTTTTTTCTTCATTTGGTTTGAGGGTTCCTACATTCCATTCATTTTTACCAAGATTTTTTGGCGTTAATGAACTTTGTGAGTATATAAAGCCAGAAGGATAGTTGGTAGTTAAATTAACATTATTTAAAGTTACTTTTTGATTATTTTTGAAAACAATTTGATATGTAGTAGTGGCTCCAATAGTGAAACTTTCTGGACCGATAATTTTAAGTTCAAGTTGACTGTCAGAAAATTTATTGGCCATTGGTAAAAAGAAAAATCCCGCCCATGCCAATGCGGCTAAAATAGCAATCGAAAATGTAAATTTAAATAACCCGCCAATAAATGATCCAGTATGAGCTTTTTTTATCCTTCTCATATCTGGCATATTGCCACTATCGTCTTTGTAAATATTATTTAACTGTCGGTCAATTTTTTGATCATTATATGTTTCCTCTTTTGGAGTTTTAGATTTTATCACACGACGCTTTGGTTTTTTTGGAAGCTCGTATTCTTCATTAAAGAGAGTAATTTTTTCATCAGACATAAATATATTGTTAATTTTTATTTTTCCATTACTAGTCCCCAGACACGATCTGTATCCAGAGTTATAGATGTAATGCTGGCACCATTTTTCGCCAATTCAATATCATCGCCTTCTTTATAATTTGGTTGCCAGTCATTTGGAAAAATTATTTGACTTTCAAACAAACTATTTATACCGGATTGTTTTTGTACAACCAACTGATAACGTTCGGCTTGTTTTGAATTAACAATTTTTTGCCATGAAATATTTGCATTTTGATCGATGACCGAAAGTTTGAAAGGAAGTTTGTAAGTAAATTCAATTTTACTAGTTTGTCCAGGTTCAGTAATCACCCAATTTCCAAATGACGTTTTATCAAACTCTTCCGTAACTCGAGTACCCGTACGATCGTCAATTTTAATTTCTTTTTCCATTTGTTTTAAGTAGTCGTCTACTTTGTATGATTTTTTTGGAACTTTGAAGCTATTTTCGTCTGGCCAAGTAAAACCATTTGCAGAAATTAATTCACTATTTTTTGGTACATATAGACGAATATAGTCTATATTTGTAGCACCATACATTTTTTCTTCAGGATTTCCAGAGTGAGTACGAGAGATGACAACAGTGTCGGTAATTGTTCCATCACGATCAACAACGGCTTGATGGCTGATTGTTTGGCTGATCCTGTCGTCGCTTTTTTGTCCTAGCATGTTTGTATTGAAGACTGCCAAATAATCTTGGTGATTGTTGGTGTTCAAGATTTTACCACTCCACCCGAAATCTGTTATAGCTGTTTGTGCGGCCTGGTCAGTAAAGTAAGCCTGAACTTCCTTTTTTGACAAAGCTTCTTGCAAGTTAACAATTAATGGTACCAAATCTTTTGGTTGACTGTTTGTAAAACGATCAATAAATTGAGGGGCTAAATCTGAAATAATTTGTTTTGGTCTGTGGTCTTTTTTTTCAGGGCCTTCCTCGACAATCTTTTGGATGGTGACTAAGGCATTTTCGGATGAAAGGGTAAGCCCTCTTTTATCATCAGAGATTGGACCGGTTATAGCCAATAATCTTTCTAATACCGTCGAATTTATAGCAATAACTCCATCCACCGTGATGTTACGACTATGACGATAAAACCACATCATTTTTTGGGCGCTAGCAGGAAAATCTGGAAACCAGTTTGAATCTTGGAATTCCCAGCGTTTATTGACGAGCAATAATGGGGTAGGTGGTTCAATGAATTGATCCAACTGACCTTGGAGATCATAACTACCGCCAGCAGGAACATCAAGATTGATGATTTTTCCATCTTTTATGTCCATCACTGCAATACTACCCAAAAAGCCACCAGTTGGACGCAGTTCGCTAGGATTTTGAAAAACTAGTAGATATCGTCGTTGACCTTGTGTACCAAATATTTCTTTTATTACACCATTTAAACTAGATAGATTTTGGAGATCGTGTAAAACAGCGGTAAATATTTTTTTAAATTCCTTAAAAGGTCCTTGATAGGCAAGCGGAAGTGAATCATTGTCAACAGTTTCTAGGTAATTTAAGGCTTCTTTATAGTTTGGAATTGCTGAAGTTAGATAATTATTAAAAGTTTCTAATCTAACATTTAGGGTACTACTAGCGTCAGTTTGACTCTGTGCAATACCTTTTAAAAAATAAGTATTACCTTGGGCAATTTTTTGACCAGCCAACAAAAGAGATTGTCTACTCCTTACCTCAGTATCCAAAACAGGAACAAAAGAAGCAACCTTTTGCAAAAATTGATGATTGTTTTGCATAGTTTCCACGGCCGAACTAAAATTGGTCATGGCATTGTCGATGGCCAATTGAGCCGTTGGTAAATCGGCCTGCATCAAAGCGACAGTAGAATTTTGTAAAGACAAAAAACCAGCAGTACTATCTTGAGCAATTTTATCTTTGGTAAGTATAATATTTTGATAATAACTGTTAGCCGAACCTGGTGCGACCAATATAATCATCAAAATAGCAGTAGATACAGCCAATTTTCTAAAAACAAAATTTTCTCGCAAAAATATTGCGACTGCATTTGTCGCTTTTTTAAATGCTAAATTTATTTTTTGAGCACCTAATTCAAAAAATTTAGTAAATGTCCAACTTGATTGATTGCTGTATTTTTGTTTCTTCGGCGCTAATTCTGGAGGTAAAACATTGATAGAAACCGGGGTTTTTTCGATATTATCCTCAATTTGGCTGTTTTTTGATAAATTAACAAAAATCTTTTGATTAATATCTTTTGGTTCGATTTTTTTGGAGAGCTGAATTTCCTGTTTTATTTTTTCGTAAGCATTGTTGAAATCAATACTGTGGTGTATTTCTGGGGCAATAGTCGCTACGTTGTGCCACGCTTGTGAAACATCTTTTTTTAAATTTACTACGTGAGGTGAAGTTGTAGGCTCGTGGGAAACATGATGAACAAAAAATTTGATAGGTGCGATTGTGGCCGGAGAAGAGTTTACTTTGACAAATGATTTTAGGTAGTCAGAGCAAGTAGATTTATTATGACCAGATTTATCACAAAAAGCACAACGGCGGAGTTGTGGTTTTTTTGGATTAAAGTTTTTCTTCTGTTTTGGCATCTTAAAAATGGTGTTTCTTTAGTTACTATATTATACACCATTTTATGTTGTGACGCACCTATAAAAAAACGATAGTTATCCACTTTTATTTGGCTTGGCTGTAAATTTCAATCGTTTTTAAAGCCGTTTTTTGCCAAGAGTATTTTTGCAATATTTTTGACCCATTTATAATCAAATTTTTACGCACCGCACTATCTTTAATTACCAGATTCGCGGCGTGGACGATTGCATTTGGGTCATCTGGGTTAAAATAGACCGCGGCATCTTCTAAAATTTCTGGCAAGCAAGTTCGATCGGAGGCGATTACTGGCAAACCATTTTGAATGGCCTCCAGTGGTGGCAATCCAAAACCTTCATAAAGACTAGGAAATACATAAAGAGAAGCATTGCGGTACAATTCAGGCAATTCAGTGTCTGGAACGAAATCAGTAAAAACTACATCTTTAATATTTTTATTTTTAATATATGTTTTTAATAAAGCGTAAAAATAATTATTTTTTCCTGTTAAAACTAGCTGATAAGTATAGCCATTTTGTTTGCAATAAATTTCCCAAGCATCGACAAGTTTAAATAAATTTTTGTGAGGGTAGGCCACTCCGACGTAAAGCCAATATGGCTTGGTAATATTATATCTATTGTACAATGAAAATGGCGCTTCTAAAATATTTTTTTCAAGTGGTGATAAATAAGTTACTACAATTTTTTCAGTATTAATTTTTAATGTTTTAGCAATATCTTGTTTACTATATTCGCTTACAGCGATAATTTTAGTAGCTACCTTAACTGCATGGTTAAGCGTTAATTTAAACATTTTATTTTTAAACCAATAAAGTAATGGTCCCAATGTGCTAGCGTGTCTGGTAGGAAAATGAAGTAACAAAAGATCATGAATTGTGACGACAAATTTATCATTATAAAAAATTGGCACATTCCAATGAGGGAAATGCATTAAATCAATTTTTTCTTTTTTGATAATTATTGGAAATAAAATTTGTTCACCAAAGCCATACCATTTAATATTTGCCAATACTTTTTTAAATCTTAAATTAGTAGGATTGTAGCAATCCCAATTTTCTTTACGCAAAAAAATAGTATAGTCATTGTTCAAATCTATTTTTTCTAGTTGCAAAATTAATTGTTCAATATATCGTCCTAGTCCACCTTGTTGTGGTCCAAACATTCTTGCATCAATACCGATTTGCATAAGTTTAATAGATCTAATATCTTGAACTGAAATAAGTTCGTATTTATATTTAAAATAAGTATATCAGAGTTATCTTTAAATTGCCAAATAAATATTTTTAGGTTATAATAATCTCGTCTAAAATTTATTCTATGCCATATTTCAGTCATCTAATAAATAGCCAAGTAAATGATAGTGCCGATGTGATGATTGGTCGTTTAGAAGATGTATTAATCAAGGTAAAACCTGGCGATTATTCTGCTTTAGAATATATTATCATAAAACAACGTCATCATAAAAAAAGAATTATTATTCCTTATGATGCGGTAGAAAATTTTAGTAATGAAGAAGTATCATTGCGTACTTTGTTTTCCAAAATAAATTTTTTAGAAAGTGAACCAGCAGGTTATGTGCGACTGAATCGAGATGTAATGGATCAACAAATCGTGGATGTGGCTGGAGCACGGGTAGTGCGAGTAAATGATTTACGTATTGGTGATTTTGAAGGCAAACTATGCGTTCTTGGTATTGATGTGAGTTTTAAAGGGCTGTTGCGTCGACTTAGTGTATCTTCGTTAGATTTTTTTGATTTTTTCAAAGTTAATTTGATAGACTGGCGCAAAGCTCAGCCTGTTGAAGGTGTTTTAAAACTAGATAGTGTGTCTAGGGATTTGACTAAGTTACATCCCGCCGATATTGCTAATATTATCGAAGATTTAAGTGTAAAACAAGGTAGCAATTTGGTTTTGTCTTTGGATAAAAATATGGCTGCCCGTGTTTTTGAGGAAATTGATCCAGAAATTCAAAAATCTTTGATTGGACAATTGAGTCCAGAACACGCCGCTCGTATTAGTGAACGTATGTCAATCGATGAGTTGGTAGATTTGATCCAGTCTTTGCCAGAACATCAGTCCAAACAACTTCTCGATTATGTAGAGCAGGAACGCATGAAAAAAATTAAAAAATTATTGAGTTATGAAGACGATACGGCTGGTGGTTTGATGACTACCGAGTTTCTAGCTGGTTTACCAGATGATACAGTATCTGGAACGATTGAAAAAATTCGTCATCTTTCGGAAAGTTTTAGATCTGCAAATTATATTTATGTTATTGATGAAAAAAGTAAATATAAAGGAGTGATTTCTTTTAGAAGATTAATTATGGCTGATGGAGATGAAATTTTGAAAGATGTTATGAAAAAGTCAGTTCATCTTCCCTTATTACATCCAAATCAATCAATCAAAAGCGTTGCTCATTTGATGACTAAATATGATTTGAATTCTGTTGCAGTAGTCGATGACGAAAACAAATTTTTAGGAGTAGTAACAGTTGACGATGTTATGCGCGTTTTAGTTCCAAATGCTTAATAATATATTATGCCTAAATTAGATGTAGCTGAACCAAAAAAGAAGAAACTTTGGCCAAGAATATTATTAATTTTAAGTGTGGTAGGGCCGGGTATTATCGCTGGTACAGCGGATAATGATGCTGGTGGTATTGCAACTTACTCAGTTGCTGGAGCGCAGTATGGTTATCATTTGATTTGGGTTTTGTTTTTGATAACTTTTGTTTTGGCAATTACTCAGGAAATGGGCGCACGTTTAGGGATAGTATCGGGCAAAGGTTTATCTGCTTTAATTCGAGAAAATTTTCCTTTTAAAGCGACCTTCTTTATCATTTTGCTAAGTTTTGTGGCCAATTGGGCAAATGTCTTGGCTGAATTTGCAGGTATTTCTGCGGTGGCCAATATTTATGGTATTCCCAATTGGTTGTTTGTTTTAAGTTCTGCGGGTTTGATTAGTTGGTTGGTGATATCGGGCAATTTTAAAAATATTCAGAAAATTTTTCTTACTTCGTCGGCGCTTTATTTAGCTTATGTAGTAGCCGGTTTTATGACCCATCCTGATTGGTCGGCTGCGGTAAAATCGATTGTTGTTCCATCTTGGGTTCCAACACATGATTTTCTATTTATGGCGATAGCCTTAATTGGTACAACGGTAACAATTTGGGGGCAATTTTTTATTCAATCATACTTTGCCGAAAAAGGTGTTCGTACTCAAGATTTAAATTTGGCTCGAGCGGATGTCTATCTAGGATCTTTTTGGACAAACTTTGTTGCATTTTTTATCATTGTTGCCACCGCTGGCACATTATATGCGAATGGTATTACAATTACAGATGCGGCAGATGCGGCTCGTGCCTTAGAACCGTTTGCAGGGGTCATGGCAAAACACTTGTTTGCCTGGGGTCTTTACAACGCGTCAATGCTTGGCGCTGGGGTTGTGACTATTGCAACCGCATATTCTTTGACAGAAGCTTTTGGTTGGGAAGGTAAAGTAAATTCAGGCTTTGCTGAATCTTCAGCATTTTATAAAATATTTTTATTTTGTATTTTTTCTACCGCACTAATAGTTTTAATTCCAAATTTTCCAATTATTAGTGTCTTGATTGCATCTCAAGCTTTAAACACTTTTATTTTGCCGATTTTATTCTTTTTCTTATTACGCTTATTAAATCGTAAAGATATAATGGGAGCTCATCGCAATGGCTTGGCATTGAATATTGCCGGCTGGGTATCGATTGCTGGTTTATCAATTTTAAATCTATCTTATTTTATTTATATGATTGTAAGTATTTTTCGCTAATTATTAAATATAGATAGATGCGCTTTTGCACTGTTTTCCCAAGCATATTTAGAGGCTGTTTCAAAGCCTCTTTTTTTATACTCTTGATATAGATTATCGTTTTCAAGAAGTGATTGGATTGAATTTTTTAGGTCGGAAATATTATTTGGATTAATCAAAATTGCGTTGTTACCTGAAATTTCAGGCAAAGATGATCGATTGCTGGTAATGACTGGTACGCTCATTTTCATCGCTTCAATGACAGGAAAACCAAATCCTTCATAAAAACTTGGGAAAATAAATAGTTTAGAAAGCGATAAAAGCGCAGGCTTGTCGGCATCTGCGATGAACCCTAAAAATTTAATTTGTTTATGTAATTTTGATCGTTCTGCAATTTGATAAATTATTTTATTTTTCCAGCCAGATCCACCGATGATTATCAAATGATATTTTTCAGTTAATTTGGTTGGTAATTTTTCAAAAGCTTGAATAAGACTGAATATATTTTTTCTTGGCTCAATTGACCCTAAAAAAATAATAAAATTCTCTGGCAGGTCATATTTTTTTTGAACAATGCTTTTTTGTAACGTTAGTTCGTTATTAGACAAATCAAATTTTGTTGCTAAGCCAGGGTAAATAACTTTAATTTTATCTTTATCAATTTTATAATGTTCGATTAAATCTCGTTTGGTATTTTCTGAAGGTACAATAATAATATTAGCAAGTTGGCATTGTTTTTTTGGATTAATTATTTTGTGCCACATCAATTGTTTCAAAGTGTAAAATTCTGGAAATATCTCAAACGAAATGTCGTGAATAGTAAGAATGTATTTTCTAATATTTCCTAATGACAAAAAATTCATGTTTGGTGAATACCAGCAATCTATTTTTGTTGGTAGTAGTTGGTCAATATTGATAAATCCAAAAGCGAGAAAAAAATTGAGAAGTTTGTTTGGGTAAGGGGAGTGAATGTAATGAACATTTGGTTGATTCCAAATTCGAAGATTTGTTTTTAATTTTTTAATTGAATTTGAAAATAAATAATATTCATTAATCTTGTCTTCCTTAAAAATAGCAGAAAGTAATTCTAAAGTATATTCACCGATGCCGGTTTTATTTTTGACCATGAGCGGTCGGATATCTACACCAATATTCATATCTAGTTTAAGCTATTTTGAAATTGTGTAAAATGATCGCTAGTATATAATTTTATTTTATCTTTAAATTTATCAGTGGAAAAATTTTGAGCATGAAGTTTGATTTTTTCACTGTCCCATTTATATGGATCAAAATTAGCCACGCTACTAAGTAGTGATTCCCAAGTTTGTTGGGTAAAGAATTCCCCAGTTTCATTGGGTATGACAGTCTCTGTTGCTCCACCAAATCCGTAGGCTATTACTGGGCGTCCGGCGGCCATTGCCTCTATTGGCGTGATGCCGAAGTCTTCTTTCTGAGGATGAATAAATGCCAAGGCACGACTGAACAGGACAGCTTTTTCATTTTCAGAAATTTTACCGTAAAATTCAATATTTGATTTAGCAATTTTTTTAAGATATTTGAGTTCTGGGCCAATACCAAAAATCTTTAATGGTAATTGAAGACGGTTAAATACCTTAATTACCAGATCCAATCGTTTGTATGGAACCAAGCGACCACCAGCAACATAATAGTCGCCTAACTTGCTGGCGATCTGAAAACGGTAGGTATCGACAGGTGGAAAGATTATATCAGATTCCCGTCGGTAATATTTTTTTATTCTTTTTTGTACTGTATATGAGTTGGCAATAAAATGATCTACTCGTTGAGTGCTTAGCTGATCCCAAATGCGCAATTTGTGATTTAAAATTGGTAAAATTAGTTTGATAAAATAATTACTTTTTAAATCTGATAAATAATTGTTTCCATCTCCCCAAAGAAAACGAGGAGGCGTGTGACAATAAGAAATATGTAAAGTATTAGGCGAAGTGATGATACCTTTTGCAAAACTACTGGTTGAGGAGATTACCAAATCAAACCCGTGAAGATTGTGATGCTCAGTAGCCATTGGCATGAGAGGCAAGTACCATTGAAAAATATTATTTATGTATGGCATTTTCGACAACCAAGACTCTTTAATTTTTTGATGGTCTAAATAATTGATTTTTTTTCTATCATGAAATAAAACAAAAATCGGCGCGTCAGGCCAAATTTCGTGTAAAGCTTTTAATACTCTTTCCGCCCCTCCATCTTGCGAAAGATAATCATGCACTAAGGCAATCTTCATACAATCGATCCAGTTTTCTTTATTACGATAAACGGGGTTTTAATTAAAATTACAAAGTCGATAAAAAAGCTCCAGTGTTCAATGTAAAAAATATCAAGGCGAGCTTCTTCGTCAAAGCTTAGATCACTACGCCCTGAAATTTGTGCTAATCCAGTAATACCTGGTTTTATGGCTAGGACAGTTTTGTGCCATTTTTCATATTTATTTACTTCGCGTGGTTGATGTGGTCTAGGACCGACCAAGCTCATATTTCCTATTAGCACATTGAAAAATTGTGGTAATTCATCCAAGCTCAAGCTGCGAATAAAACGACCAAATGGAGTAATTCGCGGGTCATTTTTGATTTTGTAAACCGGGCCTTGCTTGGTACTTTTTTCCTTGATAAGTTCTTGTTCAATTTCAATAGCTTCTTGTCCAGCTTTTCCAAACTGGTCTCCAGTACAATATTTTTGATACATGGAACGAAATTTGTAAGTAAAGAATTTTTTCCCTTCTTGTCCGACACGTTCGTTTTTGTAAATTATCGGTCGTCCAGTTTCTATTAAAATAATAATAGCACTAAGTAAAAAAAGGGGAGAAAAAAGTAACATAAAAAATAAACTACCAACAATATCGCCGATTCTTTTGGAGATATTTCCCCAACCGTGCAAACGTGTACGTCGAAGTTCGATGATTGGTATTCCAGCAATAGTGGAGATCGCCATGTTGGAAGAAATTGTAGCAAACAAATCGGCAGAATATTTGAAAGTAATATGATTTTCGTTGGCAAAATCAATTGTTTGCAGAGCTTCATCCTCTTTGCTTTTTGGGTCAGCAAAAATAATTTCATCTAATCCGTCTATTAATAATTTATCTAGTTCTTCTTGGTTAAAACTTTTTAACAATCCAACTACTTTGTATCCAAGTTGTGGTTGGCTTTCGAGTGACTGTTGTATTTGGTCAGCCACACTTTGAGTGCCAATAATTACTGTGCGACGCAAACCAACTCCTAAACGATAACAAAGTATTTTGATTAAACGTAAAACCGTTCGAGCAATAGAAACATATATTATGGCTAATATAGCACCTGCTAAAACTAAAAAGCGAGAATCAAATTTTGCAAGAGTAAAAAAAACATAAATGGTGATGGCTGCAAATCCAGTAGAACAGGCTAGAAAAACACGGCCAAGTTCTTTGGCAAGTTTGCGGTTTGGATTGGCACTGTATAATCCAGTGAGGGCAAAAATAACAATCCAACCGGTCGCTACCACCAGCACCAATGGCCAATATTTATTCCAAGCTAGATTAAAAAGAATGGGACGAATAGCGGTGACAACTTTGGTAAAGCGTAATCCATACGCAGAAAACCCAGCCAATATTAACATCAAATAGTCCAATGGAAGTTGTATAAAAGCAAAAGTAAGTTCAAAACGTTTCATAATTTGTGAAGTAAATTTGTCATTCTCGCAAAAGCGGGAATCTATGCTATATTTTATGCTAAAAGACAAAGTCCGTCAATTATTGACAAATGGAGATTTGGAGTTGGCTGTGGGTGTGATTCTGTATTTTGGTTTACAGTTGACGGTGTACTGTAAACCAAATTTTTTTGTAGTCACTAAATTGACTTTCACCCCCATTTTTAGTAAACTAAATCGGTATGAAATTATCATTTGAAGCAGAAAAAATAGGTGATCCCGAGAAGTTTATTCGTCGTTGTGGTTATGGTCAACACCGCACTAGAACAGGTGAGACGAGCTATGTAAAACGGGTACACGGTGATTGGTATCCGCGATTTCATGTCTATATATTAGCAGGAGTAGAGAATATAACTTTCAACCTACATTTAGATCAGCGCCAACCAGTATATGAAGGTTTTACTGCTCACGCTGGAGAATATGACGGTGAGGTTGTAGAGAGAGAAGCGGAAAGAATTAAAAATTTTGTAAAAAAAGTCTCTGAGTAATTATGAAGAAAATATTAATATTTATCGGTCCGCCAGGTAGTGGTAAAGGCACACAAGCGAAATTGTTAGCAAATAAATTTCAGTATAAGCATATTTCTACTGGTGATCTTTTTCGTGCCTTAGCTACCGATAGCAATGCAAGCGAAAAAGAAAAGCAAGCGCTGGAAGATATGAAGTCAGGCAGGCTTGTTTCGGATTGGTTGGTTTATAATTTGGCTTTTAGGGAAATACAGAAAAATTTGGTGGCTGGCGTTGGCGTTGTACTTGATGGGGCTATTCGCAATTTAGAACAATCTCAGGAATTTCAAAAGTTTTTTATGGAAAATAATTGGGAAAATGAAGTACAAGTGATCGAGGTGTCATTATCTGATGAAGATGCTTTTAATCGCTTAACTAAGCGTAGAATTTGTGCTAAATGTGGAGAAATTATTCCATATTTACCAGCGACAAAAGATTTGTTAGTATGTCCAAAATGTTCTGGTGAATTAGTTTTTCGCCAAGATGATAATGAAGAGATTATTAAAAAAAGAATTGAAGACCAGGGCAATACTTCACTGTATCCGATTTTAGATTATTACAAAAATTTAAATATTTTAGAATCGATTGATGGTAATCAAACTATTGAATTTGTTGAAAAACAAATTGAAAATATTGTAAAAAAATAAAATTATTTTATGGCATTAATAAAAACTCAAGAAGAAATTAAAAAAATAATTGAAGGTTGCAGATTAAC
>CAYZHG010000084.1:0-29181 GCA_964477455.1 uncultured Gammaproteobacteria bacterium
CCTCACGCATTTGTCTTTCTTTTTCTTTAATTATCACGTCGAGTGGTCGAGCGTCTCCCAAAGTATCCAGCTTGGTAATTTCCGCCAATCTATCCTTGCCCCTCTTTTTAGATTTCTTATTTGGATCTCTAGTAATACCAAATTCTTCTAATATATTGCGAATTGTTTTCTCAATTGTCTTTGGCGTAATGCCATGTTTTTTATTATATGCAATCTGAATTTTGCGACGACGCTCGGTCTCAGACATTGCGCTTTTCATAGAACCAGTAATATGGTCAGCATACAAAACCACCAGTCCATTTACATTTCTCGCCGCACGTCCAATCGTCTGAATCAAACTAGTGTTACTTCGCAAAAAGCCTTCCTTGTCCGCATCCAAAATTGCCACGAGTGAAACTTCTGGCATATCCAAACCTTCACGTAATAAATTAACACCCACGATTACATCAATTTCACCACGACGCAACGAAGTGATTATTTCAATACGCTCCAAAGTATCAATATCACTATGGATATATTTTACTTTTATTTTTTTCTTTTCCAAAAATTCCGTCAAATCCTCAGCCATTTTTTTGGTTAAAGTAGTTACCAAAATACGTTCATTTATTTTCACGCGTTGTTCGATGCGAATGATCAAATCTTCAATCTGCGATAAAACTTTTCCTTTTCCAGTTACTGGACAAATAATAATTTCCGGATCAATAAGACCGGTCGGGCGCACCACTTGTTCTACCACTTGCTGACTATTTTGAATTTCAAAATCAGTCGGTGTTGCCGAAACATAAATCATTTGCTTGGTACGCTCTTCAAATTCATCATATTTTAATGGACGATTATCACTTGCACTTGGCAATCTAAAACCGTGATCAATCAAAACATCTTTGCGAGCCTTATCTCCAAAATACATTCCACGAATTTGAGGAATGGTAACGTGCGACTCATCTACCACTGTTAAAAAATCCGGATCACAATGTAAAAAATAATCCAATAAAGTAAACGCCGGCTGTCCTGGAAGACGCCCATCAAAATGACGAGAATAATTTTCAATACCACCGCAATAGCCAAGATTTTTTATTAATTCTAAATCATAATTTACCCGACGCTTCAATCGTTCGGCTTCTAATAATTTTCCTTGTAGTTCAAATTCTTTTAGACGTGCTTCTAACTCCGCACGAATCGCCTCAAAGGCTCTCTCCTTTACCGCCGGACTAGCAACATAATGCTTGGCCGGAAAAAACCACACATCTTCTTGTTCACGCTCCACTTTACGTGTCACCGGATCAAGTCGTTCAATGCTTTCAATTTTATTAGTAATTTCGAATCGATATATTTTTTCTTCGTTCACCGGAATTATTTCAAACACCTGACCAGTCATTCGAAATGTCCCGCGTTTCAAATCGCTGTTGGTACGTTCAAATTGCATCTCAATTAATTTTTCCATCATCCCCCGTCTATCCAAATCGTCTCCTACCCGCAAATGCAAAACAGTCTGTTCGTATTCTTTTGGTGAACCCAAATTGTAAATCGCCGAAACTGACGCTACAATAATTACATCTTTCCTTGTCAACAATGCCTGCGTACAAGCATGGCGCAAGCGATCAATCTCCTCGTTGATCATTGCCTCTTTTTCAATATAGGTATCAGTATGGGGCATGTACGCTTCTGGCTGATAATAATCATAAAAAGAAACAAAATACTCCACCGCACTATCGGGAAACAATTCACGAAATTCATTACAAAGTTGAGCCGCCAAAGTTTTGTTATGTGCAATCACCAAAGTCGGTTTTTGTGTCTGTTCAATCACATTGGCAACAGTAAAAGTTTTTCCCGAACCAGTAACCCCAAGCAAGGTTTGTTTGGCAAACCCTTTATTTAAACCAGTTACCAACTGCTCAATCGCTTTGGGCTGGTCACCCGCTGGCATCATTTTAGATTTTATTTGAAATTTGGACATAATATGAATCTATCACTTTTAGTATTTATTTTCAAACTTTAACTTTTTGGGAAGATAAGAAATAATACTAGATAATAATAAAATTATAAATGTAAAATATATCGGATAAACCAAACCATAAGTTACCAAAAAACCAGCCAAAGCCAAAAGCGGTAAATCAAAAATACTTTTTACAAAATTAGAAAGAGACAAGGTTGTGGCACGATTAAAGGAATTACTATATTTATTAAACAAATCGGCAAAAATCGGCCAACGAGCATTTTCAAAAAAATTTCCTAAAATATAAATAAATAATAACCAATAATATGGAATATTTAAATGCCAACCAATTAAAAATAATCCGATAGAAATTATGGACAACAAATTCAAAAAATTTATTTTGGTGGTCAAACTTTTATTTGACCAACTTTTATGGATAAAATAATTTGATATAAAAAGACCCAAATGTAAAATCGACCAGCCAAAACCAAGCATCAAAATAGGTGCCCCTAGCTTTGTAAATAATTCCGGTTGATAACGCCAAATGATAAAAAAACCAATAAAACCCAAAGCCCGATTGCAAATAGCTCGCATCAAATTTGGATTATTTTTTATCAAATTAATAGCATCTCGCAAAATTCCCGCCTCCATTTTTTCTACTTCGATATAATGACGTTTTGGTTCGACAATAAATAAAGCACTCAATAATGAAATTACTGCCGCAGAAGCATCAATAATCAACAAAATAACAAATTGATTTGGGGATAAATCTTTGGCAATAAGTACTCCAATTAATGGTGAAACGATCTTAAAAATTCTCTCAGCCGCATAGTATTGTCCAAAACGACGCAAACTATCGTCCCCTGTTCCAAGCTCTCTATTAGTATCATAAATAAGGGCGTCATCGGTACCCGTAAAACAAGCATTAGAAAGAGCATAAAAAAATACACTGACACTTATTAACAAAAATGAATCGGCAAATATCAGCCATAAACAGCTGACGACATAGAGACTAACTCCCAATACTATGGTTTTTTTACGGCCCCAATGGTCTGCCAAATAACTTGATGGCACTTCAAATAAAATATTTATGAGCGACCAAATAATCGAAAGATAAAATACTTGAGTCAAATGTAAACCACGCGACAAATAAAAAAGAGTTACTACCACATTGATGGTGCGAATATTTTGAAAAGCTTGTATAAAAAACATCCGGCTAAAATTTCCGGATAGTTCTTTTCTACGTTGTAATGTTATTTTTGTGTTCATATTAATACCTTCTAACCACCATACTTTCGGCGACTCCTATCAACACCAAATTGATTATTAATGATGAACCACCATAACTTACAAATGGCAGTGTCACACCTGTTACCGGAAGTAAACCAAGATTTGCTCCTACATTAATAAATATTTGACTTGCAAATAATATCGTAATACCACTGACCACCACTGATGCAAAATCATCATCACTTGTACTAGCCAATAAAATCAATCTCCAAATCATTACACTAAACAAAACCATCATTACCAAGACACCAGCAAACCCAAGTTCTTCGCCAATTACTGAAAAAACAAAATCCGTCTGAGCTTCCGGTAAAAAACGCAACTGACTTTGTGAGCCAAAGCCCAGACCTTTTCCAAAAAATTGTCCGGATCCAATCGCAATAATCGCCTGAGTCGTATTATATCCAGCTCCCAATGGATCACGTGCCGGATTTACGAATGTCATCACACGTTCTTTTTGATAATCGTGCAACAAAAAAAACCAAGAAAATACCGAAAATACCATCATCAAACTAACAAAGGAAACCATTAAAAAACGACGGGCACCAGTCAATAGCATTAATGAAAACCAAATAGTTCCTAGTAATACTGCCGAACCCAAATCCGGTTGCAACATCGTCAAACCGACACATGCCAAAGTTATCACTAATGTTCCAAAAAAATATAAAGGTCGTTCAAAACGTCTACCAAAATTTGAAATGGAATAAGCTAAAATAAAAATCAATGCGGCCTTGGCTAGCTCTACTGGCTGAAAAGAAAAACCACCCAACATAAACCAACCGCGCGTACCTCGAATGGAAGAACCGATGATCAAAACTAATATCAACAATAATATTGAAAAAAAATATAATGGCTTGGACAGAGAACGAAAAAAGCTAGCTTGCATTAAGCTAGCAAAAAACAATCCAAACAATCCAATACCCATCGCAATCAATTGTTTACGTATATATCCAGCATCCGGACCTCTAGATAGCTCGACGCTATAAATTGCGGCCAATCCCAATGTACACAAAAGTAAGGCTGAAAAAAATAACAACCAATCAAAATTGCGAGGAGAAAATTTGGCTAAACTAATCATAATTATCGTTCCGGGGCAAGATACACGTCTTGTTTGTAAATGTCAATCTGAGGGAATAATTGTATATCTGATACCGATAATCCTTCAGAAAAATTACGCAAATCAATCGAACGCGTTTCTTGAGATTTAAAATCTTTTATAATTAATGGCATCACTCCAACCAAACTACCACCCTGCATCAACCCAACCACGAATAATCCATCGCGATAACCAAAGGCGGAATTATTGGTTATATTAAATTTAACAACACTAGCGGTCACACCTTCACTGGCTTGAGGTAAATCAAATGAGAAATCTTTTACTGCAAAATTTAAACGATCATTCTGCCATGAAATTGGATCTAAAACGGTATGAGCGGTGATGCGTTTCCACGAAACATTTTCAATAACCAAATTTGCACCAGTCGGATAATTGTCTTTAAAACCAAAATATACCAACGGACGTGTCTCACCAGCCAACAAGAAACTTTTCTGATTTGCTGTTTTTTGATTATCAAAAATAAAATAATAATCAAAATGAATGATAAAATTTTTATTTGGATTACTAACTTCGGCTACTAAATCATACGTTTTGGAACCACCTGGAAAAACATTTGTTCCAGATATCTGAATTGACTTTGGTGAATAATGTTCATGAATACCAGTATAATCTGGAAAAATTGCTAAATTTTTGTATAACGAAATATCGGCTTTAATTCCATTAATAATGTAATCACCCCAATTCCATAGTGAAAACGCTCCAAATAATACAGAAATAAAAATTAAAAAACCAACTGCCAACTTATATAACATCAACTTATGAGTAACAAACCAAAAACTTCTCTTAAATTGTGAAGCACTAAATTCGCCAGTTACATCTTCAAAGCGATTGACATCAGTTTTGGTTTTTTTTGTCGACTCGACAACAGGAACAACATTGCCATCGTGATTATTATTTTTTTGGTTATAAATATTTAGCATATTGTAATTTCGCTCTATAAAAATAGGAATCCACTACCAATAGTATACCCCATTTTTTACCATTTTTCAAACCTTGTCGATTAATGATGCTTATGGTAGAATATTTAATAGTTTTTAATCAAAAAATATTTTTATCGTCTCATAATTATATATATGTCAAATACTGAAAAGGAACAAAAAAAGGCAGAAGCTGGCTATAGTGCTAAAAATATTACCGTTCTGGAAGGCCTTGAAGCGGTTCGTCGCCGTCCGGGTATGTATATCGGCAGTACTGGACCAACTGGTTTGCACCACTTGATTTGGGAGGTTGTCGACAACGCTATCGATGAAGCTATGGCTGGATTTTGTGATGAAATTCTTATTACTTTATTGCCAGACCACCAAGTTCAAGTCACAGATAATGGCCGTGGTATTCCTGTCGACATTCATCCAACCCAAAAAATCTCCGCTCTGGAAATAGTTATGACTATTTTACATGCCGGTGGTAAATTTGGTGATGGTGGTTACAAAATTTCTGGTGGTTTGCATGGTGTGGGTGCTTCGGTTGTAAACGCACTCTCTACTTTTGCGCGTGCGGAAGTACACCGTGAAGGCCAAATCTGGATCCAAGAATATAAAATCGGTAAACCTCAAGGTAAAGTAAAGGCTATTGGAAAATGTAAAGATTCTGGCACCACTGTCACTTTCCGTCCTGATGACAGTATTTTTGAAACTATTGATTTTGATTGGAAAGTTATCGTGGACCATTTGCGTCAATATGCTTATTTATCCAAAGGTGTAAAATTAATTTTAAAAGATCGTCGTAGTCCTGACGAAAGAGCCAAAGATAAAAATGCTATTGAATACCCAGATCCTACCTATAAATTTTTCTTTGAAGGTGGTATCGCTTCTTTTGTCCGCTACCTCAATCAACACAAAGACATCCAAAACGAAAATATTTTCTATGTAGAAAAAGAAGTTGAAGATGTAAAAGTGGAGTTAGCATTACAATATACCGATGATTACACCGAATCACTCTTTGCTTTTACCAACAACATTCACAACCCAGATGGTGGTACTCATGTCCAAGGTTTCCGTACCGCTCTCACCCGCTGTCTGAACACCTACGCTCGTAATAAAGGTTACTTAAAAGAAAAAGATCCAAATCTTACCGGAGAAGATGTCCGCGAAGGTCTCAATGCGGTGATCTCCATTAAATTACGTGAACCACAATTTGAAGGACAGACAAAATCAAAACTTGGCAACACCGAAGCCAAAACTGCGGTAGAAACGGCTATGGGTGAACAATTTGCCATCTTCTTGGAAGAAAACCCAAAAGACGGTGAAGGTATTATCAACAAATGTTTATTGGCTTCACGCGCTCGTAACGCCGCCAAAATTGCTCGCGATGCCATCCTGCGCAAAGGTGCTTTGGAAGGTTTTACATTGCCTGGTAAATTGGCTGATTGCTCTTCACGCGACGCCACTCAATCTGAATTGTATATCGTAGAGGGAGATTCCGCTGGCGGTAGTGCCAAACAAGGCCGTGATCGTGAATTTCAGGCAATCTTGCCATTACGTGGTAAAGTATTAAATGTTGAACGCGCCCGTATTGATAAAATTTTAGGTAACAACGAATTAAAATCTTTGATCATTGCGATTGGCTGTAACATCGGTGAACAATTTGATATCGCCAAATTACGCTACCATCGTATTATCATTATGACCGATGCCGATGTGGATGGTGCTCATATTCGAACTTTACTTTTGACTTTCTTTTACCGTCACTTCCCTCAACTTATTGCTGGGGGCCATATCTTTATTGCCCAACCACCTCTATATGGTGTAAAGGTAGGCAAAGAAATCCGTTATGCTTTTGATGAAACAGAACGTGATGTAATTATCAGTGAAGTAACCAATCAAAAAGCCGACAAAGCCGAAGCCAAAGGAAAAAAGAAAAAAGAAGAAACTCCTGTTGAAGCAGAAGGCGGAGGCGAGGGTGCCGAAGGAGAAGGTGAAGTTGAAACATTTACCGTTGGTGGCGTAAAAATCAACGTTCAACGCTACAAAGGTTTGGGTGAAATGAATCCTGAACAGCTCTGGACCACAACTATGGACCCACAAAACCGTATCATGAAAATTGTGAACGTTGAGGATGCCGAACTCGCCAATGAAATCTTTGAGATTTTGATGGGTGACGAAGTAGAACCTCGCAAAAAATTCATTCAAACTCAGGCGAAATATGTAAAGAATTTGGATATTTAAAATTGTCTATACAATCATCATTGTCATTCCCGTGAAAACTGGAATCTCAAACAAAAAATCACCGCTCAAAACGGTGATTTTTTGTTTCACTCAAATGCCAAAATATTTTAGCTACTAAATGAAGGACTTTTGTTTGAGCGATCGCCGGGGAGGCGTCGTTTTCTCAAACTGGGTGTCCTAAACCCTCAAACATTTCTTCGTCACAGTGCCGCGAGAAATTGCGCGCAACACTTGTGAACCTAAATGTCAATTTTCGTCGGCTATAAGACCGCGCGCCTTGAAGGCGTCGTACTTCGCCGCGGACTTGACTGAAGACAATGAAGGCAAATTAATTATCTCTTTCTTGAGTGCCTCCTTTGCCTCGGCCAGTGCTTTGTTGGGTGTCTCGCTCTTCGAAGACAAGATCGCCGCAAGGACGAAAACGTACACCTCTAGTGCGCGCTTCGAGACTGCGCTAACCTGCAAGCTAGCCTCGGCGACTTTGGAACGGGCCTCCGCCAATTCGCGGCGGAGGCGCTGATTCTCTGTGCGCAAATTGACGGTCTCATGGATGTCCACAATACCGTCCTTTGCGGCCAACAAAAGTCGATTGACCATTTCGCGCATCACTCTTCTCCCATTCGCTTGTGCGAATAGAGCTTGTCAATTTGGACAACTGCCTTGAGCCCAACTTCCCGATCCAAGATCGAAGCTGTCTCCGCACGTTTCCATTTTGACGTTATGCTGGATGTATATCCAAGATCGCACCAGACAAGGCACGTTCTTTTGCACAACGGATCACCTTTCAGCGAACCAGTCAAAACCCAAAAAGGTTTTAAAGTTTGGCTGAAATTTACGACCTCTAAATTTACATTCGAGATATAAACTTAGGGATTGCGGACTTTTTCAGGTACAAGCAGGAGCAAAATAAACTAGCTCGACTGTTTGTAACACTGTCCTCGATTTATTCGAGGAAGGAAAGTCCAAAAACCTATTTGCCGCAATGTCGACAGACCGGCGGACTGGTAGAAAACCAGACCCACAAAAAAAACTGTCCGAAATTGGCGGCAATCATTGACCAGATTATGCCAACGGCTTCCCCGTTGGTAGTCTCGATTTTGCCTGGACCGTCCAGGCTGATGCAAATCGCAAATGAGCTAAAAATGGTTGCCACCACCATGGCAGCGGAAATTTTTTTCCCCCGCCATGTTATAACTAGAGTAGCAATGGCCAAGATGGCCATAAATACAAAACGATTCACCGGAACCTCCTAAAATGGCGCATGACGCCAGTAATTACCAAAAAAATAGATACCCGATTCTATTGAGACTACTCAACAAAATCCGATATCTGTCTTTTGATTTGTAAAGAACGAAAAACTCCCCCGTTTAGAGAGAGTTTATATAAAAATATTGTCTACAAATAACCTTCCTATCCACTTGTCTCTCTCTAAAAAGCAAGCGGTAAGTACGATTTGGGTATTTGTATTATTTTTTAAATAACTAAGCACTATACTACTTTAGAGTAACTTTGTCAAGGTAATTGAATGATAAAATCACAATAAAACCATTAAATTAGCCAAAATACCCTGTGCATACCCTCACTTGACTTTTAGCGGTTATACTGGTATATTATCCAAGTAAAGCAGCCACGAGGCTGTTTTAAAAAACCAAAAATATTCATTTTGGCTAATATTAGGCAAATTTATGAAAATTGTAGAATCTATAAAAAACTATCTTTTCGGCTCATATGTCGAAATGACTAAAGTAACTTGGCCAACCAAACAACAAACAATAAATTACAGTTTGTTGGTCGTTGGATTAAGTGTCGGCACAGCGTTATTTTTTGTAGTTTTAGACTTTGTCTTCAACTACGGCATTGAACAAATTATTACTCGTTAATTATAGGAGGAAAATATGGCAAAACAAACCCTAAACCTAGGACGCCGCTGGTATGTATTACATACATATAGTGGTTACGAAGAAAACGTAAAACGCAATTTGGAACAACGTGTAGAATCTTTCATGATGGGAGATAAAATCTTCAATGTATTAGTTCCAAAAGAGCAAAAAATTAAAATCAAAAATGGAAAACGTACAACTTTGGAAGAAAAAATCTTCCCTGGATATGTGTTAGTAGAAATGATTGTTACCGATGACAGTTGGTATGTAGTGCGCAACACTCCAAACGTAACTGGCTTTATCGGATCCGGTACTACCCCAACCCCAATCGATCAAAAAGAAGTTGAAAAACTATTGAAACGCACTTCGGCTGTTGCTTCACAACACAAAATTGATGTGGAAGTAAACGATGTAGTTCGTATCAATGACGGACCTTTCAAGAATTTTGAAGGCAAAGTTTCTCATGTTGATTCAGAACGTGGCAAAATCAAAGTGATGGTTACCATGTTTGGTCGTGAGACTCCAGTTGAGCTCGACGCTTTACAAGTTAAGAAAATTTAGGTAATATAATGCAAACAACGGTGGCCTTCACTGGCGCTTCTCACTGATTGTCATTTCCATGCAAACGGGAATCTAATAAATAACTAATATATGGCAAAAAAAGTTTTAACCCAAATCAAATTACAGATTCAGGGTGGAGCAGCTAACCCTGCGCCTCCGGTTGGTCCAGCGCTTGGTCAGCACGGTGTAAACATCCAAGGTTTCTGTAAAGAATTCAACGACAAAACACAAGACAGAAAAGGCGAAGTTGTACCAGTTATCATTACTGTCTACGCCGATCGCAGTTTCAGTTTCATCATGAAGATTGCTCCAATGTCGGAGTTGATCAAAAAAGAAGCTGGGATTGCAAAAGGTTCTGCTAAACCATTGCAAGAAAAAGTTGGCAAATTGAGCAAGGCACAAGTTAAATCGATTGCCGAGAAAAAAATGCCTGACTTGAATGCAAATAGTTTAGAAGCAGCAATGAGATTGGTAGAAGGAACTGCCAAACAAATGGGTGTTACTATCGAAGGATAATAATCAAACAAAATTAAAAAGAGCCTCGATTATATCGAAGCTCTTTTTTGTTTTATGGATATTAAATAATCGTACTAAATATTTTTAAGATTTCTTTCCTGACGCCAGTGCAAAAAATCATTTTTAAAGAAGATATAAAAAGCTGGCAAAGCAAATATTAGAGAAAAAACCACTTCCCATTCTTCTCCACTCATCGGTAAAAATTCCAACAACCCCTCACTAAACATTTCTGCTCCCAAAAAGATCAACATAATTCCCAACAATTTGAAAATATATTTTAATAAATAATGAGAAGCGGCCAAGAAAATAAAATAAGCCGCAAGTAAAGATACCGCCAACCCGCAAGCGGCAATAAAAATAATTTTGCTAGGCGCAGTCCCAACTTTAGTTAAAATAAAAACCGTTAATTCCACTCCTTCACGCACCACTGACAACAAACTCAACAAAAATATTTCTATCCAAGTAGTGCGTTTTTCTACCTGTGTTTTTATATGGGCAGTCACCGAACGATTTTGGTGACTCATCCAGACAATAAAATAACCAACCAAACCAGCGGCCAGCAACATCATTGTCGCTTCAAAAATTTCTCTACTTTCTTCGCCCAATGTTGAGGCCTCTGAAAAAATAGTAACTCCCAAAAACAAACTAATCGCTATACCAAAAATCGCTCCAAGATAAGCTGGTTTTACCAACGATCCCCGTCCGCTTGTTTTTAAAAAAGTAATAATTATTCCAACTATCAACCAAGCTTCAAATGATTCTCTAAATGATATTAACAGTATATCCCACATAAAAAATTACTTTGTTATTTAATTAACATTGCATCACCAAAACTGAAAAAACGATATTTTTCATCTACCGCTTCTTTATAGCATTCTAGTGTAAATTCACGACTTCCAGCAAAAGCACTCACCAACATCAATAAAGTTGATTTTGGTAAATGAAAATTTGTAATCATCGCATCGATAATTTTAAAATCAAAACCTGGTTTAATAAAAATATTTACATCCCCTTGCCATGGACAAACTACATTTCCTTCTAAACCTTGGGCAATCCCCTCCAGCGTTCGCACGGTAGTTGTACCAACCGCTATGACACGTCGTCCTTCTGCTTTGGCATTGTTTATAGTATGAACATTTTTATCGGAAAGTTCTACCCATTCACTGTGCATTTTATGTTCTTCAATGTTGTCCGTTTTTACCGGCAAAAATGTTCCAAGACCAACATGCAAAGTTAATTCAGCAAATTCCACGCCTTTATTTTTTAATTTCTCAATTAATTCCGGAGTAAAATGAAACCCAGCGGTTGGTGCCGCTACCGAACCTTCGGCTATGGCATATACCGTCTGATAACGATTTTCCAATCCAACAAATTTATCGGATTTAATATATGGCGGTGTTGGCACTTCACCATATTTATTCGCTTTAGCGCGAACTTCTACATCCCCTTCATTAAATTGCAACAAAACTGTTCCATCCAATTCTTTGGTAATTACTTCAGCAACAAAATCCTTCGCGAACACAACTTTCATTCCTAAACGTAATTTTTTACCTGGTTTAGCCAGCGCTTTCCAAACTCCAAAATTTTCCATCGGACGTACTAAAAATATTTCCACTTTAGTGGCGTTCAAAATATGATCCGTTACTTGAGTCGGAATTTTGATACCGACGGTTTTTTCATCCAACAACAACTCGCCATGCAGTCTAGCTTTAAAAACCTTGGAATTATTCCAAACTAAAACATCACCAGATTGTAAATAATTTAAAATATCGTAAAAATGCTCATGCTTAAAACTTTTATTGTTTTTATCAATCACCATCAAACGCGAAGAATCGCGCGGCTCCACTGGAGTCTGTGCAATAAGTTCAACTGGTAAATTATAATCAAAATCAGTTGTTTTCATAATTACTAAAATTGAGATAAGAAATAAAATTTATTTTGTTTCTTACGAAATTTGACGTAATTTCAAGTTTCGCAAAACTTATAAATTACTAAAGTAGAGTAAAAAATTTAACGTAAATATTTAAATACATTACGATTGTGTTCTTCCAAAGTTTTGGCATAATGCATTGCTCCATCCGTTCCACTCATAAAATACCAATAATCATTTTTTATCGGATAAATTACCGCTTTAATAGCTGTAAGGCTTGGGTTACTTATTGGACCAAGTGGCAATCCAGGATATTTGTAAGTATTAAACAAAGAATCAATTGCGCGATCTTTATCCGTAACTCCTGGGTCATTTTTACCAGTTATATAATTTACCGTCGCACAAGATTGCAGTGCCCAATTTTTTTGGTAACGTCTCCAAAAAATATCCGCCACAATCCCCATACTATCCGAAGTCGGCGCCTCTTTTTCAACCACTGATGCCATCGTCAAAATTTCTACCAAACTTTTATTTTGTTTATCAATTTCTGCTCTCATTTCAACTGTTATTTTTTTATCCAAATTAACAAAAACTTTTTTTATTATGTCTTCTGGTTTAGCATCAGCATAAACACGATAGGTGTCTGGTAAAAAGTAACCCTCGTATGACAAGTAATTTGATTTATTTTTAAAAAAATAATCCCAAGTAGATGTTGAAAAAGAAGTAAGCTTTGGTGCTAATTCGCCATTGGCTTTATAATTATATGCTGGCTTGCCTACTAAATCATAAAACTCATCTGGCGATTTAATAATTTTTTTATCCACCCAATCCGCGGCAATCTGTCGCAAATTCCAACCAGGTATAATAGTAATATTTATTTCTGCACGCGGAACAATCACCACTTTTTGAGAACGACTATAATATCGATAACCAAAAACAACAGCAAAAACAAAGGCTACTATAATGAATATTAATTTGATTTTATAACTCATGACAAAGGTTTAAAATTTTCATTTGCATTTGTATATTTTTCAATCGTATCGGTTGGATACCACTGTCCATCATGGTGATGAGCAAACACCACACCTTGAGTCGCCAATTTTTCAAAACAATCTTTTTCAATCATACAAAAGCCATCTGGCAGCATTTTCAACACTTCTGTTTCCAAAATATATCCACCGGCGTTATTTAAATTGGACGGCGCCTGCTCCACCGTTGGTTTTTCAATAAACTCCACAATCTTGCCATTCTCCAACCGAGCAATACCATATTTAGTCACATCTTCGACTGGAAATAATTGCAATGTAACTTTAGCTCCGGTTGTTTGGTGAGTCTCGATAGCACTTGTCCAATCAAAGTCGGCTAGATTGTCTCCGTTAATAGCCACAAATGTTCCTGCTAAATTTTCGGCCGCCTTTTTGATCGCTCCACCAGTACCTAAGGGCTCTTCTTCAACACAATATTCAATATTCACCCCAAAATTACTACCATCACCAAAATAATCTTTTATTTTATCGGCTCGATAACCAATAGATAAAATGATATCTTGTATTCCATGTTTTTTAAAATTCAAAATAGCATGCTCAATAATTGGCTTACCGCTTATTGGCAATAATGGTTTTGGAGTTTCATTGGTCAATGGGCGAAGTCTTGTACCTAGCCCACCTGCTAAAATAACGGCTTTCATATTTCTAAATTAAATTATCAGATTAAATTTTAAGAAGTAATAACATATAATCGAAATTAAACTTGCCAGACCAAACCCACCGATAATATCTAAAGGATAGTGTACACCGGCATATACTCTCCCCCAACCTGTCCAAATTGCCAATGGCAACAAACCCCAAGCCGTCGGAAAATCAAAAACTAATGCTAATAGAAATATTAAAAAAGCACCTAGAGCATGGTCCGAGGGAAAAGATTTCCAACTAGATGCTGGCCAAAATAAGATCTTAATTTCTGGAAAACGCAAACGCGGTCGTGGTTCTTGCACATAAAATCCGATAATATTACTTGCAATCAATCCAACAGCTGAGCAAACAAAAAAGGTTAATATTGGTAAATACATGGCAAACTTATTGCCAAAATTCAAAATTAAACTAATAGTAATATACCAACCTGCCATTCCAAATACCACCCATTCCGCTCCTGCACGCCCAAAAGTATCCAAAATACGGCTTTTACCAGTCTTGGCATTAATCTTCAAAAATAGACTTTCATTCATATTCATAGTGGCGTAATTCTACCAATTTTTTAGCCAACTGGCAACCCTTGAAATTTTCAATAAACCTAGGTATAATGCCCATATCATTGCCGATGAAGTACAGTCAACTATGAGCGCCCATAGCTCAGTGGTTAGAGCACAGCCCTTATAAGGCTGGGGTCGATGGTTCAAGTCCATCTGGGCGCACGAATCTAATTATCCATTTAATATCAATTATATGGCCATTCTTAGTCACTTTGATTCCGTTCGAGCCAAACCAGGAGCATCTTTTAACGCTAAAAGTACTTACGGATTTGCTGGAAAATTGCATACCGCCATTCAACACAATTTTCATGGTTTTGGTACATTGAAGAACAACACCGCCGCCGTTGAAGCTATAAATACTCAGGTTTTAAAAAATCAGCATCTTATTCGTACTGGTGGATTGAGCAAATATCAAGCCGAAAAAATGATCGCCAAAATTCATCACGAGGCGGCAATGAAGGGTGAACATCTAAGTGCCACAGAAAAAGAAGCTTTACACAAACTTGGACACCATTTGACTAAACAAGTTATTCGACGCGCACCAGAATTACAAGAAAGCGAACGTCATGGTATTACCTCTTTAAGTTCAACTCAACATACCAGCTCGGTTAGTAGTATCGGCGACCAAACCAGAGTTACTTCAGGAGAAACCCCACACGCCTCTGGAGGCATATCCAATTTAATAAAAAATAAGAATCTACCTACGATGCCAAACCAAACTGGATCAAGACCACGTCCGCCTAATATAAAATTATCTTTTTAACATGACTATTGCCAAAAAAATTACTTTTAAAGAACCGGTCACCAAGAGACTAGATATTTTTTTTACTGAAAAATTTAAAATCTCCAGAACTCAAGCCCAAAAAATGATTGAGGAAAATAATATTTTAATAAACAACAAGATTTCTACAAAAACTGGACACCCATTAAAAACTGGAGACACTATTGCGATAGAAAAAAAACCAATCATCAAACCACCTGCGCCAAAAAAATACGATAAACCAGTTGTACCAAAAAAAATACCAAAAATAAAAATAATTTTAGTAACCAAAGATTACATTGTAGTTGAAAAACCAAATGGTCTTCTCACTCACTCGACAGATAAAAATGAACCAGATTCACTAGCCGCCATTCTCGTCAAAAAATATCCAGAACTTAAAAAAGTTGGTGACGATCCAAAACGCCCAGGTATTGTACATCGTTTGGACAAAGAAGCTTCCGGTTTGTTAGTAGTTGCTCGCACCCAAAAAATGTTTGATCATTTAAAAAATCAGTTTAAAAACCGCACCATTGAAAAGGAATATTCCGTATTAGTACACGGAAAAGTGGCTAAAGATTGGGATGAAATTAAGTTTCCAATTGAACGCTCCAAAAACAAGGACCGTATGGCCGCATTACCTGCCACTTTACGCGGTGCCGCTACTATCGAAGGAAAGAACGCTTTGACTGAATTTTGGGTGGAAAAACGCTTTATCAATTTTACACTTCTACGTGTAAAAATTCATACTGGTCGTATGCATCAAGTTCGTGTTCATATGTTATCATACAATTGTCCAGTGGTTGGCGATCCATTATATTTCCAAAAGAAACAAAAAGACAAATGGGATAAAGTTTGTGGACGTTTATTTTTACATTGTATTCATTTGGCATTCAATGATTTAAACGATGAGCGCCAAGAATTTAAATCAGAATTACCAGAAGAATTAACGAATTTCTTACCATTATTAAAATAATATGTCTTCAACAGGCAATTTAATAATTATTTCTTCTCCTTCTGGTGGTGGTAAAGATGCAATCATCTCAGCGCTACTAAAAAGATTTGATAGTAGTGCCAAATTGATTACCACAACTACCCGCACCCCTCGTCCAGATGACATCGATGGAACTACATATTATTTTATAAACAAATCTACTTTTGAAGATAAAATAAAAAGTCACGAAATTGTTGAATACAATTTATACACTGGTAATTACTACGGTATTACAAAAACTGAACTCGTCAATAAATTAAATAATTTTCAAATAGTTTTTACGAATATTGATATTCACGGCCGACGAAATCTAGTCGACGCTGGTTTCAAAATATTATCCATCTTTTTGCTTCCAGAAAATCTAGAAGATTTAAAACTTCGTATAAGTCGTCGTGGTGGATTGAGCGAAACAGAAATTGACCAACGTCTAGAAACTGCCAAAGAGGAAATTACCAGCGCCAATGAATATGATTTTCAAGTAGTGAATAAAAATGGAAAAATGTCCGAAACTGTTGACAGCGTAGCCAAAATTATCACAGAACACTTATCAACCTAGCTCGCAAGTAACAGATATTGACAAAATCGATTAAATCGGCTAAAATAAGCCCATTGTTTAAAAAGATAATAAAATTTTATGACCGAGGAAACTAAAGAAGCTATCATTTACAAACCAGGCATGATAGTAAAGATCCACCAAAAAATTAAAGAAATGAATACTAAAGGTGAAGAAAAAGAACGTATCCAGATCTTTGAGGGCACAGTTATCGCCGCCAAACATGGTAAAGAAGCTGGCGCTACTATCACAGTTAGAAAAATGTCTGAGGGTGTAGGTGTAGAAAAGATCTACCCAATCCATTCCCCAGTTGTAGATAAGATTGAAGTAGTAAGACAGTTGGTAGTACGTCGTGCTAAACTCGGTTTCTTACGCAACAAAGATTTCAAACGCAAGATGAAAGATACAAAGAAAGAAGTAAAAAAGGAAGTTAAGAAATAAATTGGAATTCAAAAAGACTCTCAAATTGAGAGTCTTTTTTTATTTAAAATAAGTTATTTCTTTTTAATAATTTTTTTCACAATTTTTAGTTCTTGAATTTCCTGCACAATCAACTTACCAGTTTGTTGATTATAAATTCTCACACGAACACTATAATCACCTATTTTCAAATTGTTCGGCAATCTTTCCTTGGTATTATTGGTAAAGTTTTTTCCAGGTCTTAAAGTTGCTCTGCCATAAGAAATTTTAACTACTTTATTTTTACTGTTTAATAATTCTCGAGTTACCCTAACTTTAACAGTATTTTTTGTTTTATTAATATACTTATATGAAAGCTGTAAGATTGATCCTGCTGTATATTTATTAGGATTCTTTATATTTAAATTTAATTCGCTTATATGTATTGGACTAACAGAAATTTCACCCTGAATCTGAGTGCTAATTTGTTCATTCAAAATTAAATTTAATATGAATGTCTCAGAAACACCCCCATCTGGAGATCTAAATTTAACATAAACCGTTTTTAATCCAGCGCCTGGTAATAAATCCCATTTAATTGAATCGCTGTATGTTTCCCAACTAGCACTAGCAAAACTACGATCATTGGAAATTGCTATTTGTTTAACATTTTGAACTGAAAAATTTAAAATTACTGACTTTGAATTTACCGTTGTTTCATTGTTAGTTAAAGCGATTGCCTTTGATACAACTGGTACTACGGGTGGAGAAGTAAACACTGAACCACCACTACAACCGTTTGTTCTAGCAGTAACTTCAGACGACCAATCGGTATTAAGTTGATCACCATTTCTTCCTTTAACTCGAAAAACATAATCAGTACTACAAGTTAAGCTTGAGAATGTTTTTTGTGAGGATGCCTGCCAGTCTGAATTAGTACCCGCTGTTGTATTTTCAACATAATATTGAGAAGCGTCACCACTCCATGTCAGAGATATCTGTGAAGCACTATCAACCGTAGCGGACAATAATGAAGGAGTATTCGCAGCCGTATATACTGAAGTGCTAGTACCAAACGTACTGGTACTATTTACTGCATCCACAAAACGAACATCAAATGTATATTGAGTATTGGCTGTTAGACCAGTTACAGTAGTTGAAGTTGTAGAGGTGGCAATAAGCGAGCCTACAGTCGTTGCATCACGTCTAAGTTGCCAATAATTAAGACTACCGCCATCCGTTACTGCAGAAGGTTTTACAACTTGAATTGAAGTAGTATTTATTGTTCCAAAAGATGGTGCTCCGACATTGGATGGGGCCACATTGTCTAATCCAAATACCGTACTTGTAGTCCAACTGGTAGCAAAATCCAAGCTATCATTTGCTCGAAAACGTAAATATACAGTATTGGATTCAGTAGTTGAAGCATCGGTAATACTATCCCAAATGAAGGTATGAGCCTGACCTGGAGTTGAAGTCGATGATAGTCCAGTGAGACCGTCGCCAGTAGAGCTTGAAGTAGCGTCAGCCCAAGTATTACCATCCAATGAATACTCAATACCACTCGTAGCAGTTTGTGAAAAATTTATTGTGTCATTATCCGAATCGATTATATTATAATTTATTGTAACAGATGATTGCTTGAAACCAGAAATAGTTTCAATAGTCACAGATGGAAAAATATTTGTAATTGAAGATTGAGCAATCATTGAAATACTTTGAGAACCATCTGAAACTAAAAATGCTTTCCAATAAAAAGTTCCACTTGGAAATGTATTGCTAAATGCCACTATATTTGTATTCACCACCGCTGCGGAATTTGAATTCGCACTATTTGAAGCTGCCGCCCAAGCACTGCCATTCCAATAATACCAAGATGAGCCATTATTAGAAATCTGATAGGCAATTGAACCAGTACCCGTAGTAGTGGCATTAAAGGCGGTTATTTTGTCATAAGCCACACCTGGACTAACAACTGATGGTGATGAAATTGAGTATAATGATGATGTAGAAACTAACAATGTAGTTGCATCTGAAAATGGGGTTGAGGAATTTAATAAAGCACTTAGCGTTCCATTGTATTTCATTAGACCCGCCCCTCCAGTTAAGCCAAGTTGATTACCGGTCGTATAGTACATATAGGTAGAACCACCAATTTCAGTAGGGTTCGACACGTCTGACACCGAAGTATATTCCCAGGAGTATTGAGGATATATATCTGGAGTACTAGCAAATGTCCAATTTATTGCATCAGTTGATTCTCCTCTTACCAAAAAATACTTAGAGCGAACATCACTACCCATTATCCAGATATAAAACTTACCATTATTATATATTATATTTGGAGCGGCGGCATAATTACTTCCGGTAGGAAAACCTTTTCTTATCACTGGATTATTGGCATATCTATTCCAATTTATACCATCGGTGGATGTTGCCAAACCAATAATTTGAGTATTATCTCCAGTCGCACTACCTTTACCTTCAAACAGCAAATACCAAATAGAACCAACTTTAACAACGGCGGAATTGTACAAAGAAGTATTTTCCCAGCCAGATCCAGGAGACAATATTGGATTACCAGAATACCTATTCCAGTTTATACCATCGGTAGATGTTGCCAAACCAATTTTGCCAGGGCCATCATAACCATTTTCAAAACCATTATAATACATATAGTAAATACCGGCATCTTTGACTATATATTGACGGTTTGCCCAAGTTTTATCAAAATTACCAGTCAGCCCAGTCGGTGAAAAAACGGGGTTATTTGCATATCTAGTCCAATTTATACCATTACTTGAGGTGGCATAAGCTACCGAAGTACTAGCCGAATACCACATTTTAAAAACCCCATCTTCATACATAAAATCATTTTCTCCTATTCCCTGATCATTTCCCCAAACAGCATCAGTTGTAGTGGTAAAAACCGGGGAAGATGTAGAGTAGCGTGGAAAAACCTCCGCGGTACTATTAGCCGGCATACTCAATTTTCTTACTCGAACATTATCAACTACATATTTTCCTTCTTGTTTATCAATAGCAACTTCTAAAGAACCAGAAAAGGCCACCGTTGATCTGTAAACTAATGTCCAATCGGTAAAATAACCACCTTTAATGAAATAATCCGCTCCACCGCCAGGATAAACAACAATTCTAAAATTATATGTAGTGTTAACTTGAACCCAACTATTTCCAGAAACAACCAACATGTCAGCATACAAAGTAAACGGATTACTAACATGATAAACACCATTAAAATAAAAACTGTATTTAAAATTATTTATCATAGCCGCAGCTGAGGCACTAGCGGTTGTGTCTTTTAAACCAAAAAGGAAATTTTGATCTTTGTTGAGAGTATTGTAGGTTGTAACATCACCTTCCAAAATAAGACCGTTGGAGCGATCTACGGCATAACTAGTTGTAGCATAAACACCATGCCAAAGATTTCCTTCGTATGCTTCCATCAAAAGCGATCCGCCAGTTGCTGAAATAACATTATAAGTATCTAATTCCACCCATTTGGTAGCATCGATAGTATCACTAGCAAAATTTTCAAAAAAGGTAAAAACATTGTTACCGTTTGAAGTGTCAGACGCTCCACTATTTGTATAATACATATAAATGGTTGTCGAAGCACGCGCTGCCAAACTTGGCATTTTTACCCAAATAGTAGAGGTATTACCGGTATAATCGAAGGATTCCGCATAATGACTCAACAAAGTAGTTCCATCACTATCAACAAACCGAACACTAGCACCGTTACTTTCTACTTTAGACCAAAAATTTGCACTAGTTGTAGTGATAGAAATTTTTACTGGATAATCAGTCAAAGCAGTGCCAGTATAATTAGTCACAGTAATCTGGTCTCTAAACCCCCATGAACTATTATACCAATTCGTCGCAGCTTTCAAACCAACAGTCCCATCAGAAAACTCAACTAAGGTATTATCAAAAGTATATGTAGAAGAAGCACTAACACCCAAATCGGCACTATTTGTTTTTGCGAACACAAAAAAAGTAGATAAAAAAATACCCAAAATAAGTATTAGCAAAAATATATGTATTTTTTTAAACATAAAATCTTTAGGAAAAAATCACCAATAAATTATAACATATTATTAAAGTTTGTACAATAAAAAAAGACCACTGTTTAAAATGATCTTTTTTGTTAAATTACATATATTTTCCTGTCCAACTTTCCTTGTTGTTGGCCAAATCATCTGGCAAACCAGCAAACACCAGTTCACCACCACCTTTACCACCTTCTGGCCCAAGTTCGAGCACCCAATCACACGATCGGATCACATCAAGATTATGTTCAATCACAATTACCGTATTACCTTTTTCTACCAATTGTTTTAATACGCCCAACAATCTTTTGATATCTTCAAAATGAAGGCCGGTTGTCGGTTCGTCTAATATATATAATGTATTACCAGTAGATACACGCGCCAACTCTGTGGCAAGCTTAATACGTTGAGCTTCACCGCCTGATAATGTCGTCGCCGGTTGTCCCAAAGTAAGATAACCCAAACCGACATTACGTAAAATATTTAATTTATCCGACAAAGTAGGCACATTACTAAAGAATTTATAAGCCTCTTCTACCGTCATACTCAAAACCTCGGCAATATTTTTATCCAAATAATGCACTTCCATCACCTCTTGATTATATCTTGTACCATTACATTCATTACAAGTTACAAACACATCGGCCAAAAATTGCATTGGAATGCGAACATAACCTTCACCAGCACAAGCCTCACAACGTCCGCCACCTTTTACATTGAAACTAAATTTACCAGCATCATATCCGCGCATTCTTGCTTCTGGTAAGCCGGAAAACAAATCACGAATTAAAGTAAAGATACCGGTATAGGTGGCTGGATTACTGCGCGGTGTTCTTCCGATAGCGACTTGATCAATAGAAATAACTTTATCAATATTTTCTAAACCTTTGATTTCTTTGTAAGCACCTGGTTCTTCTTTGGAACGGAAAAAATGTTTACTAAGAGCGGCGGCCAAAATATTGATAATCAAAGTAGATTTACCAGAACCAGATACACCCGTCACACAAACCATTTTGTTAAGCGGGATATCTACCGTAACATTTTTTAAATTAAAAGCACTTGCTCCAATCAGAGATAAAATTTTGTCTTTCTTTTTATCTTTTTTAATTTCCTTTTTTGGTTTTTCGTAAATATTTTCACGACCGCTCAGGTATGCCCCAGTGATAGAATCTTTATTTTTTTTGATTTCCGCATAAGTACCCGTAGCCACAATTTTACCACCGTAAATACCCGCCCCTGGACCAACATCGATAATGTAATCCGCGGCTTCCATCATCGCACTGTCGTGTTCTACGACCAGCACACTATTTCCTAAATCACGTAAATATTTCAAGGTAGAAATCAATCGATCATTATCGCGAGCGTGCAAACCAACCGAAGGTTCGTCCAAGATGTAGACCACACCGGTCAGACCAGAAGACAACTGAGTAGCCAAACGCACACGCGTCACCTCACCACCAGACAATGTATTCATCGAACGATCCAAACTCAAATAGTCCAAACCAACTTGTGATAAATTTTGTAAGCGTGGTTTTAATTCTTTCAAAATAGTATCGGCCACTTTTGCTTTTACATCCTGAGAATTTTTATCAACCAAAGTATCGAATTTATTAAAAAATTCTAAATTTTCTCCCACACTCATACCGGCAATTTCCGCCACATTTTGGTCATTCAACTTTACCCACAACGATTCTTGGCGAAGTCTTTTTCCATTACAAACTGGACATGTTTTTTCGCGCATGTACTGTTCGATTTCTTTGCGCACATACTCAGAATTCGTTTCCAAGTGGCGTTTAAGCAAATCAGACACCACCCCACTAAATGATACTTTCTTATTTTCTACAACATAAATATCACTCCCAGTACCATACAATATCAAATCCAAAACTCGCGACGGCAAATCCGCCACTGGAATATCCAAAGAAAAATTGTTTCGTTCAGCTACAGCCTGCAAAAGTTTTTGATACCAAGCCTGATTGCCCGTAATTCTCATCCAGGGTTGGATAGCACCTTCAGACAATGATAAACGAGTGTTTGGCATCACCAAATCCGCGTCCACTTCCATAGTAACACCAAGACCAGTACAGCGAGGACAAGCACCAAACGGACTATTAAAACTAAAACTACGCACATCCAACTCTGGCATTTTGCGACCGCATTTTTTACAGTATGAAAAAGTGGTTAGATAAACATCTTCAGTTTTCGAAGCTATCACACAAGCACCGTTACTCAAATCCAAAGCAACACTAACCATTTTAAACGGATCGTCTTTTTTAATATCATTTATTTTTCCAATCAAAATTTCTAAATCATGTTTTTCTTCTGGCTCAAAATGACATTTTACCAAATCATGAATCTTCATGGTTTTGCCATCAAGACGGACGGTATCATAACCACTGCGTTCAATGATTTCCAAGATGTCTTTTAGAACAATAACATTTTGATGAATTAGTGGTGACAAAACTAAAACCGGAGTACTTTTTCTTGCCAATTTGCGAGCCTGTTCCACAATTTCACCAGACGAACTTGAAAATGCTGGAATATGACACTCGGGACAATATTGTGTACCCACACGCGCAAAAAGCAGACGAAGATAATCATAAATTTCCGTAACTGTACCAACAGTCGAGCGTGGATTTTGAGTAGAAATTTTTTGATCAATGGCAATCGTTGGCGACAATCCTTCGATTGCATCTACATCAGGCTTATCTTGCACATCCATAAATTGGCGCGCATAGGCCGACAGCGATTCTGCATAGCGACGTTGACCCTCGGCATAAATAGTATCAAAAGCCAAAGAAGATTTTCCCGAACCAGACAAACCGGTGATTACTACAAGTTTATTTTTTGGAATTTCTAAACTTACATTTTTCAAATTGTGGACACGAGCGCCACGGATTTTCAATTTTTCATTCATAACAATTTATTTATTACATTCTGCTTTTTCTGGATGTAATTTACATTTTATTTTTTTAAGTTTGGCTTTGAACAAGGCCGATTCGTTGGTAAAGTATGGACAATTGTAGTTTGCTCCTACTAAATACATTTCATCGCTTTTCAAATCTATTTTGGCGGCTGATAACTTTGATAAAACGTCTTTTGCAAATTCTCCTCCTAATCCAAGAGCCGCACTTACCGCTACACCATTACCAATATTTGGCAAAGAATCTTTTTTCAGATCAAGATCACACAAAAAACCATTATTAACATACGACCTCTTGATTAATTGATTGTTTAACCCCATTAAGGTCGGACCCAATTGTGAAAGAGATTCAGCACTTGTCTTGTCACTCGAAAATATTGAATCAGAACTCCACCATGCCGCCACCGCTTGAAAAACAGTCCCACCAAAATCACTAGTTCCCATTACACCACAACTTGGTGCATTAGTGATATTTTTACAAAACGATGTACCACCTATCCACTGATCATCACTCGACATGGTGTCAGAATCATTTAATTCCATTTTAAAATAAAAGCCTTGTATTTTATCATAACCGCCACAATAAGATGCCATCTCAATATTCGTAAAATTGTAATTTTTTGAATCTTTACCAACATCTTTGCTTCCAACTAGTTGACTAGTATTATCTGAACAGAGAGCATATAACCAAAGATCATCTATATATTTCTCATCAGTAAAAGTGATACTTCCTTTAATACCATTTACCTCGCCACTCGTACTAAATTTTTGACATGATTTAGTTTTATCACCAACACACACTTCGCCTTTATCACAACTTGATCCGTTACAAGTAGCACCACCACCATCTTTTACCAAATATAATTGCCCACATTTAGTTTCTGTTTCTCGAAGAGGATTTAATAATTCATAATCACTGGCTTTTTCCCAAAAATCATCTGCAGTTGCAAAATCTTTAAACGAATCAATATATGTATCTTCTGTCGGAGAATCTGTTTTTTCTTTTATTGGAGCTACCTTCATTGTTTTTTCCAAATCTACACAGAGATTATTTGTCACAAAAACAGCAGGCCTAATCAAAAAATTCTCTGGCAAACGCAAATTTACCATGGCAGGATTAACAGTATTTAAAATTGTATAGGAAAGATATGCGATTAATAATCCAGTCAAAGCACCACCAATCCTTTTTTTTGCACTGGTAATCATTTCACTGTTTCCACCGGAAGTCACCCATTGAACACCAGCCACAACTATCATAATTACCGCTAATATGCCAGCAATAGTCAAGGCTAAATTATAATTTGTTTTTAAAAATTCACCAATATTATTAAATTCTTGTTTTCCTCCAAATGAAATTTGGGTTCTAGTTTTTCTAGTTGGCAAACACTTCCCCCATTCTCCAACACATGGATCTTCTTGAAACCAACCACCATCTCCTGGTGTACCACCATACAAAGCTCGTGTAGCATCACAGTCCAATTTTCTCCAACATATTTGATTTAATTCAGGAGGAACGTCAGCTTTTGCGACCGCCGGAAAGAACATACTAAAAAACAATATTCCCATTAAAATTTTTGTCTTCATAAAAAAATAATTGCTAGGGATGAAATAAAATTTATTTTATATTATTTAAAAACAACTCCCAAGCACTAAATGGTATAACTCCTTCTACCTTTTCACCATTAATAAAAAAAGTCGGTGTACCACTAATACCAAATCGATAACCATCTGCAAAATCTTTGTTTACCGCCACTTTTGTATTTTGATCTGCCAAACATTTATTCATTTTATCAACATCCCAACCAAACTTTGCTCCCAAAGCTTCAATATCCGTCTCACTAAGTTTACCCCCCAAATTCTCCTGTTGTTCAAAAAACCAATCATGTAATGGCCAGTAATAGCCTTGTTGATAAGCACACATTGCGATATTTGCAAATTGATTGGCACCGGGATGAAAATTGTCTGATGGTGGGAAATTACGAATTATTAATTTCACCTTATTTCCATATTTTTGCATGACTTCACGTAAAATTGGCGCCTCTGCTTTGGTATAAGGACATTTAAAATCAACAAATTCCACAATCGTCACTTTAGCGTTATTATTGCCCAAAAATGGAGCATTGGCTATTTCTAATTCTGATCTATTTATACCACCACTTTTCGTGTTATTTTTTACAGCGACGCTAATACCACCATAAAATTTTTCAAAAAGCACTTGACCATTACCCTGTTTAATTTGCCAATAATAATACCCAGTCGCTCCAACAATCAACAAAATAAAGGCTATAATGGAGGCAAAAACACTCACCATCATTACACCTCCAAAGCGCTGATACCAACGAAGTGGTTGACCTAAATTGTCATTTGCCATAAAGAATAATTAAGTAGACATATTATACCATAAGTTAACAAAAATCAATACTACCATTGACATTTTTGATGATTAAATGATATACTGAATCATATTCGCATGAATTATTTCCAATTATATTGATATGAAAGAACTAATATTAAATTCAATTCAGCTAATTTTAGCCATAGTATTGATCGTAGCAGTGCTCCTACAACAAAAAGGCACCGGATTAAGTGGGGTATTTGGTGGAACTGGCAATGTCTATAGTACCAAGCGTGGTCTAGACAAAATCTTACATTATATTACAATTGGTACTGTAGTAATCTTCTTTGTGGTTTCTTTACTACGCCTAGTTATCTAATAGTAACTCAGCTTCACAATCAAATCTAACCTTTTCTTCATGAGCTGGAATTTTTCCTCTTTGTTTGCGCGTGTTAAGCGATCAAACAAATCCGGCCCGAGTAGTCATTTTGACCTCAAACTTCTCAGGCACATCAAATCAAACGTCTTTCCAAGTTGGTCTCAATTCAAATATTTGGGAAGTTTTTTGAACAAAACTGAGAAAAAGGTTGTTTTGTCTGCGACTTTGGTTTTGTTGATAACATTAATAAGCTGGTCCGTATATGCTATTGCCACCCATTCACTATTAACACCTAAGTTTGGTGGTGAATATTCCGAAGCTCTTATTGGACAACCAAAGTATATCAATCCACTTTTTGCTTCCACCAATGATGTGGATGCAGATTTGTCTGCATTGATGTATTCTGGACTATTTAAATACAACAACAATAAACAGCTCACACCAGATTTGGCAGAAAAATTTGTTATTGCTTCTGATCAAAAGACCTACGATATTGAACTAAAGAAAAATCTTAAATGGTCCGATGGTGAACCAATTACGGTTGATGATATTTTATATACATTTGAAACATTACAAAATGCCGAAACGGGTAGCCCTCTGATTACATCTTTTCAAGGGGTGCGAATTGAAAAAACTAGTGACAACGCAGTTCGATTTACCTTAAAAACTCCTTACGCTCCATTTTTAGACGCTTTAACATTGGGAATTTTGCCAGAACACATTTGGGCAGAAATTCCTCCATCCAATATTCGATTGGCAAAATTCAATATACAACCAATCGGTTCAAACGCCTGGAAATTTGAGAAAATGGTCAAAGATAGTGTTGGAAATATCCAAAGCTATAGCCTTGTCAACAACGAAAATTTTTATGGTAAAAAACCATATTTAAGCAATTTAACTTTCAAATTTTACAACAACCAGACCGAAGCGGTTGCGGCCTTACGTAGTCAAACTGTTCTTGGATTAAGCTTTGTTCCTCACAATTTAAAAGATAAAGTTAGTGGCAAAAGTTTGAATATTTTCAACTTACAACTTCCACAATATACTGCTTTATTTTTCAATAAAAGTTCGATGACCGAACTTAAAGATGTTGATTTGAGATTGGCCTTAACAGAAGCAATAGATAAAAATACTTTAATCAAAGAAGCATTGGATGGTGATGGCACAGCCATAGACGCCCCGATTTTACTTGGAAATTTAGGCTATCATGATTCTATTAAAAAAATTCCATTCAGCGCCACCAGTTCCATACAATTGTTAGATAAGTTTTGGCCTAGACTTCAACCTGAAGAATATTTTAAAATTCGTCACGATCAAATTTTAAAAACTTTAGGTTCTGAAAAACAAGCCGCCAACAACACCGCCGACTCCAAAACAAAAACCAAAACTGAAACACCAATTATTTCCACTGAAGAAGAAAATAAAATCAACGAAACCATTCGTTCTGAGATGACATCAGGCCAAAGTTTTTATCGTAAACTTGGAAAAACTGATATCTTGAGGTTATCTATCACGACCGCCGACACACCAGAATATTTAAAAACCGCTCAGCAGGTTGCCAAAATGTGGCAAGATGTTGGTGTTCAAACAAACATCATCACTGTTGGTAGTCGCCAAATTGTACGCGATGCACTCAAAGACAGAACTTATCAAGTTTTAATTTACGGTGAAATGATTGGTGCTGATCCAGATCTTTATTCATTTTGGCACTCATCTCAAAGTGAATATCCAGGTTTGAATTTAGCAAAATTTTCTGATCGTGATGCAGACAAATTATTGGAAGATGCACGTACTACACTCGATACCGATTTACGTGCCAAACTTTATAAAAAATTTCAAGACATTTTAGTCAAGGATTTGCCAGCAGTATTTTTATACTCGCCAACTTATATTATGGCGGTAAGTAAAGATATTCAAGGCATAAATGTCGCCAATTTGGTAAACCCAGCTGATCGTTTCAATACGCTGAGTGATTGGTATACTAAGACAAAACGCGAAATCAAATAACTCACGGGCGAGTGGCGGAACTGGTAGACGTACAGGTCTCAGAAGCCTGTGGGAGCAATCTCGTGGAGGTTCAAGTCCTCTTTCGCCCACAATTTATACTACAAATTAATTCAACTCTTATTTTTTCTGCACCACTGCAGAACCATCTTCTTTTTATTTATTTTATTCAGTTATATATTTATGAT
>CAYZHG010000085.1:0-3007 GCA_964477455.1 uncultured Gammaproteobacteria bacterium
GGATTTGATGAAAGCGGTATTTGAAAAAAAGAATGTGGTCGGTTTTGATGTCTTGGAATTGGCTCCAATCAAAGGTTTTCCATCTTCTGAATTTATGGCTGCATTGTTGGTTTACAAATTATTTAATTACAAATTTTTGTTAAAATAATTGTAAAACTAATAAAAAATTAAAAAAATTTGAAAATACCTTCCCGATAAAGAAGGTATTTTTATTTGGGTCTTGTTTTTTTATAAACAATATGGTTAAATAAGGCCATAAATTGCCTGGGTGTTGAAATGGTAGACAATGCAGTCTTAGAAGCTGCTGGGAGTAATCCCGTGGAGGTTCAAGTCCTCTCCCAGGCACAAACATATACATTCTCGCCATTATAAAATAAAGCGATTTTGTATTAATTCATCGTCAAGCAAAAAGACACTTGAGTTTAGATTTTAACTCATGCTGATCAATAGATGTTATGTCTATAATTTCACCCAAACGAAATTTACTCGCAGACTCGTCTTTGTGGTTGTTATTATTTTCGAACTTTATAACAATTTTCTTTGCAACTAAAGAAGGTTGGAATTTATCAACTATAATGTGGGTTTACTGGTTTCAAAGTATTACAATCGGTTTTTTTAATTTTGTCAGAATACTTCAATTAAAAGAGTTTTCTACTGAAGGACTTAGAATCAACGGTCAATCCGTTGAGCCAACACAAAGTACAAAAATCCGCACCGCTTTTTTCTTTTTAGTCCATTATGGTTTGTTCCACTTTGGTTATGTGATATTTCTTTTATCTGGAAATTTTGCCATACCTTACGGACAAAATTTTGGTATTCTAGAATTGAAATCCATTTTTCTAACCGCTATAATATTTTTTGTTAATCACCTTTTTTCTTATTTTTACAATAAACCTAAGGATTCTAGAAATCAAAATATCGGCAACTTGATGTTTTATCCTTATCTTAGAATAATTCCAATGCACCTCACAATTATTCTTGGGTCATATTACGTAAATGCCTTGCCTATATTTCTTGTGCTTAAAACCTTTTCAGATGCCGCGATGCATATTGTAGAGCACTGGGTGATTAGAAAAGGTGAAGAGCAGGAAATATAGTAGGCGGTACATATGAATAATTCTCAGATAAAATTTTTTGCCGCTCAACTTGGGGCTAAAATCCCTACACTCGATTTGCACGGATTTTATCCTAGTGATGCTCTAGACCGGTTAGATATTTTTATTTATCAGTGTGTCGAGCAAAATGCTGATAGTGCTCGAGTAATATATGGTGGTGGTACTGGGCGATTGCATGACGCTGTGTTGAACAAAATTAAAGATTATCCGGTAATAACTGCATATCAAGAAGAAGGCGGAAGTTGTGTAATATTATTTTAATGATGAAATATGGAAAGAGGTTATAGACCAGAAAATTTATCAGCCATTGATCGTCTGCCAAAGCAAACAAGTGATAAACGACTTCCTAGACCAGATCAAATTGGCACAGAATTACGGGAAACGAAAGAAACTCCACCTCTGCTTCGTAAGAGTGGATTGGAAAATTATCGATATAGTCGTGAATTAGATAAATCAGAGCCGATTGTCACACTTGTGGATTTTGTAGAGGTTACCATTACCAATCCAGCAAAGAGGAAAAAACTTCAAAATGCTATTAAAAATAGAGATTTGGCTGTTATAAAAAATATCTTTCTAGAAATTTCCAAAAGAAAACCGGATATTGCAGACGTAGTATCTAAAATAAATAATGTTATTCTAGGAGACAATCCACCGTGGGAATATTTAGATTATTTCTTTGGGGATGAAGACGCTATGCCAAACTTTAGAACACCGTAATTACCTTTTAGTTAGCCAAAAAAATTGATTATATTTTATCCACATTTCGTCCACACAAACAGCCCTTGACATACTTCTATCTACAAGGTATAATCGCAATTACGTTTTAGTTACTCCTTTTTATGGAGCCACGTCCAAAGTATTTGGTAGAGAAGCGTACCATTGGACCTCTGGGTTTATCACGACATTGATCGTGATACCAAACAATTTAAATACAATGTTTACATTGCAATTAAATTCTTACTCAGAATATCCAAGTGGTTCATAAATGCAGATTCAAATCTGACGTTTTAGAGGGCCACTTATAGAGTGGCTCTTTTATTTTAAAAATTACAACCAGATCCAAATGTCAAAAATGTTGACATCAAAAATGTGGTTGTACTGATAGAACTTTGACAATTTACAAATTCAACGTATATAGGGTAGAAAATACTGAAGAAGTATTTTCCAATAAACTGCAAAGCACTATTTAGTGTTTTTGCCGTATGCAATTAAATAAGTGCGCATGGTGGATGCCTTGACACCAAATGTCGACGAAGGACGTTGTAGGGTGCGATAAGCTGCGGAGAGGTCCCAAACAACCATTGACCCGCAGATTTCCGAATGAGGAAACTCTCTTGCTGAAGAAGCAAGAATCTTTTACTGAATACATAGGTAACTGAAGACAACCCAGCGAAGTGAAACATCTCAGTAGCTGGAGGAAAATAAATCGAAGAGATTCCCTTAGTAGTGGCGAGCGAAAAGGGAAAAGTCCAAACCATATAAATGTTGTTATAGTGAATTGTTGGTCTCACGATTAACTTGGAACTATAGCTTAAAGGGATAGGCCGTTGTTTATATGGTGTTATAAGTCGTAAATGCTAATTTCCTACAAAATTAGGCGAGCGTGTATTTTTATAGCAGAATGTTTCTGGAATGAGCAACCAAAGCGGGTGAAAGTCCCTTACGCGAAATGAAAATATACATCGTGGTTTACATACTTGAGTAGGGCGGGACTCGTGAAATTCCGTCTGAATTTGGGCCGACTATGGTCTAAGACTAAATACTTTTAGTGATCGATAGTGGATTAGTACCATGAGGGAAAGGTGAAAAGCAGCCCGGAGAGGGCAATGAAATAGTATCTGAAACCGTGTGCTTACAAAGAGCCGGAGCCCGCAAGGGTGACGGTGTTCCTA
>CAYZHG010000086.1:0-4102 GCA_964477455.1 uncultured Gammaproteobacteria bacterium
TGTGAAAATCACACAAGCCGTGATTAATTATAATTGGGGAATTGATATCTCTACTTTTAGAATTAAAGCCGAACGCTCCGATAAACGTTATCCATTAAATTCTTTAGAAATTGAAAAAAAACTAGGTGCCGAAATTAATATTAAATTTGGCTACAAAGTAAATTTAAAAAAACCAGACTTAACGATTTATATAAATATTGGTAGTGAAGATGCAATAATTTATGGCAATCGCTATACTGGAGCAGGTGGTTTGCCCGCGGGAAGCTCTGGCAAAGTGATGTGTTTGCTTTCAGGCGGTATTGATAGTCCTGTAGCCGCGTATAAAATGATCTGTCGTGGTGCCGAGATTGAATTGGTGCATTTTCAAAACCAAACTCAGGTAACGCAAGAAGTTTCTCAAAAAATTATGGATTTAACGGCCGTTTTGGCGCGCTATCATGGTAAAATTCATTTGCACATTGTGCCATTTGCAGAGTGGCAAAAACAGATTGTGATAAACATTCCGTCTGATTACCGCATGTTATTGACTCGTCGTATTATGTTTAGAATTGCCAATTCCATTGCTAAAAAACGAAAATGCCAAGCCTTAATAACGGGGGACTCATTGGGACAAGTAGCTTCTCAAACCTTAGAGAATTTGACCGCTGTTTATCAGGCGGTAGATATTTTAAAACTCGCTCCACTAATCGGGGAAAACAAAATTACGATCACTGCCTTGGCACGACAATTGGAAACTTTGGAAATATCCAACCGCCCATACGAAGATTGTTGTAGCTTATTTGTAGCCAAACACCCCCAAACCAAAGCGCGTTTGATGGATGTGCAGGCGTTGGAAAAGAAGCTGGATCTGACTACTATAGACAAAACGGAGTACAATTCATATTATATAGGTATGTAATGAAAATGCTCTTGTTTTGCTTATGAAATTTTGATACAATGACGGACGTAATTCATACCTATTAAATATGTCCTACGAAGTAGTTTTTGATATCGAAACCCAAAATACTTTTGCCGAAGTTGATAATGATTTTAAAAAATTAAAAGTATCAGTAATTTCTCTTTATCGCTCTGATACTGATAGTTATCATAGTTTTTTGGAAAGTGAACTGAACCAAGTGTGGCCAATACTTGAAAAAGCCGAACGCATCATTGGTTATAATAGTGAACACTTTGATCTCCCAGTTTTAAACAATTACTATCTTGGTGATCTGTTGCTTTTGCCACATCTTGATTTAATCGTGAAAGTAAAGGAAAGTCTAGGCATACGTTTGAAGTTGGCATCCATAGCCGAAGCTACACTTGAAGGTATTACCAAAAGTGCCGATGGTTTGCAAGCTGTGCGCTGGTGGCGTGAAGGGAAATTGGACGAAATCAAAAAATATTGTGAACAAGATGTGAAAGTGACCAAAGATATCTATGATTTTGGCCGTGAACACAAACAATTATTTTATAAAAATTTAACTGGGGAAGTTTTACCATTTGCTGTTAACTTTGAAAAAACAGAAAAACCAGTTACCGCCAATGGCAATCCCGCTATAAAAAATATTAATTTTACTTTACCTTTTTAATATGCTTACTCTTCGTCGTGAAACCGATTATGCTTTGCAGATGTTAAAAGTTTTAAGTAAATCAAAAGGGCGAGTGTTGTCTTTAAATGACATCGCTAAAACAACTAAAATATCTTTTTTATTTTTACAAAAAATCGCTAGAAAATTACGAATGGCCAAGCTTATTGATGCCCACCAAGGAGTGGCTGGCGGATACCAACTCACCATCGACCCAAAGAAAATTACCCTACGCAAAGTGGTGGAAGTGATGGAAGGAAAATGTTGTATTTTAAATTGTCTAGATACTTCCAAAAAAATTGATTGTTGCAACCCTGCTCAAACATGCGAATTAAAAACTAAAATGGGCAAATTAAATAAACGTATTGTTAAAATTCTAGAAGAAGTCAAACTGACAGACATTTAATTATGTTTATAAAACCGAAAATTAAACGTGAAATTTATTTGGACCATGCGGCCACGACTTATTGTGATCCAGAAGTAGTAAAGGCGATGTTGCCTTATTTTACTGATATTTACGGAAACCCATCATCTTTATATCACAAAGGCTTAGAAGCAAATGGCGTCTTGAATGATAGTCGCAGAACAGTGGCCAAACTTATCAATGCTTTGCCAGAAAATATTATTTTTACTGGCGGTGGTAGTGAATCGGACAATTTGGCAATTTACGGTATTGCACAAGCTCACCAAAATAAAGGTAAACACCTTATCGCTTCCGCCATTGAACATCATGCAATATTACATCCGTTACGTGATTTAGAAAAACAAGGTTGGGAAGTGACTTATTTAAAAGTAGACGAACAAGGTTTTGTAAATATAAATGAATTGATTAAAGCCATTCGCCCAGAAACTGTCTTGATTTCAGTGATGTACGCCAACAACGAAGTTGGTACGATTGAACCAATTGCCGAAATCGGCCGAGAGATCTTAAAATATCGTAAAGAAAATAATTCGCAATATCCATATTTTCATACGGATGCCTGTCAGGCCGCCGGTTATCTAAATTTGGATGTAGAGAAACTCCATGTCGATCTAATGACGGTCAATGGTAGTAAAATGTACGGACCAAAAGGGGTTGGCATGCTTTATGTGCGACGCGGTGTACGTCTGAAACCGCTAATTATCGGTGGTGCCCAAGAAAGACATTTGCGTGCAGGCACGGAAAATGTGCCAGCCATTGTTGGATTCGCCAAAGCCTTTGAATTGGCTCAAAGTAAATTGGAACATGAATCAAAGCGTGTCTGTGAACTTACTACAAACCTGTGGAGTGAACTACAAAAACAAATTCCCAATATTAAATTAAATGGTCCACAACTGGGAGACAAACGATTACCAAATAATTTAAATATTACATTTGTTGGGGTTGAAGGCGAGTCTTTATTGCTCTATTTAGATGAATACGGCATCATGTGCTCAACTGGAAGTGCCTGCACCAGTGAATCAATAAATCCATCACACGTACTTTTAGCGATTGGATTGTCGCAGGAAGATTCACACGGAAGTTTACGATTTACACTTGGGCATTGCAACACACAAAAAGATATAGAATATATAATTAAATATTTGCCAGAAATTATTAAACAATTACGGGAAACAAAAAAAATATATGGTTAAAAAAAATATTCGCGTTTGTTGTGGCATGACTTGTGGAGTAATGGGCTCAGGCAAGCTGATGCGCAAAATTGAAGCAGATACCGGCCTTAAAGCTGGTGAGAAAAATGAAGACGTTGATCTAAACTATTGCAATTGTACTGGCCGCTGTCATATGGCTCCAATTGCTGTGGTCAATGGAAATTTTATTGATGAGGCCAAAGAGGAAACTATTTTGGCCGATATCGAAGAAGCGGCGACTCGACCTCCGCAAGATCCAGGTATTATGGATGCCACCGTGGAAGAGGTTTTAAATAATGATTTTTTAGGAGATGTTTAAATTTTCTAATTTATCTTAATTTTAAAAATATGAACCCTAATGTAGATAAAGAAAAATGTATTGGCTGTGGCACTTGTGTGGCTTTGGCTTGTAATACCTTCAAAATGGATGATGATGGTAAGGCGGTTGTGATTGATCCAACAGGGGATGAAGAGGATATGATTCAGATGGGGTGTGATTCTTGTCCTACACAGGCTATTTCTCTATAACAACTTAAATCCGTAGAACAAAAACTATTAGTTGCTTTTTCGCTTTTTTCGGCCGCGAGGCCGAAAGGACGAGCCTTGGGCTCGTAACCCGCTCAAAAGTAACTAATAGTTTTTTTGTTTATTCTTAAATTTGATGATATAATATATTCTTAATATAATTAATATTTAAAAGTATATATGAAAATTCAGTACAAGTTTTTAGTATTATCGATGGCGGTGGTTGTTTTATTTGGTGCGTCATTACCTGCCAACGCATTTTATATTGAAATACCACAGATTTTAAAAAATGCTGTGTCTTCGATTAAAACCTCCAAAACTTCCGCTCAAGAAACCTCACAGATTTTGCCACCACCAAATTTTGCTCCTATGCAAAATTTTCAACAACCACCAATGAATCA
>CAYZHG010000087.1:0-9210 GCA_964477455.1 uncultured Gammaproteobacteria bacterium
CAAGCTCCTCGCCAGATGTACAGTGTCAACTTGAACTGCGCATCTTGTGGTCAGCAGATTTCTGAGTTGCCTTTCCAACCAACTGGTGACAAACCAGTATATTGCCGAGACTGCATGCAGGCTCGTCGCAATGGTTAATTGACAATCAACTTGAACCCCTCGATTTATCGGGGGGTTTTTGTTTTACCTCGCCGAAGCTTCAGCGTAGGCAGGTTTACTTGAATTTTCGCTAGATAATGATATAATCAATTTGGATAATATGTTTAATTATAAATATGTACACAAAAAAACAGCAAGAAATAATTAAATATACACGTGCCAAAGTGTATTCATATATGGGAGAAAATCCTGTGGCTGGACACGGTTCGGATCATGCCGCGCGCGTAGCCGAATGGGCAGTACAAATTGCAAAAAAAGAAAAAGCCAACATTTTTTTGTGTGAAATGGCCGGACTCTTGCACGATGTGGGACGAGCGTTAGAAGGAATGAATGGTTCTGAGGATTCCAAAAAGCGTCATCACGAACTTTCTTATGAAATTTGCCAAGAATGGTTTAGAAATGATGAGATATTAAACAAACTTTCCAATTCAGAAAAATTAAATTTATTATATAGTGTTCGTTATCACTGGAATAATGCGGCGGATAAATACTTAGAAGCGATAATATTGCGTGATGCCGATAAAATGGATTTGTTTGGAAAGATTGGAATAGAAAGAAATGAACGCTTTTGGAATTATGATCGAGAAAAAATAATGTTGCAGATGCGTTTTCGTACAGACGATATGTTTTGGATAAGAACAAAAACGGCGAGAGTATTTTTTGAAAAGCATAAGATGTTTGATCCAATATTAAAATACACTATTAAAAAACTAAAAGAAGATATCCATCCAGTGGAATTGTAGGCTATGAATAAAAAGAATAATAAAATTAAAGTGCTCGTTTGTCTGTCTGGTGGTGTGGATTCATCGGTAGCGGCGGCTTTATTAGTGAAAGCGGGATATGATGTCACCGCGGCTTTTATGGTGAACTATGACGACCAATCCAGTGGTCAATCTTGTTGGCGTGATGATTATCATGATGCCTTGCGGGTTGCGGCAAAATTGGGAATCCAATTGTTGCGTTTAGATTTTGTGAAAGAATATAGTCGTGATGTGCTCGATTATATGTATAAGGAATACGAGCTGGGACGAACGCCTAATCCAGATGTCTTGTGTAATAAATTTGTGAAGTTTGGTGCTTGGCTAAATAAAGCGCGTGAACTTGGGTTTGATTATATTGCTACCGGTCATTATGCTCGGATTAAAAAGAGTGGTCGTAAATTTTTGTTGCAAGAAGCCAAGGATAAAAATAAAGATCAAACATATTTTTTGCACCAGCTCAATCAGGAGCAATTAAAAAGCGTTTTGTTTCCAATTGGGAGCTACAACAAAGAACAAGTGCGCAAATTGGCGACGAAATTTGATTTACCAACTGCCCAAAAAGAAGAAAGTATGGGAATTTGTTTTGTGGGTGAAGTTCCAATGCGCGATTTTTTAAAAAATAAAATTAAAGTTAGTTCTGGTAAGATAGTTGATGAGAATCAAAATGTGTTAGGTAAACATGATGGTTTGGCTTACTATACAATCGGCCAACGTAATCTAGGATTGAATAGTAATGATGGGAAACCGATGTTTGTATTGGATAAAGATTTTCAAAAAAATGAGTTGGTTGTCGGTAGTGAAAACAGTCCTTTGTTATATAAAAAAGAAATCAACGTGGAGGGTGTAAATTGGACGGCGAGTGATCTTCCAAAATTACCATTAAAATGCAAAATCCGATTGCGTCATCGCCAAGAGTTACAATCCGCCACAATTTGTCATTCCCGTGAAAACGGGAATCTTTTGATAAAATTCTCCAAACCACAACGCGCTGTCACCCCTGGACAGTTTGCCGTTTTTTATAAAAGCGGTTTGTGTTTGGGCGGGGGAGTAATTTTGTAGATTGTATTAAAAGCTTTACAGAAATATTATTTTTAGCTAAAATCACCAGTATGAATCTCGATTTAACGACAATTCTAGGTATAATCGGCGCTATATTTATTTTATTTGCTTTTATTTTAGAACAGAAAAAGATTTGGAATAGTGAAATGTTGAAATACGATTTAGTAAATTTTATTGGTAGTGCCATTTTGATAGTTTACGGAATTTTAATAAAAGGTTATCCATTTGTAATTTTAAATTCAGTTTGGGCATTGGTGTCACTAAAAGATGTCTTGTCTGATATTATAAAAAATAATAAAACAAATAATTAATATGATTACCTCCAGAGAACTTCGTCAGAAATATTTAGAATTTTTTGCTAGCAAGGAACACAAAATTATTCCGAGCGCTTCTTTGATTCCAGAAAATGATCCAACGGTTTTGTTTACCACGGCTGGTATGCATCCGCTTGTACCATATTTGTTGGGAGAAAAACATCCAGAAGGAAAACGTTTGGCCAATATTCAAAAATGTATTCGCACCCAAGATATCGATGAAGTGGGCGATACTCGTCATGATACTTTTTTTGAGATGATGGGCAATTGGTCACTCGGAGATTATTTTAAAAAAGAAGCGATTGAATGGAGTTGGGAGTTTTTGACTTCACCAAAATATTTGGGTTTGGATCCACGCAAATTAGCGGTGACGGTTTTTGCTGGAGAAGATGAAAATGGTATTCCACGTGATGAAGAAGCGGCTGGTATTTGGAAAAGTTTAGGAGTGGCCGAAGATAGGATTGCTTATTTGCCAAGAAAAAATAACTGGTGGGGTCCAGCAGGTCAAACTGGTCCTTGTGGTCCTGATACGGAAATGTTTTTTTGGAAAGGCGAAACTGAATTTCCTCCAGCGGGAAGTAATGCTGGTACTGATGAAGACAATTGGTTGGAAATCTGGAATGACGTTTTCATGCAATACAATAAAAATAAAGAAGGACATTACGAACCATTAGTACAGAAAAATGTGGATACTGGAATGGGATTGGAAAGAACTTTGGTAACCCTCAATGGTTTTGCCGATGTTTTTCAGATCGATACCTTTTGGCCGTTGATTCAGAAGATTGAAGAATTATCTGGCCGTGAATATATCGAAAGTCTTGAGGTGACCAAATCCATGCGTATTATTGCCGATCATTTGCGTACTGCTACTATGATTATGGGTGATGATAAATGTGTCGCTCCCAGCAATGTGGATCGCGGATATATTGTGCGTCGTTTGATTCGTCGTGCTGTTCGTCATGGACGCCTACTTGGAATTAATGAAAATTTCTGTGATAAAATTGCTGCCGAAGTAATTAAAATCTTTAAAGATGTTTATTCTGAAGTGGCCAAAAATCAGGAATTTATAATGTTCGAATTGGCCAAAGAAGAAAGTAAATTTAGAAATACAATCGAACAGGGATTAAAAGAATTTGAAAAACTTTTAAATGGTTTTAGAATTGCTTTTGAAAAGACTGGGAAAAATATAACAGAAATTTCTGGTAAGCAAGCCTTTAAATTATTTGAAAGTTATGGTTTTCCTTTAGAAATGACTTTAGAAATGGCTTTGGAAAATGGTTTGACAGTGGATGTAAATAGTTTTGAAGAAGCATTTAAAGCCCACCAAGATTTATCTCGTGCTGGTGCGGAACAAAAATTCAAAGGTGGTTTGGCCGATCATGGCGAGATGTCCGTGAAATATCATACTGGTACACATCTATTGAATGCCGCCTTGCGTCAGGTGTTGGGTTCACACGTGGAACAGCGTGGTAGTAATATTACCGCCGAGCGTTTACGTTTTGATTTTTCTCATCCAGAAAAAATGTCTGAGGAACAAAAACAGAAAGTTGAAGATTTGATAAATTATGCAATTAAAAAAGATTACCATGTTTCATTTATTGAAATGACCGTAGCAGAAGCGAAAACACAAGGAGCGTTGGGAGTATTTGAAGATAAATATGGTAATAAAGTAAAAGTATATTCAGTCGGTGAACCGGATGTAATGCCATCCGCTACAATAAATTCTCAAACTTTCAGTAAGGAAATTTGTGGTGGTCCTCATGTTGAACATACAGGTATTATGGGAACATTCAAAATTGTCAAAGAAGAAGCAGTTTCGTCTGGTATCCGTCGTATCAAAGCGGTGCTTCAATAAAATAAATTCCATGCTTACAAATGTTGTAAAAAAACTTTGGTCCATGCGCGTACAATTTGCCAAATATTTTACTATTGGCATTGGTGCGGTTGTTTTAGATATCTGGTCTTTGCATTTTTTGGTTAATTTGCACATCAATCCGATTTTGTCGATCGTCATTAATCAACTGGTGATAATAAATTTGGTATTCTTATTAAATAAGTATTGGGCGTTTGGATCTAAAGGCGTAACCCATCAACAAATTATTAGATTTTATCTAGTAGCTGGTTTCAATTATTTATTTGCAATTACCTGGATGTATATTTTTACCAGTTTAATAAATTTGCATCAATATATTCAATATATTGGAATTTCACAGACGAATTATTATTTGGTAGTCAGGCTGATAAATGTTGCTATGGCCGTATCCTGGAATTTCTTACTTTACAAGTTTTTTGTTTATCGACAGGAAGTAGGGGATGTGAATAAGTTAGCGCCAGATCAAGTATCGTAGTATTTTTTAGCTAATTCAAGCCATTTTATAGCAAATAATCAAATTTTATTCATGGTTGGCCTAGCCCCTTGACTAAAATCGTTTTTTTAGCTAGAATAATGGTAATTAATTTTTTCCAAATGGTTAGTAAACAAGACGTTATCGAATTAAAGGGTGCAATTGAAGAGTTGCTACCGGCTGGCACTTTCCGCGTTAAGCTCGAGAGTGGACAGACCATTATCGCTCATTTGTCTGGTAAAATGCGCTTAAACAAGATTCGTTTAAGTTTAGGAGACCAGGTAAAAGTAGAGATGACACCTTACGATTTGACTAAAGGTAGAATCACATTCCGTTTCTAAACAATTCAAACATAAGAATATCAACCATTGCGGTGTAGTTCCTCACTTTTTTAGAGGGGCGTCGATATCGCGGCAGTGGTTGGTATTTTTGCTTTACTTAATTATTTATTAGTCCATACCATATGAAAGTACGCGCTTCCGTGAAGAAGATTTGTATGAAGTGTCAAACCGTACGTCGCAAAGGCCGCGTGTTTGTCATCTGTGAAAATGCAAAACATAAACAACGTCAGGGTTAATCAAATTTGAAACATAAACTCCTGCGGAGTTTGAAATTTCGTTGAGCTTCGCAAATAGTAAAATAAATTTAATTATTTACTCATCTCTAGAAATTATGAGAATTGCCAGTACAAACATTCCAAATGATAAGAAGATTGCTTTTGCTCTACCATACGTATTTGGTATCGGTAAGACTCTAGCAGTTAAGATCCTAAAAGATGCCGGTATCGATGAAAACATCCGTGCCAAAGATCTTACTGAGGCTCAGCAAGACAAATTGCGTGCTATTGTAGAAAAAGATTACAAAACAGAAGGTGATTTGCGTCGTGAAATCATGAGTAATATCAAGCGCTTGAAAGATGTTAAATGTTACCGTGGCATCCGCCATATGAAACATTTACCTGTTCGCGGTCAACGTACCAAAACTAACTCTCGTACTGTGCGCGGCAACGTTCGCAAGACAGCTGTTAGTGGTAAGAAGTTGGCTGGTCAGAAGACCTAAAGCAGACGCTTGTTAATTTTAACTACCAGATTTATAAAATATGACAGAAAAAACAACAAATAAACCTGAAGAATCTGCTGCCAAGGCTACAAAAGCCAAGGTAGGTTCTTCTAAAGCAAAGAAAAAGAAGGTTGTTGATCGCCAAGTTCCTCGCGCCAACGCCTATATTCAAGCTACTTACAACAATACCATCATCACTATTACTGATCCAAACGGAAACGTTTTGGGTTGGTCATCCGCAGGTGTAGTTGGTTTCAAAGGTCCAAAGAAAGCTACTCCTTACGCTGCTTCTCTTGTCACCAAGGATTTGATGGACAAGATTGCTGCTTACGCAGTAAAAGAAGTTAGTGTATTTGTGAAAGGTATCGGCGGTGGTCGTGAAGGTGCAATCCGTGCTCTTCATATCAATGGTTTGAATGTTGTTTCAATCAATGATGTCACTCCAATCCCACACAACGGCTGTCGTCAACCAAAAAGACGTAGAGTGTAATTTACCATATTGTAATTAAAATATTATGGCTAGAAAAATTGGTCCAAAACATAAGTTATGTCGCAAGTACGGTGAAAAATTGTGCGATTCTCCAAAATGCCCATTGACTAAAAGAGCTTATCCAGCTGGTCAACACGGCCCAAGTAAGAAACGTCCAAAGGTTTCCGGCTACGGCAAACAGCTTTTAGAAAAACAAAAAGTAAAAAGAATTTACGGTATTTTGGAACGTCAATTTTCCAACTATGTTGCCGAAGCTTCTAAAAAAGTGGGCGACACTAGTAAAATTCTTTTGAATTTCCTTGAATCTCGTTTGGACAACACTGTTTATCGCGCAGGCTTGGCATCTTCTCGTGCTGCTGCTCGTCAAATGGTAAATCACGGACATATTACTGTTGATGGTGAAAAAGTAGATATTCCTTCTTTCCGTGTTAAAGTTGGTCAAGTTATCGCCGCTAGCACAATTTCCAAGAGTAAAAAATTATTTGAAGGCATCACTGAGAAATTACAGAAAGTTGAGGCTCCTTCTTGGTTGGGTGTGGATAGTAAAACAGTTAGTGCCAAAGTTTTGAACGCACCAGCTGTTGAAAGTCCTAATTTTAATCCAAAAGTTATTATCGAGTTTTATTCTCGCTAATTATAAATTTATTATCTTATGGAGAACTTTCTTTTACCATCTAAAGTAGAATTTCATCAAGGCGAAACCGCTCTGACTGGTGCTTTGGTTATTACTCCATGTTTTCATGGATACGGCACAACACTTGGCAACGCATTGCGTCGCGTTTTGTTGTCATCATTGTCTGGTGGAGCTGTAGAAGCTTACAAAATCAAAGGCACACAACATGAATTCTCTACTGTTGAGGGTGTGCAGGAAGATATAGTGGAGGTAATGTTGAATTTAAAACAATTAGCAGTAAAAGTTTACGGTGACGAATCTGTTACTTTGAATTTAATTAAAAAAGGTCCAGGTCCAGTAACTGGAGCGGACATCGAAAAAAATGCCAACGCTGAAGTAGTTAGTAAAGATTTGGTAATCTGCAATCTTACTTCCAACAAAACTCTAGAAATGGAAATTATTGTTGGAAAAGGACGCGGTTTTGTACCAGTTGAAGAGAAAGATAAGAAAAACTACCCACTAGGCACAATCGTTATTGATTCTGTTTATACACCAGTGAAAGACGTTGGTTATAAAGTTGAATATACTCGTGTTGGTGATATTACTAACTACGAAAAATTAACTGTTAATATTGAAACGAACGGTACTATTTCCCCTGAAGATGCTGTAAACCAATCTGTAAAGATTTTGATCGATCATTTTTCAATTATTTTATCTAGTGTTGCTTCTACACAACCTGAAAATGTTGCACAGGAGCCCGAGGTAGCGGTAGATGAACCAGTTGAAGAAGGAGAGACAAAACCAAAAAAGAAAGTTTCAAAGAAAAAGTAAATTATTAAGGATTTTTATTGATATGCGACATTTAGTAAAAAAAGCTACATTAGATCGTAAAACGGCTGCGCGTCGCTCGCTTTTGGCCAACTTAGCAGAGAGTTTGATTATCCATGAGAAAATCAAAACTACTAAAGCCAAAGCAAAAGTATTGCGCTCGCTTATCGAAAAATTGATTACAAAAGCCAAGACAAATGATTTGGCTACTCGTCGTCAATTGATGCGCGTACTTTATACCAACAACGCCATCAAAAAAATGTTGGAAGTGATTGGTCCACGTTATGCCACTAGACCAGGTGGTTACACTCGTATTACCTTGCTTGGTGTTCGCAAAGGCGACGCTGGAGAAGAGGCGATGATCGAGCTTGTTTAATAGATAATTGATTATTATGGCTACTAATAGAAAAACAATCGAACTTGATGCAACTGGAATGGCTCCAGGTCGCTTGGCAACACAAATTGCCACATTTTTGATGGGTAAACACAAAGTAAAATACACTCCGCATATTGATGCTGGCGATAAAGTGGTAGTTACCAATGTTGATAAAATTGCATTCACTGGTAAAAAAATGGAACAAAAAATTTATCGTCATCACTCTCTTCATCCAGGTGGTTTGAAAGAAAAGCAAGCCAAAACTTTGATGGCTGAAAGTCCAGAAGAAGTAATGAGACTTACAGTTGCTAAAATGTTGCCAAAAAATAGATTACGTGATCAACGCATGATCCGCTTACACTTTAAGAAATCATAATTATGACAAAACTTAGCACAACTGATTCAAATCGCGCTGTTGGACGTCGTAAGCGTGCTTCTGCTCGTGTTCGTATCACAAAAGGTACAGGCAAGATCACTATCAATGGCATGGATTTCAAAGCATTCTTACCATATTTTGAATATCAAGATATCGTAATGGCTCCTCTGAAAGCTTTGGCTAAAGAAAAAGATTTAGATATTTCTTGTCTAGTTCAAGGTGGTGGAAAAAAGGGTCAAGCAACTGCAGTCCAGCTTGGTATTGCTCGCGCCTTGGTACTTTGGAATGAAGAGCTCAGAAAGACTTTGAAAACTCAAGGTTATTTGACTCGCGATCCACGCATCAAAGAAAGAAAGAAATTTGGTTTGAAAAAAGCGCGTCGTGCCGCTCAGTGGTCAAAACGTTAATCGATTTTACAAAATTTTCAAAATCCCTCAATTCAATTGGGGGATTTTTTTGTTTGATATTATATAATTAATATGTTAGGCTTAAAATGCGTTTATCTTTTTGTTGGGGGTGTAACATGCCAGATAGATTGAATAGACCGTTGGATACAGACGTGTTCCAATGTTTCAACCTAGATCGCGCTATGCTCTTGGGTCATTGTTTGAAATATTTCATGGTCGCTTCGGCGTTTAAAAACACGGAGTCACCTTGTTATAGTTGTGGACAAGGTTGGAATAATAGATATTGTTTCGGAAAGGGTAAACCGATTCCGGGGCAATTCGTACCCGCAAAAGATTTAAGCCTTGCTCGCTAACATGCAGGCACGAATGGTAAACGGGCGACCGCCACAAGTGTCGCCCCAATAACAAAAAACCCGAATGAGA
>CAYZHG010000088.1:0-18292 GCA_964477455.1 uncultured Gammaproteobacteria bacterium
GCTTTAAAATACGATAATTCATATTTTAAAGCTAGTGCGGGCGGTCCAATGTGTCTGACCCTCCATACTAGTTTGTCTTTAACGTTCGCTTGTTGCGAATGGAGTGATTTCAAGACTTCACTCTATGCTTTCACCATATTTCGGAAGGTGAAAAGTACCGACTGTTTTACTGCTTGTCAATCGGCAAGTCCGCTCGAACCATCTGCATGTACACGGCCACTGCTCCTTGGACTGTTGTGGATTGTTTCGCCACAACCTCCCAGCTGAGATGGTCGAGCCCCTGTGCTAAAGTAAGGATCGGCGGACTCCATCTCTCTAATTTATCCTTATACACCAGGTGCCCGTGTTTTAAACACGAGCAAGGCAAAGAACAAATTTGAAAGACTACCGGCATCTTTTTTTCATTTGGCGGTGGCGGTTTGACCCTGGTCGTGTGTTCCAACGCCTCGTTGATAGTTTCCGGGATGCCGTATTCTCTGGCTTTTTTCATTGCCTCGGCACACTCAGTCGCGCTATACTTATCATTCTGAACGGCCAGCGTTAGCCGGTTGTTGAATGTCGTCATGTCGATGGCGGCAAAACCTTTGCCGTCATTTAGTATGACTAAAACATACTTTATTCCCAACAGGCTAAACAGTTGATTATTCTGACCGATTAAGAACATTTTTCCTCCAGCAATTTCCTACACCACAGCGGTGTACCCCAATCGGAATCGCAATCTGAATCTAATGTTACAAGGGGGAATAATGGCCAAATTATAGGCAATTATTTCCCCTCACAACTTTTTAAAAGAACAATTTTACATACTAAAGCAAAACTGACGGTTTGTCAATCCTCATTTAGAGAAATTATATAATTTCATTGTTATGTAATAGACACTTCACCCGCCTTTGGTTTGCTACCTGATAGTGGTAAGCTAAACCAAAAAGTCGTACCTTTGCCAATTTTGCTTTCGAATCCAACCTTACCTCCAGAAACATCGACAATCTGCTTCACCAAATATAAACCCAGACCATTTCCTTCTTTTTTAACTTTAATATTTTCACCGCGATAAAATTTTTCAAATATTCTAGGCTTGTCTTTTTCAGGAATACCACAACCGTTATCACTAATTTTAGAAATAATTTCATCTTTATTTAAACTAATAGCCACCAAGATCTTACCTTTTTCTGGAGTGTACTTTATTGCGTTAGTTAAAATATTTTTATAAACTTCTGAAATTAGATGTGGATCGATGTTGATTTTTGGTAAATTTTTATCAACACGAATACTCAAAATTTGTTTCTTAACAGTGGTTTTATTTTTTAATTCTTTGACAACATCACTAACTAAATCTTTTAGAGATGTTGGTTTTGGATTGATAATAATTCTACCAGATTCAATTCTTGAAATATTCAATAACGAATTTATTAAATTTATCATGCTTTCGTTGGAATTATAGATATCTCTCAAACTATCTATTTGCTTTTTCTTTAAAATCCCCATTTTTCCTTTTAACATCAAATCAGACATCCACTTTATCGCCGTCGAAGGAGTTAAAAGTTGATGCGTAGCCAATGATAAAAATTCCGTTTTCATTCTATCTACTTCATCTTCTTTGGTAATATCTCGAAAAACCGCAATCGCTCCTTCTAATTTATTGTTAACAATAATCGGAGTAATGGTTGATTCAAGAGGGAAGCGTGTGCCATCCTTTTTTAAAATATACAAATGTGAACCAACAGAAACGTTCGTTATTTTATTTTGAGTTAATGCGATATGAAATGGTCTTTCATTGGTTGGTACATCAACACCGTTTTTATCAACCAGTCGCCAAATATCAAAATATGATTTTCCGACCGATTCCTTTGCACTATATCCAAAAAGCATCTCGGCTCTTTCGTTGACAAACATCAATATTCCATTTTTGTCACAAGCTATCAAACCATCACCAATACTAACAATCAAAGCTTCTGTTTTGGCTATTTCGTTCAATAATAATTTTCGACGTTTTTGCAATAGCCATAAAAATACTATGATAATTAGAAGGAAAAACAGGGAAATGGTTGCGTAAACTATTACTCTTAAATTTACTTCGGAAATGTAGGTTGGAAAAATAATCAATTTCACTTTTTTGTTGGCAAAAGTAATATCTTCACTCACGGATCCTTTTTTTGGCAGCAAATACACTTTCGATGAATCATCCTTAACAGTTCCGCCTTGTGGATTGACAATACGTTCACCATTAATAGTGTATATAACGTCACTATCAAAGGGGATAATAAAAAAATCAGTTTTAAAATATTCGTCTTTGCTATGGATTTGATGTGTACCGGGCATTGGAGCTAACAAATTTTTTAATCGCAATACGACAATTGTTTCACCCAAATATTGTTCGCCTTTAAAAACAGGTGAATATATTAGGATGCCAGGATAGCCTTCAAGAAGCATTATCGGTTCTGTAACTACTGGCGATTTGATTTGTTGTGCTTCCAGAGTTGGTTGTATGCGGTTTTTATAATCATTTAAATTTAAACCAAGCATTTTGTCGTTGTCTGCATTTGATGGATAGACATATCGAATAATATTTTGCGCGTCAGCCCATTCGATCATCAACGGGATCGAATAATCTTCCGTTGCATTTTGTTTGATTAATTTTGAACCAAATAAATCAAATTCTGCTTTGGTTACTTCTTGACTTGAAGCAAACAAGGCGCCGGCACTTTCAGAAATTTCCACAGCATCGTGAAACCTGCCAACAATCAAAGCTTTTCTTTGTGCAACTTCGTTATTATAAATATTGCGGAAAAATTTGAATTCTTTTTGATATAATAAATAAATCAATATAGAAAGTATTATAAAAAGCAAGACACTTGGAATAACCAAATATCTTAGTGAATCGGAAATTGATTTTTTATTATCCATATAAATTTATTATATCACATTTTTTAGAATAATAATATAATAATGAGATTTTTTTCATCTATTATATGCTCTAGCCAAATAATATATTTAATGATAAGCTTTTATTAAATTTCAAATAAGTTTATTTTAAATGCGTTTTTTTGTACATTATTTTTTACACCTCATTTTTCCTGCAGTTTTTGCCTTAACTTGGTTCAAACAGAATTGGAAAAAAGCTTGGGCAATTATAGTTCTCACTATGTTAGTGGATTTGGACCATCTTTTTTCTACACCTATTTATAATGCAAATCGATGTAGCATCGGTTTTCATCCACTCCATTCATTTATCGCTATTACATTTTATTGTTTAGGTATTCTGTTTCCAAAAACACGCTTGATCGCCGTGGCGTTATTATTTCATATGCTAGTTGATTATCTTGATTGCCTTTGGATAAGTTAAGCTTTCTATTTATGCCATTAGTTCAATTAAATCAAATGTAATGTTTCATCAATATAATATATATGCATAATTCAGTTTTAAAAAATAATACAAATCAATCAGGAATTGAAAAAAAAGCAGTAGTTTTGCTAAGTGGAGGTCTTGATTCGGCCACCACCGCCATTCTTGCTAAATCAAATGGTTTTGAAATCCATGCGATTAGTTTTGCTTATGGCCAACGGCACTCAGTTGAGCTTGAAGCCGCAAAGCGGGTAGTAGATTTTCTTGGTATAAAACATCATATTGTTGTTCCAATTGATTTGAGAATATTTGGTGGTTCGGCTCTCACCAGTAATATAGAAGTACCAAAAGACAGGACGACCGATGAAATGATTGCAAAAGAAATTCCTATTACATACGTACCTGCACGTAACACTATATTTCTGTCTTTTGCTTTGGCATATGCTGAAATACTTGGCTCAGCCGACATTTTTATTGGGGTAAACGCCCTAGATTACAGCGGATATCCAGATTGTCGCCTGGAATTTATCAATGCATTTGAAAAAATGGCTAATTTAGCTACAAAAGCCGGTGTGGAAGGCCTCCATATCAAAATTCATACACCTTTAATTAATTTAACTAAAGCGGAGATAATAACTAGAGGAATGGAATTTAAATTTGACTACGGTTTGACTATTAGTTGTTATGATCCTTCTGAAAATGGTTTGGCATGCGGACATTGCGACTCGTGTATCTTGCGACAAAAAGGTTTCAAGGAAGGTGGTTTTTCTGATCCAACAAAATACTACAACTAATTATTAATTTTTGAAAATGTTAATTGATAACCAATTGCTCACAATTTTAATCGCTTACTTTGCGATCAATTTTATCGCTTTTATAATTATGCTTGTCGATAAAATTAAATCCACTCAACGTGGCGCTGAGAGAATTTCCGAGGGCACACTATTCTTTATGGCAGCCGCCTTTGGTGCCATCGGTGTCTATTTGGGAATGTTTACTTTTAGACACAAAACCCAAAAGTTTTATTTTTTAATTGGTATTCCACTAATTATTATACAAAATGCCGCTTTGGTATATGTAATTTATTTATTTTTGCAAAATAATATATGATCGGAAAACAAATTTCAGCAGAAGCATTACACAATTTTCTTGAAGAAGGTTTAGATGAAGGTATTCTTGTCGACGTACGCACACCTGAAGAATTTGCCAAAGGTGGTATAGTTGGAGCAATCAATATTCCTGTTGATCAAATAATGGGAAAATTAGAAATGTTGCGCCCATACAAAAAAATATATTTGTATTGTCTATCAGGTGGCCGTAGTCAGTTAGCCAGTGCTCAACTTGGAGCAGGTGATATCAAAGGTGAACTTGTAAATTTAGAAAGTGGGATTCTAGGGTGGAGAAAACAAGGCTACACATTAAAATAATCAATTGTAAAAAAATAATGACAAAGCAGTCATTATTTTTTGTTAAAGCAAACAGTGAATATTTTTATTTGTGTAACGAATGTGCAGGAGTTTTACCACTAAGCGTTTCGATAATATTTTGAACAGCGATTTCAGACATTTTCATGCGAGTTTCAATGGTGGCCGAAGCAATATGAGGTGTTAAAATTACATTATTTAATTTAGTCAAACCAGGAGTAAGTTTAGGTTCGAATTCATATACATCAATTGCCGCACCAGCAATTTGTTTTTTTCTCAAAGCGGCTACCAAGGCTTTTTCATCAATCACTGGACCGCGTGAAGTATTGATTAAATAAGCAGACTTTTTCATCAGAGCAAATTCTTTTTTCCCAATCAAATGACGAGTGGAAGGCATCAGTGGCACATGCAAAGTAACAAAATCAGATTGTTTTAATAACTCCGAAGTTTCCAAAAACTTTCCACCAAATTTCGCTTCAAATTCTGGATTGCGAACTACATCGTGATAAACTATTTTCAAACCAAAACAAATTGCTCGAGCCGCGACCGCAAAGCCAATCCGGCCTAAGCCGATGATACCAAGCGTCTTGTCATGAATATCTTCTCCGATAAATAGAAATGGCTTCCAGCCTTTATACTTGTTGGCACGAGTAAATTTATCCGCCTCAACAATACGTCGTGCCGAAGCCAACAATAGACCCATAGTATGCTCAGCTACAGCCTCGGTCGAACCTTGAGGAGTATTGGTAGCCATAATTCCGCGATTTTTAGCGGCCTCAAGATCTAGGTTATCAAAACCAACGGCAAAATTTGCCACTATTTTTAAATTTTTCCCAGCGGCAGACAACACCTCGTCGTCGATTTTATCAGTCAACAAACAAAGCAAAGCATCGATACCTTTTACATTTTTCAAAAGTTCTTTTCTAGTCAAAACACGATCCAGTGGATTAATCTTTACTTGATAACCCTGATCCTTGAGCATTTTGATGCCATTATCACAAATCATGCGAGTTACGTATACTTTAGGTTTCGACATACAATATTAGTTAAATAATTTTAGCCTGAGGTTCAGGATTATTTTTTAAAAATTTTAAAATTTCATTTTTGTTTAACAAACCAGCTTGACCTCCAATTTTTTGAACAACCGACGCCGAATTTGCTGACCCCCAACGCATCGCTTGTTTCACATTCTGTCCATTCATCAAAGCCGACAAAAAACCACAAGCAAAAGCATCTCCCGCACCAGTCTTTTCCAAGACTCGCACATCAAAAATTCCTTGAAAATATACATTCATTCCATCAAAACAATAAGCACCATTTGAACCATCTGTAACCACCACTATTTTTGGTCCCAATTCCATTAATTTTCGAAGTAGAAATTTTATATCTTCTATTTTACCAAGTAATCGCCACGCTTCCTCTTTGTTTAAAAATAGAACTTCTGTAACTGAAAATATTGTTTTTAAACTCTCAATACCATCGCGCAATTCATTTGCCCCTGGATTAAAGGCGAGCTTTGTTTTTTCAGTTTTTATTTTACGAATAATTTCGCGATGCAATGTTTTGTGACCTTCTGATAACGACGCCAAAAATAGCCACTTAGTTTTGAATAATGGTAATTTATATTTACGAGGTGCTTGATAGGTTAAAATGGTGCGCTCTCCTTTGAAACTGATAACTGATGAATAATCAGTGCGAGTAGTTTTATCAATTTTTACTAGAGTAGGGGAAACCTTTTCCTTTTTAAAAACTGTTAGACTTTGCTTACCAGCAACATCATCTCCCAAAATTGTATATAGGCCCGTTTTTAAACCAAAACGAGAAGCACCAACAATACAATTTGGTGCTGTTCCAACACCAGGAACATCCACGACCTGTTTTACAGGAATCTTATCAGAATAATTGACACACAACTGACATGCCTGAGCGTTGAGTTGGCAACTGACTGTCGCCTCATGCAACATCAAAAACACGTCCATAGCGGTATCACCAACACCTACGAGATCATACATATTTTTGATTTCAAATATTTAAAAATGTATGGAGATAGTATAACAAATTTAGAAAAAAAGTGCGAATATTTGTGTTTGTCAAACTGACAAATTTAGTATAATATAGTTTTGTATGATTACACAAACCATGCTGACCGACCTTAAAGAACTTCTCTTGGGTTGGAATATAAAACCTGATGATTGGTATATTACCGGCGAAGCCGCTATGGTTCTTTCTGGTTACCCAGTGACATTTCGCAACAAACAAATGGATGTTTTGGTCTGTCGCTCAGTTTGGCCATGGGCCAAGCCAGAAGAAGAGGTTTCTCTATTTCCACCCAAAGGTAGTAAAGAAGATAAAGAATTGAAAATCTACATTAGTAAACACGATATGACCCCAGATTTTCATCCACTTCCACATGTGGGCATTCGCGCAGAAGATAGATTCAGCCATACCTATGCATATCCAAAAGATACTGCGGTTAGAATTCTCAGTCCATGGGCGGGGATCTACCATCGCAAATGTATTATTGAATTTTATGAAAAAGATTCAAAAACTGGTTTGAATGCCTTTGATCAAAATAAATTTATTCGTTGGAAAAAATTCATTCAAGAAACTCAATCGTTTGCTCAATCACAAGGGGACCAAATGACAGTGCAGACCTGTGTTGAAGTAATCCCAATCGTACAACGTGCCATTGATTTTTTTAACAAAGTTGATAGCCATGACAATTCTACGGTTTTTTTAAAAGGTATTTGCGCCTACAACGGAAAAGTTCGGGGAGAAGTTAAGTTGTGGGAAGAGAATGCCGACTTTACCAACAAAATCGCCGTGTTAAAGTCTGCTCTGCCACATCAATTTTCTAAACTATCGGCTGCTGCAGGTATTATTACTGATGAAGGGGGGCTATTGAGTCACGCCGCGATTATCGCACGAGAATTTAAAGTACCGACTGTTATCGGTACAAATTCCGCCACTTCCAAATTACGAAACGGTGACATTGTAGAAATTGAAGAAAATGTGGTCAAGAAGATTTAAAAGTGATATACTAAGGTAAATTACTAAGTATAAATTTATGGCATGGTATAAAAAACAACTTGAAGCAAAATTAAAAGAACTAGATAAAAAGAAGCCTAAATCCAAATCCAAAAAGGAGGAGGTCAAAAAAATTATCAATCCTCGATTTGATCCAAGCAAACTTAAAGGCGGAAAAAATCCTTTCAAAAACCCAGTGGCCGATATGAATCGGAATCGAAAAAAGACTGATTTGCCTTCGGCTTAACCTTTTTTGGCTAAATTTAGAGGTTGCCCATTGACTTTTTAGCTTTTTTGTGCTATACTGGTTTTTCTCTTACAATTTTATTAATATAAACCTAAAAATATGGGAGATTTTAACAAATACGATAAGGGTCGCGGTGGTCGTGATTCCGGTGGTGGCCGTCCAAGTTTTGGCGGTGGTGACCGCAAATTCGGCGGTCGTCCAAGTTTTGGCGGCGGTCGTTCTAGTGGTGGATTTGGTGGTGGACGTTCAAGTGACGGTCCAAGAGAAATGTTCCCAGCAACTTGTGGCACATGTGGCCAAGCTTGTGAAGTTCCTTTCAAACCAACAGGTATGCACCCAGTATTCTGCAGAACTTGTTTCAAAAACCAAGGTGGTGATAACGCAAGATCTACAGGTGCTCCTCGATTTGCTCCAAAGCCTTCTTATGGAGATCGCAGTATCGGCAATAACTTCGGTGGTCACACTGGAAGTGCTCCAAGTTCAGCTCCAAGTGCTATCTCAAAAGCAGCCTTTGAAGCTTTGAGTTCTAAAGTAGACAGAATCTTGGACATCTTAATTGCCGCTCAAGATGGTTACGAAGAACCAATAGAACCAAAGAAAGAAATGTCAAAAGCTTTTGCATCAGAAGTAAAATCTGAAGTGAAAATTGACAAAAAAGTTGCCAACAAAGCGGCTCCTAAAAAAGCAAAAGGCAAAAAGAAATAAAGTATATTCTGGAATTTAAATAATTCATAAAACAAGGTCCTAAAAGAACCTTGTTTTATTTTGTTAATAGCGTATAATATCGCTATTGTAAGCTGTTTTTTATTTGAATGCCAATCGAATTTATGGATACATTAGACAAATTTTTAAACCAAGACCGTATTCAAATAAATAAAATTATTTGTGTTGAAAAATTCTGTCGACGTTTAGGCGAACTCGGCTTATACGTCGGTGCAGAAATTGAAATTATTAAGAACGATAATTTCAGCCCACTAATATTAAAAATTTTTGATTCTCACATTGCATTAGGGCGTATTGAAGCACAAAAAATTTATGGCACAAAAATTTAATTTTACCATTGGATTGATCGGTAATCCTAATGTTGGAAAATCTACCTTGTTCAATAGTTTGACTGGCGCTCGACAGCAGGTCGGTAATTGGCCAGGGAAAACAGTTGAAAAAAAAGAGGGTATGGTAACCTGGCAAGAACAAACAGTCAAAATTATAGATTTGCCAGGCACTTATAGCCTTACTGCATTTACTTCCGAAGAAACGGTGGTGGTTGATTTTATTAATTTAGAGAAACCGCAGGCAATCATCCAAATAATTGATGCCCAAAATTTATCACGTAATCTTTTTTTAACATTACAGCTTTTGGAATTGAATGTGAATGTTATTCTGGCTATCAATATGACTGATTTGGCCGCACGCAGCGGCATCTACATTGATACTGCAAAACTTTCGCAAGCACTAGGCGTACCAGTTTTAAATATCAACGCTCGCGACAAAGCTAGCATGTCAAAATTTTTACAAGCCATAATTCCATATTTTAAATCAAGCCAAATTCAAAAAAATAAAACCGCCATCAATGAATTGCTTTTATCACATATTTCCGATCAAGAATACAACAAAAAACGCTACGAAATGATCATGCAGTTGGAGAAACAAGTATTAAAAAGAAACCATTTACTGAATGGAAAAAATTGGAATCGTCAGTTGGACGCACTCGTCATGCACAAATATTTTGGAATTCCTTTTTTTCTTTTTACTATCTGGTTAGTTTTTCAAGCAACTTTTAAATTTTCCGCACCACTTACTATTTGGATACAAACTTTTTTTTCTTTTTTATCGTTCCAATTAGGAAATTTTTTAACTAGCCATGGAGTATCAAAGTGGTTTGTTTCTTTATTTACTGAAGGAATTATCGGTGGTGTGGGTGGTGTTTTAGTCTTTGTTCCAAGTATCGCAATATTATTTTTTCTTATTTCTGTACTCGAAGACACCGGTTATATGTCTAGAGTGGCTTTCATCATGGACAGATTGATGCACAAATTAGGTCTGCATGGAAAAGCTTTTATACCATTAATAATTGGCTTTGGTTGTAACGTACCGGGTGTTATGGCCACGCGCACTTTAGAGACTAAACAAGAAAGACTTTTGACAATTTTAATGAGTCCATTTATTTCTTGTAGTGCCCGTTTGCCAGTTTATGTATTATTTGTTGGAATATTTTTTACCAAACACCAGGGTATTATCATTGCTTCACTTTACACTTTAAGCATTGTTGTCACAATCTTGATGGGATTACTATTTAAAAAATTATTTTCCAAAGGACTGTCTACTGAATTGTTAATTGAACTACCACCGTATCGCTGGCCAACATTAAAAAATTTATTATTACACATTTGGGAAAAAGTAGGAGCGTTTATCAAAAAAGCCGGATCTATTATTTTGGCATTTTCGGTGATTATTTGGTTATTGGCTAGTTTACCAATCGGCGTACCTTACGCTTCACTCGAGAGCCTAGCTGGGACCATCGGCCAGACAATTGCACCAGTTTTTGTTCCATTAGGTTTCGATAATTGGCAATCAGGTGTAGCGTTGACCTTTGGTCTTGTCGCCAAAGAGGTGATTGTTAGCACTTTTGCCACTCTTCACGGTGCGACTGGAGCTGTGACCGATTCCGATTTATTATCTTTGGCATTGAGACAATATTTTACACCATTATCCGCATATTCTTTTTTAGTGTTTGTGTTATTGTATTCTCCATGTGTCGCCACTCTGGCAGTAATTAAAAAAGAAACTGGGTCATACAAATGGGTTTTGTTTGTGATAGCAAACACGCTTTTAGTAGCGTACATAACTGCGTTAATAATTTATCAAGGTGGCAAATTAATCGGTTTAAATTAATATGAATTATATTGAAATAATCATTGTGGTCGCAATTGTGATTTGGGCAATTCAATATATTGTCCAACATATTTTGGCGTCATTTAAAAAAGATTGCCAAAGCGAATGTTCCAACTGTGATTATGCCAAAAATTGCCATCGTAAATTTAAATAATAATTAAAATCATGCTAAATATTATCCTAGAAATTATTTTAATACTCGCCCTTATTTTACTAAACGGATATTTTTCGTTATCAGAAATTGCCTTATTAAGTGTCAGAAAAAGTCGATTAAAACAACTTTCTAAACAAGGGAATAAAAATGCTCAAAATGCTTTATTTCTGACTAGAAAAGCTCCTGAAATGCTGTCAGCAATACAAATAGGTATTACCATGATTGGTATTTTTGCTGGTGCGTATGGTGGTGCGACGCTCGCGGCTCATTTTGAAAATTTTTTATCGACCATTCCATTTGTGATGACTTATAGCAGATCAATAAGTGTCGTAGTTGTAGTTGTTATAATTACATTTCTTTCTTTAATTATCGGAGAGTTAGTACCAAAACAAATTGCTTTATCTAATCCAGAAAAACTCTCTTTGATGGTGGCCAAACCAATTCGAATTATTATGACGCTTACTTTACCTATGGTAAATATTTTGAGCGCATCAACAACATTTATATTACGATTGTTGCACATCAAACCGGCTGTAGAACATATTGTGACTGAAGAGGAGATTAAACTTTTGATTGCTGAGGGTGCAGATAGTGGGGTGTTTGAACGTGCTGAACAAAAAATGGTAGAAAGTATTTTTCATCTTGGCAATCGTCCAATCAAAGATTTTTTAACACCGAGCAAAGAAGTTGTATGGCTAGATATCAACGACTCTCCAACGATTATAAAAAATAAAATAACTGGAAGCGATCGCTCTGTTTTTCCAATTTGTGATGGAAATATCGATAATAATTTAGGTGCAATTGAAGCAAAAGATATTTTAACTCATTTATTTGTAAACGGTGCCGAAAATTTAAGTTTAAAAACATTGATTCAACCAGTAATGCATATTGATGCAGACGTTCCATCTTTAGTAGCAATTGAACGTTTAAAACGATCTTCTATCAGTATAGTTTTGATCACACAGAAACCAACAAACAACATTGCTGGTATTATTAGTTTTCACGACATTCTAGAAGCAATTGTTGGTGAATTTAAAAGTGAAACTATTGCGATCTCCAAAAAATAAAATTGTATAAATTATTAATTTTATGATTAAAAAAATAATAATATTTTCAGCACTGCTATTCGTACCATTTTTTGTTTCGGCTCAGACATTTGATAATACAAAGCTCTCAAATGATCAAATATTTAGAGCTAAAGTTTTAAAAATATTAGACGAGAAAACAATCACTAGGGAAGACGGTTCAAAAGCAGTACAACAAAATTTATTATTGCGTGGTTTAGAAAAAGAATGGAAAAATAAGGAAATAGAACATCGAGGTATTTCTGAAATTGACATGGCCAGCGCAAGTAACTATAAAGGAGGGGATAAAGTTATGGTAAGTGAAGTAAAAAGCATTGATGGTGCGACAGATTATTTTGTGACTGATTTTGTTCGAAGTGGATATTTGTATTGGTTAGCCTTTATTTTTGCCGCTATTATTGTTGCGATCGGTAGAATGAAAGGAGTCAAATCATTGCTTAGTTTAATTTTAAGTTTTTTTATTATAATTAAATTTATTATTCCTAAAATTTTGAGCGGTTACAATCCATTATTTGTCGGTGTGATTGGATCTTTGTTAATTTTAGCAATTATAATATACATTACTGACGGTTGGAGTAAAAAATCTCACATATCGGTAGCCAGTGTATTCTTTTCTCTTCTTGCAACTTTTATACTGTCTTGGGTTTTTACTCACCTGACACGCTTAACTGGCATGGGTGAGGAAGAATCGATTTTTCTACTTGGAGTCAACAATGGTGCAATTGATTTTAGAGGTTTGCTATTAACTGGTATTTTAATCGGAACAGTTGGGGTGCTAGACGATGTGATTGTTAGTCAAGTGGAATTAGTAAGGCAAATTCGAATGGCAAATCCAAATCTCACCGATAAACAGGTTTATAAATCCGCATTTGAGGTTGGCAACACCCATTTGGGGGCGATAGTGAATACTCTGTTTTTAACTTACGCTGGAGCAAGCTTACCTTTACTTCTGCTTTTTTATGTAAATCCCATTGGAAATACAGATTTTTCTCAAGTGATAAACAATGAGTTGATTGCAACGGAAATTGTACGTACACTTGTTGGTAGTATTGGAGTGGCCTTATCCATCCCCATTTCTACTTTTTTGGCTACAGTTTGGCTAAAAGAAAAAAAACTGTTATAATAAATTAATCAATTTTTGGTACATATATTAATAAAAATAACGATAAATTATGGAGATGCAAAATTATTTATTTATACTATTTGGAGTTGTTATCGTTGGATTTATGATTGCCGATTTGGGGTACTTCAACAAAACCAACCATCGCATCGAACCAAAATCCGCCCTAATTCAATCTTTGTTTTGGATTGCTATTTCTGTAGCGTTTAGTTTTTTGATTTTTTTGTTCATGGGCAGAGATTTAGCGGCCGAATTTTTAAGTGCCTATGTCACTGAAAAAATGCTTTCAGTGGACAATCTATTTGTCATCATGTTGATTTTCAGTTATTTCAAATTGGAAGAAAAATATCATCACCGCGTTTTATTTTGGGGAATTTTAGGTGCTATCGTTTTTAGAGCTTTGTTTATTACTGCTGGCGCTTATATTATTCATCAAATTTATTGGGTGTTGTATATATTTGGCGCATTGTTGGTTTATACAGGTATCAAACTTCTCCAAGATAAAAAAGAAGAACATATCGATTTTAAACACAACCGAATTATACGTTTAGCACACAAGTTTTTGCCGTTTACTGCTAGTCATCATAACGGAAAATTTTTCTTTAAAGAAAACGGTAAATTTTATTTTACCTCTCTATTTTTGGTAATTTTGTTGATTGAGGGTACTGATATTATTTTTGCTGTCGATTCCATTCCGGCGGTATTTTCCATTTCTCAAAACGTATTTATAGTATTTACCTCTAATATTTTTGCCATCATGGGATTGAGATCTTTGTTCTTTTTGGTGGAGAGTATTTTACATCGTTTTCATCATCTACAAAAAGGATTGTCTTTTATTTTACTATTTATCGGAGCCAAAATGTTGTCTGGTATCTTTGGCCTTCATTTATCTTCATTAATATCCTTTGGAATAATTATTTTCGCCCTTGCGATGTCCATGATTTTATCGGTAATTTTCCCAAAGAAAATTTAAAATATTATGCTATTTAAGAAACTGTATAATTTAGGTGATAAATTAGAAGACAAAGTACGCGGAAAACTTAGCCATTTTCCAATTATTTATGCCTTTGTTGGTGGCTCTGGAATTATTATTTTTTGGCGTGGAATTTGGCATTCTATCGACTTCGTTGTTCAGTATATTCACAGCAATGGACAGTCAACCGGTCTTATCTGGTGGGATGGAGTTTTGTCAACCTTACTTGGAGCAACACTTTTATTATTAGTTGGTTTGTTTGTTTCAAGTTTTATTGGTAATGAAATTGTAATCTCTGGCCTAAAGGGTGAGAAAAAAATAGTTGAAATGGCAGAACAAGAAATTGAACGTGAAGTAATAATCGACACTGAAATTCAAATTGAAATAAAAGAAATTTCCAAACGTCTTGCAAGAGTACAAAAAATATTGGAAGTTAAAAAATAATTTGTAAATTTATTATATGATTTCAGGCTTAGTTTTAAAATTAACAATTGCTTTGCTATTTGGTGCTGCTGTAGGGTTAGAACGACAAGGTGGCAAACCTGGCGATAATGAAATTGCCGGTATTCGCACTTATTCACTTATTAGTTTACTAGGTGCATTGTGTAGTATTTTTTACTTAAATAATTTAACTTTGTTTGCAATAATAATTGCCGTCGCCTTTATTATTATATTGGCCATTTATTTTGCAGTCGGTTCGTACATTACCAAAGATTTTGGCATGACTTCCGAACTAGCTATTCTTCTGACTTTTTTGATCGGTGCGCTGACAATCTTAGAAATAATTCCGATGCCAATAGTGATGGCTTTGTTTGTAGTATTGATTTTATTGCTTTCCCTAAAATCCAAAACCAAAGCACTTGCAGCGGGAATTTCTAGACAAGAAATAAATTCATTTGTTAGCTATGCAATCATTGCTTTGGTGATCATGCCATTTTTACCAAACGTTGGATATAAATTAATAGACGTTCCATTTTTACCTGAAATTTTAAATAACTTTGGTTTAAATTTAAGTAAATTTGCCAATTTAGAATTAATCAATCCTCAGAGAGTATGGTTGGTGGTTGCTTTAATCACCGGAATTGATGTATTTGGTTACGTGCTAGGCAGAATTATTGGTCAAAAAGGTAGCTTCACTTTAACTAGTTTTGTAGCTGGTTTTATATCATCCACCTCGACCACTCAATCCTTGGCCCAAAAAAGTAAAAAAACAGGCGCTGTAAACTATTTGGTAGGAGCCGCTGTGCTGGCAAATATGTCCAGTTTTTTGCAAATTTTTCTTTTAGTTGGACCACTTAACGGACGCTGGTTGGTGACATTACTACCAAGTTTACTAATTATGATTTTATCGGCTACAATTTTATCTGCTTTATTTTTAAAGAAAAAAGAAGTAGTCACAGAAAGTGCTACTGAAGAAACCAAGGAGGGTAAAATGTTTTCTTTATTACCAGCTTTAAAATTTGCTATCTTGCTGGTATTTATAAAATTGATTACCAAAATTTGTTTGATTTTATTTGGTCAATCCGGTTTTGTAGTCAGCTCCATCATTGCATCCTTGGCGGGCCTAGATGCCGTATTGGTCAACTTAGCTGAAATGGCTGGTGTTGCTATTACCTTTAAATTTGCAACTATTACTTTCCTTTTAGTGAACGCAACCAACTTGATGAGCAAATCAGTATTTTCGTATTTGCAAGGAAATCGTAAGTTTGCCCTAAATTTCTTTTTATCATCCTTGGTAATTATTGCAGGAAGTTTTGTTGGTTTTATTTTTATCAAATAAATAACGATATAAATATTTAGTTTTGAATTTAAAAAAAATAACTCCAACATGAGTTATTTTTTAAATTTTTAAAATTGTCTAGCTATTCAATTTTTAATATTTTATATCGTACGGTTTTATTAGCCAGCTTAACTTCAACAACATCACCAATTCCACGTCCTAATAAAGCAATACCAATGGGGGAGAGATGAGAAATTATTCCGCTTGTAGGATTTGTCTCCGAAGAACCTAAAATTTGATAGGTTGCAATTTTTTCTCCACTTTGAACAGTGACATTGTGTCCAATTTGCACAGTGTTTTGTTGACTGTTTGATGGAATAATTTCAGCCTCATGCAATTGCGATTCCAAGGTTAAAATATTATAATTGATACCGCGCAATTTCCATTTGGCGGCCTGATATTCGGCATTTTCCGAAAAATCTCCCAACTCTGCCAAACGGCTAACTTCAGAAGCGGCAAACGGATGAGATTTTTTAAGTCGATCCAATTTATTTTGCAATTGCGCAAATTTATCCTGCGTCATCAATGGATCACGTGGTGTTTTGGCAAGGTGACTAGGCTTTCTGTCTAAAGTACGCATTTAAAAAAAATTATTCAAAAGAAATGTCCTTGCCTTGTGCGTCGAGAATATGAATAATTCCAACCGGACAATCTTGCGCTGCTCGCTGATTATCGGCCAATTCCAATTCAGAAATTTCTGCGATAAAAACATCATCTTTTCCATTCGCACGTTTCAAATTTGCTTTGCCATCAGTAGCGTCTATCTCCCAATTCCCAGGTGCATGTTCGGTACATGAATTACAACCAATGCAATTTTTCCGATAATGAATAATTTTACATTTACTCATATTAGCGGTCCTTGGACAAGAAAATTTTGTCATTAATTCTCAAACGTTCAGTAACAGGGATAGTAATAGTATTTCCTTTTTTTGCTACTTTGCCAGGCACACCATCTAAAAAGAAATTTTCCAATTTAAACTTCACTACTCCAGTATTGTCACCAGTCGCAAATAGATCATCGCCAATTTTGATTTCTCCAGTTTCAATAATAATTTCCGCAATACTTGTTTTTCTAAAATAATTTGTAACATGACCAATATATTCATTTTGTTTTGTGGCTTGAGAACCGTATTCACCACTCCATTCACCGAGTTCTTTTCCTAGATAATAACCGCCATGCCAAAAGCCACGATTGTAAACAGTGGCCAATTCCGCTGTCCAAGCTTCAATTTTTTCTTTAGTATAAGTTCCTGCTGAGACGGCTTCGGCCGCTTCACGATAGCACTTAGTGACAGTATGAACATAATCAGCACTACGTCCACGACCTTCTAATTTTAAAACACTGACACCCGCGCCAATAATTTTATCCAAAAAACCAATGGTACAAAGATCCTTTGGAGACATTATATATTTATTATCCACGACCAATTCTTCGCCGGTTTCTTCATCAGTCACACGATATGCACGACGACAATTTTGGGTGCAGGCACCACGATTGGCGGAAGCGTTGTCCGTCGCCAAACTCATATAGCATTTTCCAGAAATGGCGACGCAAAGTGCGCCGTGTGCAAAGAGCTCAATTTTAACCAATTCACCACTAGGTCCAAGAATATTATCTTTTTTAATTTCTTGAATAATTTTTTTAATCTGATTCAAGGTAAGTTCACGCGCCAATACAACCACATCCGCAAACTTGGCAAAAAAACGAACCGCTTCAATATTACTCACATTTTGTTGGGTAGAAATATGAATTTCTAAACCAATGGAATGAGCGTACTGTAAAGCAGCAATATCAGAAGCAATCACTGCCGTAATTTTATTTTCTTTAGCGGCATCGCAAATCTTCTTCATCATCACCAAATCGTGATCATAAAGAATGGTATTAACTGTCAGATATGTCTTAACATTATTTTCACTACAAATTCGTACAATTTCTGGCAAATCAGAAGTTTTAAAATTATTAGCCGCGCGAGCGCGCATGTTCAGTTGCTCAATTCCAAAATAAACCGAATTAGCACCGGCTTTGATAGCGGTGTGAAGTGAGGCAAAGGATCCGGCCGGTGACATGATTTCAGCTTGTGACATAATTGCTATATCCTATAGATAAATTAACGAAATGTCAATAATTTTGCTAGCATCATTGCAAAAAATAGCAAACAAAGTGTATAATATATATTAGTAAATTTTATTGATTTTATTATGACTTCTGATAGTGAACTTGCTGGTAATCAAGATTTCCAAAATTTT
>CAYZHG010000089.1:0-2533 GCA_964477455.1 uncultured Gammaproteobacteria bacterium
TTTATATTTAGATTCATATACAAAAAAAGTAGAACAATACGTTGGTGATTACTATGAGGCACTGGGCGAAATTGAAGCCCAAATCGAACGCGAGCGTGCAAAAAATGCTCAATTGGAAAGAAGTATCCAAGATAGAAAAGACAAAATTAACTTCTTTTCCCACAAAGGTGGAAAAATGCGTAAATTGGCCAGTAAACTTCGCGATCAGGTTGAAGAAGCAGAAGAAAACAAAGTTGATGAACGCCAAGAAGACAAGACTATTACTGAATTTAATATTCCTACTCAATCCGATATTGTTGGTCCGATGGTAGAAATAAGTTCTGTCGGAGTTATGGTAAATCACGAACCAGTACGCAAATTTTTGCCTACCCCAATCGGTTTAAGAAAAAAGCAAAAATTATTGATTAGTGGACCAAACGGCATTGGCAAAAGTACTTTGTTACAAGCTTTGGCCGGTGGACTTGAAGAAGGTGCGAAAATCGGTAAAGATGTAAAAATCGGCTATTATCGCCAAGATTTTTCTGGACTTGATTTTGATAAAACCGGCTATCAATCATTGGCTGATATGATGGAAGATCCTTGGAACCAAGAAATATACTCCACTGCTTCCAGATTTTTGTTATCATCTGAAATTTTAAAAAACAAGGTTGGGTCTTTGTCTGAAGGTCAAAAAGGTTTACTATGTTATGCTCAATTTGTCTTGCAAAAACCTGGTCTTTTGATTATGGACGAGCCTACCAATCATATCAATTTCCGTCATTTACCAATTATTGCCCAAGCTCTTGATGAATTTGAAGGAGCGTTAATTTTGGTAAGTCATGCTTATGAATTTGTGGATCAAATCAAAATTACCAATACATTAGAACTTGATTCGTTATAATTGTTTTAGCTAGATTCCCACTTTCGCGGGAATGACAATGGAAAAGTAGGAATGACTTTGGATAAACGGGAATGACAAAATGCTTTTAAAATATCAAAAAAGGTGTTAGAATATAAGTTGTAATTCTAACACCTTTTTATGTTACAAAAAATTCGTAGTTTTGTCCTCAAATCAGTAAATGTTAAACGATCATTGAAAATCGCCATCATTATAATTGGTCTTATTGGTCTTTTGGATTCATCTTACCTTACCTACTCCTATTTCAAAGCCAATCCGATAAATTGTTTTACCGAAGTGAAACAAGTGAATTCTTGCCAAGTTGTTGCCGACAGTATTTATTCGACAGTTTTAGGAGTGCCAATTTCACTTCTTGGAATGTGTTTTTATTTAGTAGTTATTGGTATCGGTGTCATTAGTCAAAAAAGGGATTTTACATTTTTACTAAATCTTTTGCTTCCTTTTTCTGCACTTGCCGTTTTGTTTAGTCTGCGACTCACCTATTTACAAGTATATGTCATTGGCTATATTTGTTATTATTGCTTAATTTCAGCGGCACTATCTCTGGCTTTATTAGGAATATCTTGGAAAATATACAATCAGATCAATGCTTTGGAATAATATACTAAATATAGTTAAAAACACCCGATTATCATGGGTGTTTTTTAATGTAAATTTATATAAATTATAATTCCTTTTTAACGCTTGGGAACTTTATCGTTTATTTTGGAAACAAGTTTATTTTGCGTACAATAAGTTAAAACAACATCCAAAAACAATTTTCCATATTTTGCCAATTTAATATCACCAAAACCAGAAATCTTTCGAACGTCTGCTAGGGTTTGTGGTAGATATGTAGCAAGCTCGAGTAACGTAGCATCAGAAAATATTAAATAAGCCGGTACATTTTCTTTCTGAGCAACTTCGATACGAACAAGCTTAAGTTTAAGAAACAATTCTTTTTCATATGGCAATTCCGACAATGCCATTTTTTGTTTGCTTTTAGTTATTACAAAAAATACTTTTTCTTTCCCTAACAATACATCCTTACTTTTTTCCGTTAAAGATAAAATAGGATACTCACTACCTATTTGTTTAAGATAATTAAAAGAAATTAAATCTTTAAAATAATGGAACCAATCTTCTTTGGATATATCCTTGCCGATTCCGTAGGTTTTTAATTCTTTATGACTATCACTAATTCTTTCAGATTTTGAACCTCGTAAAAAATCTACTACGTAGGTTAAACCAAACCTATTTTCCAAACGCACCACGGCTGAAAGTGCTTTCTGGGCAATCACCGTACCGTCAAACTTTTCACGAGTTGTCAGACACACATCACAATTAGCACATTGTTCTGGAGCGTCCTCGCCAAAATAATTCAGTATTGCTCGGCGTCGACAGGCGTTCGCTTCACACAAGGTCGCCATCTGAGATAATTTGTGCAACATTACTCGTGATTGCTCTGGATTGTTTTCCACCATTGCAAACCGCTTCAATTTGATAACGTCTCCCCCACTATAATATAAAATCGCCTCACTTTTTAAACCATCACGCCCCGCACGACCAGTCTCCTGATAATAGCTTTCGATGTTTTTTGGTAGGTCAGCATGAATGACAAAGCGTACGTTGGATTTATTTATACCCATGCCAAAG
>CAYZHG010000090.1:0-5585 GCA_964477455.1 uncultured Gammaproteobacteria bacterium
CGTGTGACCGGCGCTTTTGCCGAGATGGGCGTGGAAAACGCCATCCGCATAGCGCTGGAAGCCTTCAGCATTTTAAACAGTCGTCATCCAATCGGCTGACCGCTACGATTTCGTGTCGGGGGCGCACGAAGTTTCTCCTCAGCCCTCTCCATTAGTACATAATTTATTTGTGTGTTGATGAAAGCTGAGGAGAGATTAATAAACTATTAAAAGACTTTGTTGTAAAAACGAAGTCTTTTTTGTTTGTGTTGACAAATAATCAAGTTTAATATATACTTAAATCATTAAACAAGTGTTTATTTAACTAATTACTTATTATGTTGAGCGAAAAAGAAATTCAGAAAAATTTAAAAATACTTAGCGACACTGATAAAAGGATGGCGGCCATGTTTAAAGTTTTAAGCGATGTTACACGTTATCGTATTTTTCGTATTTTGGTGGAACAACCAAAACTTTCTGTAAGTACAATCGCTCAAATTCTAAATATTTCTCTACCATTAGCTTCGCAACATTTAAAAATTTTAGTGCATGCAAATTTAATTCAAAAAATAAGAGATGGCAAAAAGGTTTTTCCTACTATTGAGCAAAGTAATCCATTTGTTCCAGCCATACTTAAAACAATTAAACTTGCTTACAAAATACGTATTAAATAATTAATAGATAAAATGAAAAAAATATTTTTAATTAGTGCCTTTGCATTGATAGTTATGTCTTTGGCGGGTTTTGGTTTTTGGAAAACATTTCTATATCAGGCGACCGCTGGTAATATTGATGAGGTTGCTAGAGAAGAGCTTGCGTCGATTAATGATTTTGTTTATCAAAATAAAACTCACAATTTTACATTGAATTTTCCACAATCTTGGGTAAAATTTAAAGTTAGCGAACATTCCAGCGCTGAGTTTGACAGCACATGTTTTAGTTTTGATGAAGCCCAACCATTGTGTATATTTAGTATTATAAAATTAACTAATGTTCAGTGGGAAAAATTAAAATCAAAACAAGAAAAAAATGTTTTGTTAAAAACAAATAACTTAGTTTATCTATGTGACGGCTGTTGCAAACAAAACGGTGATATTACTGGCGGTGGTCAGTTTAGCGATTTTCAATCAAAAAAATGTAGTGAAGTGCCAGATATTATCAAGACATTTAATGTTTTAAATGTTAAAATTTCGGACTTAAAAGTTTATTATACCCAAGATGGATTTTTGTCATTTAAATATCCAGCAAATCTGGAAAAAATGATATATAGTAAGAAGTTCAATCTATCGATTGGTTCAAAACAAGATATCACGGATGAGTTTGCCCAATACAAAGATGGGGGATGTCCATCTACTTGTGGGCAGTTGGTGGCTGATCCTGTTCTGTTTCAAAAACAGTTTGATATTTTAAGTAGAATGAACACTCTCACCGACTGCGTACTTACACCAAAAGACAAGCAAGAAATAAAAGATAATTTTATATTGTTTAGTGGTGGAATTAATGGCAAATATGAAATTGTTGGAATAAAAACAGACCTTAATGAGTGTGGTTTAAAAATAATACAGTCGGATGGTTTTGACGCATCTTTATCAAATATGAATTATAATGTAAGTCTATTTGTTAATAATGAGATTATAAATATTAATTTTCCTTTATTTCCTCACGGTGTATTCGCTAACGTTGATATGATGTGGAAGAATTTTGGTTTTGATTCTGCAAACAGCATTTGTGATGCTACTTGTCTTAAAAATCAATTAGAATATTATAATAAATTTAGTATAGATAATGATATTGAAAAAGAGATAATAAGTACCTATGATCAGATTATTAAATCTCTTAAATTTATTGATCCGTATAAACAAAATTAGTTTAATCATTAAAATGATTTCTATGAAAACAAAATATATATTAGGACTTCTTTTGTTAGGTGCGGTGGTTATGATAGCTATTGGTGTCCGTGCAAATAGTTTAAATAAATCTGCATTTCAAACTTTTGAAACATCTACTTCAACTCAACCGTTGATATGTATTGATGAACCGGAGGGTAAACCTGTTATTACTTCATTATCAATTGTTTCTGGTGCGGTCGGATCTAAATTGGAAATAAAAGGTTGCAATTTTACTGGTTTTGAAGGAGATAAGATTGCGTGGATTCAAAACAGCAATGGAGTTGTCGGGCTTTTGCGCGGTGAAGAAGGGTCCACCTCCAAGCTTTTAAAGGTAACATTAAAAAGTTCACTTTGTCAGAAAGATATTTCGTATTCTGATGAAACTTGTGATTCATTCTTAACATTAATTCCAGGTAAATATAATATCTTCGTTTCTCCTTGGGGAAAGGAAAGTAATAAAATTGAGTTTATTGTTAACCCGTCAGCAATTAAAAGTACAATAATTTCATATTATATTTTTGATAAAAAAAATACTAATGAAACATTTTGTAATGGAGAAGATATGGATAGTGCAGGTTTTAAATCAGCCTTAACAAAAAAAGTTAATGTCACTGTGTCAGGAAATCTGACAATCAATGAAAGAATTATCAAAACATTGAGTTTAGCGTCAACAGCAAATAATTTCAACAAAGCATATACAAGAATTAACGAAATCGTTTATAAAAATAATATTGTTGCAATGGGGTCAACCGATGGCTGGGCTGGTTCTTCGATTTTTTATTGTGGTTGGAAACCATTTGTAGAAAAAAATCTTGAACAATTTTCAGATGTAAAAAAAATCATTTGGGATGCTTTCCCAATTGAGGTATCTACAAAAACTGTAAAAGTCTTCTTTAATAATATTAAATTTGATCCAGGGTTAATGGATTGTTCCAAAGTTTATTCTGTCGAGCGATCTATCAAATCTACGCCAGCTGTTGCCCGAGCTGCGTTAGAAGAACTTTTAAAAGGAGTCACTGTTAGTGAAAGTGATTTAGGCTACGTTAGTAATTTAAATAGTGGTATAGAAATTCAAAAATTAACCATTGAAAATGGTGTGGCGAAAGTAGATTTTTCTGCAAAGCTGGAAGAGCAAGTGGGTGGTTCGTGTCGTACCGCCGCAATAATAGCTCAGATCAAATCAACTTTAAAACAATTTTCGACAGTACAGACGGTTGTGATTTCAATTGATGGTCGCACTGAAGATATTTTACAACCATAATATTTAAAATGATTATTGAAACTTTAAAAACGTTTGGTGAAAATATTGGCTTTGCTGATGTCGACCCCAGAACAATTGTTGCTCGCTTAATAAAGATTGTAATGGGGTTTATGGGTATTGTGATGGTTTTGATGATTATTTCTGGTGGTACTTTAATGATGATTTCAGGTGGAGACGTTGAAAAAGTAAAACGAGCCAAAAAAACAATTATTAATGCTGTGATTGGATTGATAATTATGTTGTCGGCGTATGGTATTGTTACGTTTGTTATTAATATATTTGACGAGAAAACTATTAAAAAAATTATTTAAATATTGTATTGCTTAAAACAGAAAAATATGAATAAGAACAAAAAGATCATTGTTATTGTCGCGATAATTACATTAGTATTAAGTGGGTTGGTTTGGGTTGGATATTCTAGAAATTCTGAGATTTGGAGTTTTTCGGATAGTTCATTTGGTTTTTTAAAATCAATTCAACCTATTACTAAACCTCCTGTGATTGTTGCGACTAGTAGTAATCCGGTGATTGGGGATGCTAAAATTAACACTCCATTGTATGTCGATATGGTTGACAAGATCGGCGGTTATCGTTTTCAATTTTCAAATAATTGCTCATCCGTTTCTCCTAGTAGTTTTGTGATCAAAAGTGGTGTACAATTCATGATAGATAATCGTGATAGTAAAGATCATGAATTTTCATTTTCAGGACAAAAATATAAAGTATCTAGTTTTGGATACGCCATAGTAACTGCCTCCAAATTAGGTGATCAGTCACTTTATTGCGATGGAATACAGAGAGTCAAAGTGAACGTACAAAAATAGAATAAGCTATCAGTTGTAAAGTTTTAAAATACTACGCTGTATGAATAAAGATGTTTACAAATATTTGTTATTTACTTATGGTCGTAATCCTTGGCAGTGGTTTGGGTTTTCTGCGGAACTTTTTCGTGCGATTGTCATGAGAGTTTATCTAGCTATTGCCATGGCGCAAATTACAACAGATATTGTGTCGGGCAATATTAGTATCGCCAAACGCCACACATTGTTTTTCTTTGTTGCCTTTGTTGTAGCTTCTTTAGTTGGAACATTGGGCGAAATCGTCTCATTACATACGGAAAATAGACAATACGGTAAGTTGATGATGGAGTATTATAAAAAATTAATTGGCAAAGACCTTTCGTTTTATCGAGACAACCAAACTGGTTATCTCGCTAGTATTTTTCGTCAGCATTTGGATGGAGCGATGATTTTATTTCGTTTTTTTCGTGGTGAGGCGCTGGGTGCTTTTATTTCCATGGTTATACCTCCGATTATATTATTTTTAGCTTCACCAGCATTGGGATTAATCGCAATTCTTATTGTATTAGTTCAATTTGTTTATGTGACATGGTCATCGTCAAAAGCAAATAAATATCGAAAAATGTCACATGAGATATATCGCAAAGGTACTGGTGAAGTTTCTGATATAATAACCAATATCGTCGCTTTTAAATCCGGTGGGGTAGAGGATCAGGCGCAGAGTAAAATGGCTGAACTTATAAAAGAGGAAACGGCTTCTTTCGAATTAAGACGAAGAACAGTTTCGTTACTTGATTTACCTAGAAATTTAATGACTGCCTGCGGTATTGCCGCGGCAATTTATTACATTATTTCCACATCGTCTGGGGCAAATCCACAGACCTTAGGATTGATTGTTTTAACATTAACTTACATTCTTCAGATTGTAAGAAACATAAGTTCATTGCCAGAATTAATAGCGAATCACGATGATCTGGTCACCAAAATATATCCAACATTAAAATTTTTAAGTAATGAATACGAACAGATACGTGATTCTGACAATCCTGTGGAGCTCGTTATAAATAATGGAGAGATCAATATTGATAAAATAAATTTTAGTTATCCTTCGCATTCGAACAAAAAAACAAGAATATCGGTTTTTGCAAATCTTTCAATAAATATAAAAGGCGGTGAACATATTGGAATAGTTGGTTTGAGTGGAGCGGGAAAAAGTACTTTAGCTAGTTTGTTGCTTCGTTTTGATGAAGTCGATAGTGGTTCGATAAAAATTGATGGTATTGATATTCGAAACGTAAAACAAAGTGAATTGAGAAAAAAAATTGCTTACGTTCCTCAGGAACCATTGCTTTTCCACAGAAGTATTCGTGAAAATATTGCATATTATAATAATGATATTAGTGATGAAGAAGTTGCTTTAGCGGCCAAGGCGGCACATGCTCATGAGTTTATTGAAAAATTACCTGACGGATACAATACGACAGTGGGAGAGCGTGGTGTTAAATTAAGTGGTGGACAAAAACAGCGTGTGGCCATCGCTCGTGCGATATTAAAAAAAGCACCAATAATGATTTTTGATGAAGCGACTAGTGCCTTAGATAGTGAAAGTGAACAAATAATCCAGCGTGCTTTGCCAGAGATTATTGGAAAACAAAC
>CAYZHG010000091.1:0-5232 GCA_964477455.1 uncultured Gammaproteobacteria bacterium
GTATATTTATTTTCTTGCGCTCAGACTTGTACCGAATTTATCGCTTGGCAGACAATCTGCTTTGGTTCTCGGTACTTCAAACAATTCGCTCTGCGAAAATCAATATACCACTCAGCTTTAATACTAAATTTATTATGAAATTAATAGTAGGCTTGGGAAATCCTGGAAAAGAATTTGAAATTACTCGCCATAATGCTGGTTGGTTGTGTTTGGATAGATTTGCGTTGGCTGAAAAATTATCTTCAAAAAAATCTTCAAAATTACAAGCGGAAATTTTCGATTATAAGGTTGGACGCAACAAAGTAGTATTGGCCAAGCCTCAAACTTTTATGAATAATTCTGGAGTATCGGTCAATATTATGCGAAATTTCTTTCGCGTAGCGACCAAAGATTTGGTCGTCGTTCATGACGACAAAGATATTCCTGTTGGTGAAATTCGTGTGCAGACCAATCGTGGTGCCGCCGGACACAATGGTATCAAATCTATCATCGAACATATCGGCACTCAAGATTTTACTCGCATCCGCATCGGAGTAGGTCCAGTGGAAAAAGTAAAAATCGAAGTGATAAGCAATTTTGTTTTAAACAAATTTACTAAAGAAGAATTCAAACTTTTACAAGTTGCTATGGACAATGCGGCGGTGGAAATAAAAAGATTGTCAGCACTTGAATAATATAAAATTTAAAAAATATCAAAGAGACAACTAGTCTCTTTTTTTATTTTTAGCGAATCTGCAAATATGATATACTGTAACTAACAAAAAAATAATTCAGTTTTAAAAATTATGAATTATCATGCTTGGCTTGCTCATTTTCCAAAAATTACTTACAAACGCTATTCCGCATTAAAAACATATTTTTCAGATTTTAAAAATTTATACGACACTGAATTAGATGAATTACTTAAAGCCGGTTTGGAAGAAAACATTGCTTCGGAATTTTTAACCTGGCGCGACAAAAATCCGATTGAAAAAATTTTAGAAAATTTAGTTAAAGAAAACATTAAAACCGTTTCCTTGGGCGAAGTAAATTACCCCGCTTTATTATCAGAAATTTCTGACCCGCCTCACACCATATTTTATCGAGGAACATTACCTCCAATTGAAATGCCGACGCTGGCTGTCGTTGGTACCAGAAGAATGACAACCTATGGAAAAATGATTTGCGAAGATTTGGTGTTACCGCTGGCCAGACAGGGGGTGGTAATCGTCAGTGGTTTGGCGCTGGGAATAGATGGAGTTGCACATGCCGCCGCACTAACTGCCAGTGGTGTTACTCTAGCAGTATTGGGCTCAGGCATCGACAGACTTTGCGTCTATCCTTCTGCCCACAAACAATTATCAGAAAAAATTATCGCCGCTGGCGGAGCTTTAATTTCAGAATATCCACCAAATTTTCAACCAACTCAATATTCATTCCCAGCACGCAACCGCATTGTCGCAGGATTAAGTCTGGGCACACTGGTTATTGAAGCACCAATTAAATCTGGCGCTCTCATCACCGCACGTTGTGCTTTGGATTATAATCGCGAAGTTATGGCCGTGCCACACGCAACCACCTCTCCCACTGGAGCTGGTCCAAACAATCTTATTAAATTTGGCGCCAAGCTCATTACCGAACCAAATGATATTTTGGAAGCTTTAAATTTGCAAACCGTTAAACAAATATCACCGACAAAAGAATTTGTCGGTGACAACAATACTGAAATTAAAATTTTAAAAATCTTAACCAAAGAACCAAAAAATATTAATCAAATTATTTTGGAAAGCCAACTTGATATACCAACTGCAAATTCTACTTTAATATTAATGGAGATTAAAGGATCAATAAAAAATTTGGGCGGAATGAACTATATAAAAAAATAACCACGACATATTCGTGATTATTTAATTCAATTAACTTTTCTTTTTCATGCCAATCAAACTTCCTAATTTTTTTAATATACCAGGTTCACCCGTTGATGCCATTTTTACACCCACAACTTCAAAACTACCTTGACTATAGGTACCAGGGATATAACGAATTTCTAAATTTAGTTCAGAGGCTTTGCCGTCAATCTTTAGTCCTGGCAACGGTATGGCTACAATTTTAGTCCCCTTTACAGTATCAAATTTTGGTTTTCCATTTTCATTAAAGCCACTCATAGCAACTTCGACATCTTCCACTTTTAAAACAGCTAGTGACCGAAGCGACTCATCCAATTCTTGAATGCTCCTAAAATCACTTGTTGGAAGACCCTGATTGGTTCGAACACCACGCAAATTAAACAATAAAAATTCGGCGATTTTACTTCTAGATTCAGCAGAATCAGTATCTAACCCCTCTATTATTGCTTGTTTTCTTTTTTCAGTAACGTCAACTGGTTTTTGAGCCTCTGTCTTTGGCTTAATTACCGGCAGTTGTTGAACATGGGTATCGCGGCTGGGATTTACGCTATCCTGAAAAGCCTTAAAAGCCTTAAAGTTAATAACTACTGTTGGTTTTTCAACTGGTTTCTTTGGAAAATTCCCTGCGGCGGCGGCAATTTTATCAGCATCAAGATATTCCACATCATCTTGTGCTGTTTTACCTGTATCTTCCGTCGAAGGAAATTTAAAAGATTTAGCACCATCTGGGCCTGATTTATTACCTTTATCTATCATATGAGAATTTTAATAATATACATCAAAATTTTACCATATAATTGACATTTTAGTCAAAATCCATTATCTTAAGGGGGAAAATAATAAAAATATGTCACAACTTGTAATCGTTGAGTCACCTGCAAAAGCCAAAACAATCTCCAAATTCTTGGGGAAAAATTTTGTTGTCAAATCCTCCTTTGGTCACGTTCGCGATCTGCCAAAGAGTAAAATGGGAATTGATATCGAAAACAATTTTGCTCCACAATATATCAATAGTCGGGACAAAAGCAAGGTTATCAAAGAATTAAAAGACGCGGCCAAAAAAACTAAAGGTGTCCTATTCGCTACCGATGAGGATCGTGAAGGAGAAGCGATCTCTTGGCATTTGGCGCAAGTTTTAGGATTAGACCCAGAGAAGGCTCAACGCATTGCCTTTCATGAAATTACCAAAACTGCCGTTGAACACGCGATTGAAAACCCGCGTGCTTTGGATTTGAAAATGGTAGATGCCCAACAAGCCCGTCGTATTTTGGATAGACTAGTTGGTTATGAACTCTCACCATTTTTATGGCGCAAGGTGGCCAAAGGACTATCGGCTGGTCGTGTTCAAAGTGTGGCTATGCGTCTAACAGTAGAACGTGAACGAGAAATTTTGGATTTTAAACCAGACGAATATTGGTCTGTCGAAGGTGTTTTTCAAAATAAAGAAAAAATAGAATTTAATGCAAAACTTTCCGCTACACCAGATAAAAAATTGGAAAAATTAGATATTAAAAACAAAGAAACGGCAGATAAAATTTTTGCCGACCTCGTTGGTGTTTCCTATACTGTTAGCGCGGTAGAAAAGAAAGCTAGCAAACGTAATCCCCCACCTCCATTTACAACTTCCAGTTTACAGCAAGATGCCAACAACCGTTTAGGTTTTTCTGCCAAACAAACAATGCGTTTGGCTCAACAACTTTACGAGGGTGTGGAGCTTGGTTCCGAAGGTTCGGTTGGTTTGATTACTTACATGCGTACTGACGCGGTAAATTTATCGACAAAATTTTTAACCGATGCGCACGCAGTGATTGCTGAAGAATTTGGTGACAAATATAATTTGGATAAACCTCGTGTTTATACGAATAAAAGCAAGAATGCTCAAGAAGCCCATGAAGCTATTCGTCCGACTGAAGCGCGTCGTACTCCAGCTGTGGTAGAACCATTTTTGGAAAAAAATCAATTCAAACTATACGAACTAATTTGGAGTCGTGCGATGGGCACTCAAATGTCTGCCGCCGATGTTGCCTCTACTGGTGCCAACATTACTTCTACAAATAATTATGTTTTTCGTGCTACCGGACAGACTATCGTCTTTGACGGTTTCTTAAAATTATATCCAGAAAAAAGCAAAGACAATGCTTTACCAAATTTAGTAAATGGTGAAAAAGTAAATTGCCAAGAAATCAAAACCGAACAACATCATACTGAACCACCCGCTCGCTATAATGATGCGGCTTTGGTTAAAGCGCTGGAAGAATACGGCGTGGGTCGTCCATCAACTTTCGCTCCAACCATCGCTACTATCGAAGATCGTGGCTATGTCGAGCGTGATGAAAAAAAACGTCTTAAACCACGTGACGTCGCTTTTGTAGTCAACGATTTGTTGGTACAACATTTTCCAAATATTGTAGATTTTTCGTTTACTGCTCAGATGGAAGAAAACTTTGATGCGATCGCTCGCGGTGAAAAACAATGGCAACCGGTTATCGCCGATTTTTATCACCCTTTCAAAGAAAATTTAAAAATCAAAGATAAAGAAATCGCTCAAAAAGAAAAAATCCCAGATGAAACTACCGACGAAGTTTGTGAAAAATGTGGAAAGCCAATGGTTATCAAAACTGGTCGCTTTGGGAAATTTATGGCTTGTACCGGATACCCAGAATGTAAAACAACAAAAAATATCGACGTCGTTACGGGTGTAAAATGTCCAAAATGTCTCGAGGGTGATCTCGCCGAACGTCGCAGTAAACGTGGCAAAACATTTTACGGTTGTAATAAATATCCAAAATGCGATTTTGCGCTTTGGGATAAACCAACTGGCGATAAATGTGAAAAATGCGGATCTCTAATGACTCAAACTTTCAAAGGCGAAGTAAAATGTTCCAACAAGGAATGTAAATAACTTGTATGGAGGAGGAGTGGAAAATAAAAATTGACACGCACAAAAATCAGCGCATCATTGGTGTTATTATTTTTTATTTTTTAATCACTTTTGTCCTTTCGCGACTAATGGTATACCTAGTAATAGGTAAATGGCTACCAAACTTTTTTTTAACGATTCGTGGTGTACATATCCACCATTACACATACGGCGTATTCCTTCTTGTTTTAATCGGTTTTTTTCTAATACTGCGTCGACCAGACGTGGAATCTGAAAGTTTCAAAATTTCAACTGCCCTCTATGGTATTGGCCTGGGACTAACTTTTGATGAATTTGGTATGTGGGTCAGATTGGCCGATGAGTATTGGCTACGTCAAAGTTACGACGCAATCGTGATTATACTGCTTTTATTACTAAATATTGCCTATTATCGCCAGGTGCTACACGGTGTTAAAGAAGTAGGCA
>CAYZHG010000092.1:0-4853 GCA_964477455.1 uncultured Gammaproteobacteria bacterium
GCGAGATCGCCGGTGTTCCCGAGGGTGTGACCAGCGGCCGTGAGTCGGGCAGCGGCCTGCTCGCTCGTCTCGCCGTTGAGATATGGCTCCACCCGGAAGTTCATCTTCCGGACACCAGTCCCAGAGAGCTTGAAACGCTCCGGGGTGATGTCCGAGTTGATTTTCCCGAGATTGGCCTGGCCGACGGCGCGCTCAATCAGCTTGCGAATGCCGATCGACTGGTCGTATGTAACCTGGTGGCCGAGCACCGACAAACTATCAAACACCGTCTTGAGACGCGGCGCGAGATGCGGATTGGAGACGAGGCGCTGAGCGGCCTCAAAGTTCAGATTCAGGGAAGTCATCACGTCCATCGCGATCTTCCCGATCTGTTTCAGTTGTCCAGACGTGAACTTGCGGTTCATCGCCTTTCTCCTTACAAATGTGGTTTACCTTTATCCGAACACTCGCCGAATTGGGGGTTACCACGGGTGGACTGGAACTATTCCCAGCCTCATTTCTACTTATTTAGATTAAATAAAGCAAAAATTAGACTAAGAAATAATAGAAAAATTTTATCTAAAATAACGAATTACTTTACCATATAATCGAAAAATTGTCAAAGTTAAGCACATCGCCCGTTCTCTTGACTTTTTTAGATAATCTGCTATAATTCTAGCCATTAAGAAAATCCATCTTTTTTAATTTAATATTTATAAAAAGCCTTACGTAACTATAAGTTTCTACGAAACTTGAAATTACGTCAGGTCTCGTAATAAATAAAATACATTTTATTTATTAGCTCAACCTTAGTAATTATGAAAAAGAAGATCCATCCAGAATATAATGAAGACTGTGTAGTATCCTGCGCTTGTGGCAAGACTTTTACCACTGGCAGTACTATGAAAGAAATCCGCGTTGAGTTATGCAACCAATGTCATCCTTTCTATACTGGAAAACAGAAATTTGTTGATACTGCTCGCCGCGTAGAGAAATATCAAGAAAAAGTTAGTAAAGTTGCTGCTGCAGCCGCTGGTCGCAAAGGCAAAAAAGTAAAGAAGGCTGAATCCGCCGCTAAAAAAGTTGCAAAAAAAGCAGCTAAAGCTTAACAATTCCAAAAACAGACCATTTTAGCTTCTTTGCTTTGGTCTGTTTTTTTGTATAATTATCCAAAATAAGCTATATTAGAAGCTCATAATACAATCGGTATGATTCAGAAATACATCGACATCAAAAATAAATACATCAAACTAGAGGCCGAGTTGCAAGATCCGGCTATTCTTAATGATTCCAACAAACTCAAAGAGGTGTCCCAGGAATATAGTGAATTGCAATTGGTAAAGGATAAGGTTTTTGATTTGGAAAAATCTGAGATTGATTTAGCGCAATCGGAAAAAATGATATTGACTGAAACTGATGAAGAAATGAAAGAACTTACTCAGAGTGAAATTGATGAATTAAAAATAAAAATTTCGGCACTTGAAGCCGAACTATCCGAAATGACTCGCCCTCACGATCCGATGGACAAGAAAAATGTGATTGTTGAAATCCGTGCCGGCGTTGGTGGCGATGAATCTGCTTTATTTGCCGCAGAATTATTTCGCATGTATTCCCGTTATGCTGAAAACAAAGGCTGGAAAGTTGACATTATTGATATCAATCGTATTGGTATCGGCGGTTACAAAGAAATTATTTTTTCCATCAAGGGCCGATACGTTTACAAAGATTTGAAATATGAGATGGGTGTCCATCGCGTACAACGCGTACCGGATACCGAAAAAGCCGGACGTATTCATACATCCACTACTACTGTGGCCGTGATGCCAGAAATCGACGAAGTAGAATTCAAAATTGAAGCCAAAGATTTACGTATCGACACTTTTTGTGCCGGTGGTAACGGTGGACAGAGTGTGAATACTACCTACTCCGCAGTGCGTATCGTTCATATTCCTACTGGAGCAATCGTACAATGTCAGGACGAACGCTCTCAGACTGCCAACAAAGACAAAGCGATGAAAGTTTTGCGTTCTCGTCTTTATGAAATCGAACGAGAAAAACACGAAAAAGAAATGTCAGACAAACGCAAGTCTCAAATCGGTAGTGGTGATCGTAGTGAAAAAATTCGCACTTACAACTTTCCTCAAGATCGTATTACCGATCATCGCATCCACCAAAACTGGAACAACATCAACAATATATTGGATGGCGGTTTAGAACCGTTAATCTTGGCTTTACGCGAAGAGGATTACAAAGAAATAGTATAAAAAATTATTTCACACAAATGCTATCTTCAATAAAGCAATTTTTGAAAGAAATAAATTATTCGTTATTAGCTATTATAATAATAGCATTTATTGCCCGCTTAATAATCGCCATTAAATATGGCGATTTTTGGTTTGATGAAATGTTTAGTTTTACCTATAGTCAACGACCGTGGTCAGAAAGTTTCAAATTTTGGCTTTGGGAAACCAATCCACCGCTTCACATGATTATGTTAAAATTTTGGTTTTATATATTTCCAGCTAAAGAATTTTTTGCCCGCCTCCCAAGTGTAATTGCTGGCACCGCTTCGGTTTACGCTATTTACTTATTAGCCAAAGAAATTTTTAATAAAAAAATTGCTCTTCTCTCTTCTCTTTGTTTAGCTTTACAAACATACAATATTTTTTGGTCGGCTACTGCCAGAATTTATTCTACCTTAATGTTATTATCTATTTTATCAACATTATATTTTTACAAAATTTTTATTAAAAAAGTATCCAACGATTCAACATCACATAAATATTTTACATTCATAAACTTTTTATTAATATTTTCACATCTTAGTTCACTTTTTTTATTGGCCGGACAATTTTTAACGTTAATTATCACCAACGGAAAAAAAGATGCCTGGCATTGGATTAAAATAAACATTATCCCATTCATATTGGGTTCAATATGGATTGGCACTTCATTTTATATCAAATTAAATAACGAGCTATCAAATTCTTGGTTTATAAATTTAGACCACAATATATTTTCTGCTTTAAAGACACTTTCGTTTATAATAGCAGGCATGTTTTCAAATATCTCAGCGATTGCCTTAGTATGTGTAATCGGAATTATGATTAGTTATAGTATATATAAAGAAAGTAAAAATAATAAAAGGGAGCTTAAAACATTAACTCTATTAACCATAATACCAATTATAATACCTTTTTTATTGGGAGTCTGGAATGTAAAATTCATTATTGAAGTCCTGCCATTATTTTCAATTATATTACCCTATTCACTAATTTTAATTTTTGAATATCAACTGGTAGTGGCTGTTATGATTATCTCAATTTCTTTTTTTTCCTACTTTAATTTATTAAAAGTTTTGCCTCAAACAAATTGGCAAGAAACAATTAATTTAATTAACACAAATTCCAATTTATATAATTCTGTACTAATATATAATTCCTTCGTATTAAAACCAGAAGTTGATCATTATCATCTACCGCAAAAATTGATGAGGCCGATTATTCCCCTAACGTTATATGAAAATATTTCGTGGGATGATATGATAATAAAAAAGAATTATGTTTATAAAAAACTAACAGAAGCAGAAAAAGATATTTGGTATCAAAAAAATCTTTTGGACAAATATGATAATATCACATTATTGCAAGGCGAAGACGATCATCTAAATGAATTAAACAATCTTCTAATTAGACATAATTTTAGATTAATCAAAGAACCAATTCGAGCGCCGATATTAAATAAGTTCAATTTATATTTTTATGAAAAAAATAAAGGAACTATTGTTAAATAAATCGAATTTAGAAAGTGAAATATTGTTGGCTCATGCTATAAGCAAAGACAAGGTCTTTATTCTTACCCACCCAGAATACGAATTGAAAACAAAAGAATACTGCCATTTTGTTTATTGTTTATTTTTATATAATAGCGGATATTCTATCGCTTCCATCACCCACCACAAAGAATTTTACGGCTTGGATTTTTTTGTAAATAAAAACGTGCTTATTCCAAGACCAGAAACAGAGTTAATTGTTGAAGAAGTTTTAAACGAAATAAGCGCTATCAACAATAACACTTTATTAATTGACGTCGGTACTGGCAGTGCCTGTATACCAATCTCAATTCTAAAAAATACCTCCAATATTCGCCAAGCAATTGCTTTAGATATTTCCAATAAAGCTTTAAAAGTTGCCAGAAAAAACATTGCTAAATTTAATGTAAATATAGAATTATTAAAAAGTAACTTACTTTCAACAATTATAAAACGGGATTATAGTTTTTATGAAAAAATTATAATTACCGCCAATCTTCCGTATCTCACCACTGACCAAGTCAAGCAAGAACCGTCGATTCAAAAAGAACCAACGATTGCTTTGATAGCCAAAGAAAACGGACTGACATTATATCACCAGCTACTAGGACAAATCGTCAAAATATTTAGCGGCAAGAAATTATTAATCCTATTTGAAATCGACCCCTCTCAGACACGTCAAATCACATCTCTGGCCAAAAACTATTTGCCCCAATGTAAATTTGAAATAAAAAAAGACCTAGCCGGACTAGACCGAATACTAAAAATATCCACCTGATTAAGTGGATATTTTTATATTTATTTCTTTGGGTACTATTTGTATCCAAAGCTTTCCTGGTTTTAATTTCAATTCATTCCCATAAATATCAAAATATCTTGTTCGCTCATTTTCTTTTTTCCAGACACCACGAATCATCACACCATCACGCAAAAGCCGCATGTCCCCTTGTCCACTTGTAACAATCTCTTTGCGACCATAATCATCGATAACCGTTGATTTCACATATTGGATAACAATACTGTCCGCTAACAAACCTACCCCATCTTCGCGCATTATATTATC
>CAYZHG010000093.1:0-3536 GCA_964477455.1 uncultured Gammaproteobacteria bacterium
TTTCTATTCCACAATTTTTGTTTTACCGCTTTTATTATTGGTCCCATTTGGAGTACATTTTCTTAATACGCCGTTTGATTGGGCGATGGCGATATTATCGGGAGTATCATTTGGTTTTGCTTTGTGGGCAATGTTTTTAGGGTTTGAAAAAAGTGCAATTAGTCACGTTGGGCCGTTGGTTGGAGCAGCGACACCGTTGTTTGTTTTGCTGTTTAGTAATTTATTTTTAGCGGAAGTTTTAACTTTGCGCCAATTATTAGCCGCGGGTTTTTTGATTTTAGGTTCATTGATTGTTTCGTTTGAAAGAAGCGATAAATTTGTTGGTTGGCATTGGGGTATGCTGTATGGTGTGCTAGCGGGAATGCTGTTTGCTATTTCGCATGTGAGCGCAAAATATATTTATGCGCACTATGATTTTTTTAGTGGGTTTGTCTGGACTAGAGCGACCACGGGAATACTTGGATTAATTTTATTATTGCATCCGATTGTTTATCGTTCATTATTTAAAAGTACAGTTTTGGATAAGGTTAAAAATAAATTATTGTCCGCTCGCACCAATAAAGATAATATTATTTTGGTGATAATTAATAAGGTTCTGGGATCTGGTGCGGTGGTAATTATTCAATATGCGGCGGCAGTTGGTAGTGTCACTTTGGTCAACGCTCTCAATGGATTAGAGTTCGCAATATTGATCGTTTTAGTTTTTTTATTAAGTAAATTTTGGCCAAAAATATTTAAAGAAAATTATTCAACATTAGTAATAATTCAAGAATCGGTGGCAGTACTGGTGATCGCCATCGGTTTATTTTTACTAGTTTAGTATGCGTTTGAAATTTAAATTTAATTTAAAAAAAGATTTATTTATTGCTTTGGGAGTGATCTCGTTAATCACCATTGGTATTTGGTTTGTCCATTCCGACATCGCCAATCCTAAAAATAAAAATATTATTTTGGGCACATCGTTTAGTCCAGAATATACACGTTATTTAGGTTTAGATGTTGGTGAAGTTTATAAAGTTATTCTGGACGATTGGAAATTTCGGTATTTACGTTTGACTGCTCGTTGGGATATTGTTGAGTCAGAAAATGGAAAATATAATTTTTCAGAATTAGATTATTTGATGACTGAAGCTGGTAAACGCAATGCTAAAGTTGTATTGGCGGCGGGACAAAAAACACCGCGCTGGCCAGAGTGTAATGTGCCAGAGTGGGCCACCAGATTATCTGATGATGAATATTTTGCGGCGCTAAATAATTATTTAAAAGTAGTTGCAGAGCGATATAAAAATAATCCAGCATTGGAAACTTGGCAGGTAGAAAATGAAGCGTTTTTAGATTTTGGTACAAAATGTCGCGCCCTTGATGAAGCCAAATTAAAATCAGAAATTGCCACAATAAAAAATGTTGATGAAAAACATTTGGTGATGATCACGGACAGTGGAGAATTAAGTTTATGGAATAAAACCGCCAAAGCAGGGGATATATTTGGGAGCACCGCGTATCGAGTAGTCTGGAATGAAAAGAGTGGATATTTTAATTATGATTGGTTACCACCATTTTATTATCGCGCTCGCGCTGTGTTATTTGGTTTAAATTTAAACAAGGTATACGTGTCTGAGTTGCAGGCTGAACCGTGGATGCCTGATCATGCAATAACCACGGACAATGTGGCAGAGCAGTTGAAATCAATGAATTTGGAGCGGTTAGAAAAACAGCTTGATTTTGCTCAGCGCACTGGATTTAGTCGTGGTTATTATTGGGGAGCTGAGTGGTGGTATTGGCTAGAAATTCATGGTTATGATGGAATTTCAAAATACATAAAAAATCTACCAAAATAGTTTTAACATTTGACCCATTGACTAAAATAATATTTTTAGGTATATTATGCCTATTCATAAGGGCAGCTAGCTCAGTTGGTTAGAGCACCTCGTTTACACCGAGGGGGTCAGAGGTTCGAATCCTCTGCTGCCCACTTACTTCAGCCAGACTTCAAAACAGAGATCGTTCTTTGTTTTTTTTATTTTTTAAATTGACAGTTTTTTAGATATTGTCTACACTTAAAATAAATATATTCTTCATTTATTTTTAAATATGTCAGATAAATTTTTCAAATCCTGTAGTTCATGTGGATTTCCTGATGAAGCCGGACACTCAAATGAATGTCCTTTGTACAATCAAACAGATAGTTCTATCGACCAAAAAGAAAATGTCGTTTTAAAAGACAGCGAAAGCGGTGACAATTTAGAATTAGGAAGAGATCAATTAAAAATGAATGAAGAGCAGAGAAGTAACGAAGATGAGGCTAAGGCCGAGACATTGCGAGTACATATTGACAATATTGGTGGTGATGAACAAAAACAAGTCGAAGTTTTGAGTCCAATAGAGCAGACAGAATTAGAAGTTGAAATAAAGAAATTAAAAAAAGATACACAAGCCAGACCGATATCTTCGTTAATGGGGAATACTACCGCGACTGAATACGATTCACATGTTGTAAATTTTAGTACTCAAACTCGAATAGTAACATTATCAAGTGGACGCAAAATATTTTTAATAAATAATTATAGTAGTTCAGCGGTGCATAGAGAAATGGATGCTATTATGAAATTTGGAGAAGGGGCTAGAATGAGAAAGGCAAAATCAAATAAATGGAAAGAAGTTTTTGTGGGCAAAAGTCGGATGAATATTTTGCCATGCGATGATCCAAATACTGTGGCTTTGGATTATATTCCAAATTTAAATATGTATGACCTTTTTGCTAATCGAGCCAAAATAAAAGATTTTGGAAGTTGCAATTTTGCCATTAATATAACTCCTGAACAACTATTGGAAATTGTTGGTAAGATGACCAAAAAGATTGAAGGTATTCATGCCGAAGGTCAAGCGTGGGGAGAATTAATTTTACAAAATATTATCATTGATGACAAACAAGAAGTTCATATTTGCGACCCAGAAATGCAATATAATGACGATGTGCCATTTTCTGAGCAAAAAGCGCGTGATTTGTTTGATTTAGTAATGTCTTCGGCTGGAACGCTATATCAGTCTGCTGGTGTTGATTATGCCGTTACTGTGAACAAAGTTTTAAGCACCTACTCTGATAAAGAATCAGTGATGGCTTTGATCAGTTTGGCTCACAAAAAACCAAGCTTATTAAATAAAATATTTTTTCCGTATACAAAAGTTAGGCTTGGTCTAAAAGATCAACAGGAGTTCGATAAAATAAAAGAAGCAATTGTTAATTTTAAAGTTTAATAAAATTTAAGATTTAATTAGCCCCGACATTATCGGGGCTTTTTGTTTTCGCATTTTTATGATAAAATAAAGACAAATTAAAATTATTTTTTATGTTTAAAAAAGATCCGATTGTAGTTTTACATCAAGGTGTTTATAAAAAAACTTTGGGTATCAGTAGTGCTGTGTTTATGATTACTGGCATGACAATCGGCGCTGGTATTTTGGGAATTCCATACGTTGTCGCGCAAGTTGGTTTGTTGGTTGGCTTAGCTTATATTTTATTTTTGGGAATTGTGATG
>CAYZHG010000094.1:0-20253 GCA_964477455.1 uncultured Gammaproteobacteria bacterium
ACATCCGTCGTTTTGTGGATTTCACCAAGTGTTTCCTGCGCAATCTGTAAGCAAGGAGAAAATCGGTTGTAAAACAAACAACCACAAACAATCAGCGGCGTCGCTTTTCACATCCTAAGGATGCGGGCAAGGGGCGTGATTCATCAGGCTACCTACTCGTTAGTATTTTATGCAAATAGAAAATTAACGAGTGGCTTGATGAAAAATAATAAAATACACCAATTATGTTGGTGTATTTTTATTTTTATATGCTTGTAAAATATTCACTATATTCACAAGTTCACTTGTAGACCACTCCATTGACCGTTGGAACCTTTTGTTTAAGGAAATTAGGTTGTGGTGTGTGCAAATACCGGAATTGATAAAGTAGGCAAACTTGTAATAATCGCAATTAAATAAACTGGTGGGGGCTTTACTTAAAACAAAATAAGCGGTAAGTTTAAAATATATGGATATTAAAAAAGAGAAAGAAAAAAATACAGTTACCATTTCAAGAAAAGACTTTATCAGTAAGCCGTTTACACCTTGCCCTAATTGCCAACAGAATACTTTTGGTGTTTTTATTTTGCCTGGCGGAGGAGATTCCTATGACAAGGAGTGTTATGAATGCGGGTACACTGATAGTTTTCAATTACCAAAAATCAAGAAACGTGTTATATATTTGGATCAATTTGTAATAGACAATATAGTAAAATCTTTGCAGACAAAACACCCAAAACACGATGCCGCTATCAAGCAACCGTTTTGGCTTGAAGTATTTAAAAGATTAGAAGTTGCGTCCAGAGCACAACTTATCGTATGTCCTGATTCATTTTTTCACCGCGAAGAGTCCGAGCCGACAGAGTATTTTGAATCAATGCAGAGAATATACGAGCATTTTTCTGGTGGAGTAACTTTTCATAATTATAATCAGATCATGGAAGCACAGGTCTGTGAGCATTTTGAGTATTATATAAAGGGGGTGCAAACCCAATTTTTGCCGAATTTTGATCCACAGGACATCGTCTATGATGAGCTTCATAAATGGCATGGCAGGATTATGATATCTGTAAGAGGAAAATCTCGTCCTGAATTAATAGAAAGGGGCTTAAAATCCAAAAACGAAACATACCAAAGTTTTTTAAAAGTTTTTAATCGATGGCAGACTGAGCAAGGAAAAGAATTTGATGAATGGTACTCTGAAGAAACCAGAGGTTTTGCAAAAGGAACAGTGCAAGCAATACAAAATTATTTTCAAAGTGAAAGAGAACTGCCTGGAAAAATTGCTCACGGATATAAACTTGATATAGGCGATGTTTTTCCTCCTTCTGGGCTTGAGCTCATCCAAGCAATGCAGAGAATTTCTAGAAAATGTGGCCTTGTCGACGAACGAGAAATATTACAAAAAATTCTTCATTATTTATTTTCAACTGAGTTGAATAATATATCTATTATTCGTATTGAGTCATTGCTCTATGCTATTTTAGCAGATCAGGCATCAAAGGGGCGTCTAAAACCACCTTCTCCTGGTGTTATGACTGATGTTAAGATGATTTCAAGTTTGTTACCTTACTGTGAGGCAATTTTTCTAGACAAAGAGAATGCCGGACTGCTAATGGACGGCCGCGTTAAAGCTAAATTAGGACACAAAACTAAGATTTATTCTTTAAGAAATAAAGAAGATTTTTTGAGTTATTTAGATCAAATTATTAATCAGGCTGATCCACAACATCTAGCTTTCGTTGAACAAGCCTATGGTACTGATTGGAGAAAACCATATATGCGAATTTTGGATCATTGATTATTATTCAACAGAGTATAGAGGAATTGGTCACGCAAAATTAATTCACCCGACACGAATCTCGCTATTAATAATTATTATAGAACAATTCGGATTAGGTGTAATCGAACCCAATATTTTCTCTATAATAAAACAAAAAACTCTACTAATTTAGTAGAGTTCCCGAGTGGTAGCCCGTACGGGAATCGAACCCGTATTTCTACCTTGAGAAGGTAAAGTCCTAACCATTAGACGAACAGGCCAAGTAAGCAAAATAGTATCAAAAAAAATCTGCAAAGTCAATTTTATCTTCGATAAACATATATCCCCTGCTCTTTTTTTATAAGTTCCCATTCAGGCAGGGCAAACGCATAAGACACAATCAACGCACCCGGCTTTGCTTCTTTCAGCTTTTCAACCATTTTTTTCATATGAGGAGGGAAAAGAAACATCAAAATAACATCCATATCTTTAATGTCCGCATCATAAATTGATTTATAAAAAACCTTAATTTTATTTTGATTACCGGTGAGCAATATCTCAAGCTTGGTCCACAAAACTAAAAACGGGTTTAACTCATAACCCACGGCCATCGCTCCCGCCCGTGCAGACAAAAACAAAAGTCTTCCAGCACCCGACCCCAAATCTACAACCTTGGTGCCTCTTTTTATCTGAGCAAACTCCATCATTTTAATCGCTTGTTTTTTGTGCGTCGGCAAAAATGGCACTCCCAAAAATATGGGAGAGAAAACCATTACTATTAGCATAAAAATTAGAATTCCGATGATTGCCGAAGAAAATGAAAGAATCATTTTAAAAATTTAATCTTCTTATTTCTAACATTTTTGCATCTTTTGCTTCCTGCCAAGTTTCATTTTTTTCATTTATTAACCCCATCTCTTCCCAAGTTTGATCCAAAATAGATGATTTTTTATCAATAATTTTTATTATTCCTGTATTTACCCCATGTCCATATTTACCTTCACTGCTCCAGGCACGTGCGTGGGCATAATGAATGACATCTGACGTTACATCAGTTATCAACAAAATGTGATTACGTTTATTGTTTGGACCGGTTTCCATCATTACCACTACATCACCAGTTTGAGCATTGGACCAATCAATTTTTTTTGTATTTTGGTCATCACAATAACGGCGCACACTTATATTTTCAATTGGGCGTAATTTTGAAATCAACAAACGAAACAAATAACGTGGTGAAGCAATAAAAAACTTACGAGCAATATCAATTTTCTTAGTCTCTTGAAAATGTGCTCGCAAAATTTGGGTAACAAATCCAGAACATTCCACTCCTAAATTGTGGTCAATTAAAAATTTACGAATTTCATCACTGTCCACTTCTTTGCCTGTATGTTGGTTATGCAAACAACAGTGACCAGTTTTATCAAACAAACCCGCATGATATTGAATAGAAATAATTTTCGCCTCTTCAATAATTTCTTTAGGTGTACCTTTGCCGATTAACACACCCAATTGAGCACGTTGCTTCAGGCGCGCATTATTAAAATAAGGACACCGGACACCTTTGATACCATCAAATGGTAAGTTGAAATATTCTTCTAATATTTTTTGGGCTTTTGGTGACAACATATTATTTTTTAAATATTTTATCTTTCAGAGAGGCTGGATAAAAATCAATATTTTTTAAATTTGAAATATCTTCCCAAATTAATTGATAATTATTCTCCATGCTGTTTTTTTCTTTTTCCTCTCCACCCAAAACAGCTTCTCCTTTAAAAGAATTTATATAAAAGTGATATTCTTTTCTACCAGAAATTTTGATTATAATCGGTTTTCTTTTAGAAACAATAATTTTCAAACCTGTTTCTTCGTCTATTTCTCGATTTAATGCTTGCAACAAAGATTCACCACTCTCTACTGTTCCACCAGGCAACACAAAATATTCTTTATTAAAACGTGTTCTTTTCATCAATAAAATTTTAGTGTTTTTTGTAATAATTGCAGCAACGCGATCGCTTGCGTAACGCTTAGACAAGCGTTTGCCACTTAAATTTGCTAAAACAAAAAATACTATATCTTGCCCCAAACTATTGGTAATACCAGGTTTTTCCATTACACCCTTTTTGGATTGTATGCGCAACCAATCAGATTCAAGTTTGTAATTTTCATAATAAACTATATTCAAACCATTCTTACAAAATTCCTCAATATTCAAAAGTAACACTTTTTTATTTATCGGTTTTTTTTCGGATAATATTTTTTGAACAATCTGAGCACCATCGTTAATTGTTACCAAATTATCATTTGTATTCTTCTCACCAAACAAAGCCAATAAATGCGCCTGAAAAATCGTCGTTCCACTGGCGCTCTTTATCGATTGCAAAATTGATTCAAAACTAGTACTAGCCGGCTGACGAGCGTTTATTTCAATCAAATATAGTTTCCCAGTTTTCTCATCACATATCACATCGATACCAAACAATCCTTTCCATCCAGACTCAGACATCTTTATCCCAATCTCCTGCGCCATTTTTGCATATTCCTTTTTTTGCGTTGATGATAATATTTTGTGTGGCAATGCCCAATCATTTCCAACAGTGGCGAATGGCAAACCAGTAAAAGGTTTTAATCCTGTAATTTGATAACTAATATTTCCACACAATACCTTATTTCCCCATACGACATTATTGTTTGTGAGCATTGGCCCACTTATAAATTTTGTAATTCGCACTTCTCGATTTGGAAATTTCGTCTGAACTTCCACTAACTGCTCTTTATTTTCCACCAATATTGTACCACTACCGGTATGTGCACGATTAAATTGCAAAATAAATTTTTTACCTGTCCACTTTACATCATTGGCAATCTTAACTTCAAACGGCGGTAAATATTTTTTTAGATTTCCCAACCATTGCACCTGCGTTATTTTTTCTTCTACTTCTGAAGCTAGCCCTGCACTTGGATTTAATAATGACCACCCATTTTCCTGGCAAATTTTTTCAATGGCTAAAGTATTTTTAAAAACTAAAACTTGAGGGTTTTTTATTTTTTTTATAAAATTTATTGTTTTAGCATGTACCAACAATTCCCGTGTATCCAAAAGCTCCGTATTTTTTATTAACAAAACATTTTTGTGACCTTTTGCCAAACTATTGGCAAAGGCGGTATAATTTGAGATAATGTAGTAGCCTTTGGTCGTCACAGGCAAACCTAAAGTCCGCTCAAGATCGCGCGCTACATATATCACCGGTTTGTTGAGGGTAAATTTCATACCCCCAGATTATACTAAAATACTACTGTTTTGGCAATTAAACACCATACTATGGATGAATTATACGATAAATTAAAAGACTACGGCGATCTCAAACTCAATGTCCCCTTCGCCAAATTGACTACTTTTGCGGTAGGTGGACCGGCCCAATACCTTGTTCTTGTCACCGAAACTCAAAAATTGGTTGATTTATTGAACTATCTTAATGGTGCTGGGGTGAATTATTTTATTATTGGCGGTGGTTCCAACCTGTTGATGCCAGACAATGGCATTGAAGGCGTCACCATCAAATTGCAAAATACCAAAATAGAACTAGTTGGCAATACTATTATTGCCGAAGCTGGCGCCCAATTAGGGGCCGTGCTAAATTTGGCCTGCAAAAACAGCTTGGCTGGTTTGGAATGGGCTATTGGAGTACCTGGAACCGTCGGTGGTGCCGTTCGTGGCAACGCTGGTGCGATGGGGCTTGATATTGCGCATACTATTTCTAAAGTAGAAATATGGCGCAATGGCGAAGTGATCGAAGTGCCAAATAATGAATGCGAATTCGGTTACCGCGAAAGTCATTTTAAATTTAGTAAAGACGTGGTATTACGTACTTGGTTTGAATTAATACCAGGTGACCGCAAAGAAATCATGGAAAAAATTCAAGGATATATGAAACACCGTACTGGTCGTTATCCTCACCACCCTTCTGCTGGAAGTTTCTTTAAAAATATCAAATTAGCCAAATGGCCTGGCGATATCAAAGAATTACCAGAATTATTTCAACAACGCGGTACTGTACCGGTCGGCTGGGTGATAGAACAGCTAGATCTAAAAGGCACGACGGTCGGGGGCGCCAAGATTTCAGATGAGCACGGTAATTTCATTGTAAATCACAACGAAGCCAAACAAGATGACGTCTTGCAAATTGTTGAAATAATGAAGGAGAAAGCGTATAATAAATTTAAGGTGGAGCTAGAACCAGAAGTAGAAATTGTTTAATAAAATTTATTAATTTATTCGTAACTATTGTCTATGCAAATTAATATCACTGGAAAGAATATTGACCTAACAGAATCTATCAAAGATTACGTCGAAAAAAAGATCGGCAGTTTAGAAAAATTTTATGATCAAATAATTCGTGCTAGTGTTATTGTAGGCAAAGAAAGTCACCACCACCTCAAAGGCGACGTTTTCGTATGCGAATGCAAACTAGATTTGACTGGCGACGATTTATTTATTTCCAAAACTGAACCTGATTTGTACAAAGCCATCGACAAAATCCATGATCATATGGCCGAAGAACTAAAAAAACACAAAGTCATGTTGCGTGAACAAGACAAAAAAGACATGCGTGAAATTCGTGATAGTAAAGAATACAAAATTGAAGAATAGATTGCATGATGAGAAACTGGATTGATAAAATTTTTAAGATAGCAAAAGCGTCCAATTCTTTGATTGGCGCTTTTGTTATATCTGCCGGTTGGAGCTGGTATCATTTCAACAAACACAATCAATTACAATTTGTAATTAAAGCACTTGTGGTAATGACGGCGGTTTTGATTGGCTATCATCTATTTAGAAAAGTCTTTAAATACCTGGTAAACAAAACAAAACGCCACCCTTTTTGGGAGAACGAATTTTACGACCAACTAGATCGTCTATTTTTTACTTTTTCTTTAGTTTTTCTGATATATTTTATTCGTCAAGAAATTTATAGTATTATTTTTGCTGTCGCAATCCTAAATATAATTTTTTGGCAAACTCAAAAAACACTTTCAATTCACCCAAATTCCACAGTTTGGAAAAAAATCAACACCCTTTATTTTCTTTTTTTTATATTCATTTTTTTAATAAACCTCGGCCTACAATATTGGACCTATCGATATGCGGTCGTTGATACTGGCGTAAAATTTTACAACGTTATTGTTTTTCGAGCTTGGTCTATTTCGATGTTATGGCTAATGATGTATTCGATATCCGATATTGTTTATTGGCAACTAAATAAAATTCCCGCTATTATTGTGAAATCTATTTGGATTTTAATTTTTGGACTATTTTTGGTTTTGTGGTCAATTAATGCTGGAGTTTTATATTTTTCTGGATTAAATTTGAGCCCAGTAATCTTGGAGCACGCCAAAGGTGGTTCAGGTGTCGCCATCAACACTACCAGCGCACTTTTATTGTTGACATTACTTCTATTTCTTTCAATTTTTATTATTTTAAAAAGAAAAATATTAGCTACCCACAAAATAATCCAGAAAAAATATTGGGGTTATTACAATTTAGCTATTTTAATAATATCGACAGCATCTTTGATTGTATTTTCTTCTCTTAAATCTACACCCGAATACAATATTTACAGATCTTTTTATAATTATTTCACTGAAAATAATTTACAAGTGGAATTAAACCCGATTGTTCAAAAAAAACTAGAAAGATTTGGTATAAATTATAATCTTGATGAATTTAAAGTAGGTCATCACGACACTACTTTTTCAACCACTTCTATTTCACTCTTACCAATTTCACTTCAAAAACAAAAACCAAATATAGTGATTGTTTTTTTGGAATCTTTTTCTAGTCGTCTTAGCGAGATTTATACTCCAAATTTAAAAGACGTAACACCCGGATTGGTCAAAATGTCTAAAGATAAAAACACTACCGTTTTTCACCGTTATTACAATGCTTCCACCCCGACCGTCACTGGCATACTTTCTCAACTCTGCTCTTTCTTACCACCTACCGGGCACAATGAAATTACTGACGGTGGTGTCCGTCATCACCACCTACTTTGTTTACCACAAATTTTACAAAATAATGGTTATCAATATTCAGCCTATATCACCGCCGTTGGTCGTGAATTTGCCAATAAAGGTACGATCATTACCGATATGGGAACCCAAAAGTTTTTTGGTACCGATGAATTAAAACCATATATTGATGGCGAACCATTGTCATGGGGATATTCCGACCATCAACTTCTTCCAGCCATGTCCAAACTCATGAATGAACAAGCAAAACAACCTTTCTTAATGATGCTGTCTACTGTTGATACACACCCACCATTCACTTTGGCTAAAGATATGGTGAAATATGGCGATGGTAAAAACGATCTACTAAATTCTGTTCATACCACCGATGACGCCTTTAACAAATTTTGGGATGGTTTTGTTCAAAGTCCATTTTATAACAATACTATCGTAATTACAGTGGCTGATCACGCAATCTTCCCTACCGCCTACACCAAAGATAAATTTCCAGATGTTACCGGCAAGCTAAGTTTTTATGATGAAAACTTATTTATGATGTATGTGCCAAATAGCATTTTACCAAAACAAATTGATCAAATTTCTTCTGGGTTAGATTTTACTCCAACAATATTGAACTTACTCAACATCAACAGTCCGAATGCTTTTGAGGGTAAATCGATTTTTAATGATCGCAAAAATTATCCCAATATTGTCGGCATGCATGAATTTGGGTTACATATTAATCAGCTTGATAAAACCGGCAAAAGAATGGTAGATTATAGTATACCAAGTCACCTAGAATGTTCGGAATATAAATACGATCCTGACACAACCAAACCGCTAACTTTGTGTGAATTTTTAAACTATTATCAATGGAAGAAAAAATTGTTCTCTGACGGTCGTTTTTGGGAAAAATAAAATAATAACTTTATAAATATGCCATTTAATTTATTAGAAAAATCTGCGCTAGAAAAATTAAAAAATGAACAGCCGGAACGATTTCAATTTTCAAATTTTAATACACAATATTTAAATTTACAAAATCTGGAATTGGAAAAACCGGAATGGTTTAACGAGAAACTAATTTCCAATTTTTCACGCTATATGCGTGCTTTTATTTTTGCGGCTGTGGAAGCTGGACAATCTGGACATCCAGGTGGAAGCAGTGGCAAGGTAGAACAACTTTTAGCTTTGTTACTTGGAGAAAATCTAGCATTCGATCCACTCAATCCAAAAAATTCCGGACGCGACCGTCTTATTTGGAGCGCAGGCCATTGTACACCAGCTTTGTATGCCATCAATTCATTGATTTATGGATGTTTACGAAAAACTGGACGTCAATTTTCACCAGCGGTCGTGCAACCAGTATTTCCCGAAGACTTAGTTCGGTTTAGACGTATGGATGGTCCTCAAGGTCACGTAGAAAGCCACTACCCGCTCGCTGATATGTCTACTGGTCCATCTGGCCACGGATTATCTTCTGCTGGTGGTATGGCCATCGCTCATAAATCTTGCGGGCTAGATACCAAAGTATTTGTATTGATGGGAGATGCTGAAACCGAAGAAGGAATGAGCTATGAAGCCCGCAATGTTTTGTCATCTACCAACTCCGATAATTTAATTGTTAGTTTGGATTATAATCATTTTGGCATTGATGGCCCAATCGAAGAAGTGGTAAGTTCTCCATATATCAATCATTGGATTGGAATGGGATGGAACGTAATCGAAGTGAATGGGCATAATACTCTAGAATTAGTTTATGCTTATCGTTTGGCGACCATCGGTTTTGACAATCACCAACCAACTGTCGTAATTGCTCATACATTCAAAGGCAAACTTTATGGCACCAAAGAAAATACTGCCGCTTCACATGGTAGCCCAGCCAAACACGACGAGTATGTCACTATCATGAAAAGTTTAGGCTTTGACATTCCGGGTGAAGCAGGACAAGTTATCAAAGATATTGAGGTTGTATGCCAACAAATCACTGCTGAGGATGACAAATATTTAGCAACTAGATTGGATATCGCCGCTAAAAAAATAAAAACTGAATCTGAATCGGTAAAACAAATTGTTACTGCCCTATCCAACCGCCCACTGGTCAACCCGATAACTATCCGTCGTCCCGCAGTATTACCACCAGAATTGATTTTCAAAGAAGGAGAAAAAGTAGCTACTAGAAAAGGCTCTTCCGCCTGGTTCAAATGGTTGATGCAACAGACTGCTTTCTTTTATGCTGGCGCTGGCGATTTGAGTGGCTCTGTTTTGGTCAATCAAGCCGAAGGGGTTTACGGAATTATTAATCAAAAAAATCCCTACGGTCGCGCTATCCGTTTTGGTATTGCTGAACAAAATATGGCCATGATGTCTGCGGCCATGACTCAAGATATTTTGCCGGGAGGATTTCAACCTATATCAGTATTTGGTACATATGCGGTATTTACAACTATGATTGGAAATTGCGTTCGTTTGGCTTTAATAGGAAATCATCTCAATCAAAAATCAAAAGGGTTTTTTATTATGTTGGCCGCACACGATGGACCGGAAACTGGTGAGGATGGCCCAACACATCAAGGGCTGTACTGGTTAAGTTTGTATAGTGCACTTCCAGGTATCAAAGTTTACAAACCATTTGACGCCAACGAAACTGTCGAAATGTTATTTCACGCCCTGGAAAAAGGTGAACCGATTGCTTTATCGGTGACTCGACCAGATACAACTGTTTTAACTCGCGGTAACGGTGTACCACCGGCCAAAGCCGCTATCAACGGCGCTTATGTTTATAAACAATTTTCCAAAAACGGCAACCAACAGATTATTTTAGCAATTTCTGGTACACAAATATTGTTAAACACCTTGGAGATATTATCAGATCTAGAAAAAACCTACGATGTAAAAATTATAGCCGTCACTTCCCCACAACTATTTGAGGAATATAGAAAAAATAATCCAGCGGGTGCACAAGAAGTTTTGGCAGATGATGAGCGCGCACTCGTGACTACTATTCACAATGGTTGGACTGGTTTTTTGAATTCTTTCCTTTTGCCTGCCGATTACGAAAAACGCTCCATCGGTATTAGTACTTATTTAAAATCCGGAAATGTTAAAGAAGTTTATGAGTTGGCTGGATTGAACCCAAAGGGTATTGAAGAAAAAATATTGAAATCGGTAAAAAAATAATTATGAAACTATCAGATAAATTTTTAAAGGACGACAGTTTAGCCCCCAAAGTAGATTACAATCATAATTTAAATTTTTTGGGCACAGAAACTTCTTTTGGATTTGGAGCAGAAGTCACGGCATTAGAAACAAACAAGAAATTTTCGCAAATATACAAATTTCATATTGGTGATACTGGACCAAAAACACCCGAACCAATAATAGAGGTGGCCATTCAAGCACTCCAAGATAAACAAACAAAATATGGTCATTTCATGGGCTATCCACAAGTTCGCGCAAACATTGCTCGTTATTGGTCGCAGAGTCGTGGCGTTACTATCAAGACAGAAAATATACTTTTAGAACCAGGTGGCAAACCAGCAATTGAATTAGCTATTCAAGCCTTAGTAAATGAAGGTGAAAAAATAATCGTCCAAAATCCTAGCTATCCTGTTTATGCGTCACTAGCCAATTTTTACACCCAAGGACAATGTTTGAGTTGGGTCGCCCGCCAAAACCCAACGGACAAAACGCTAGATTTTGACGTCGATGATCTTGAAGAAATTATTATAAAAAATAATGGTGTTAAATTATTATTTTTAAACACCCCACAAAATCCGACTGGAATGATGATGAATCAAGAAAAATTAGAGCGCGTAGCGAAGCTCGCCATGAAATACAAATTTATGGTGGTATTTGATGACATCTACGATCAAATTACTTTTGGAGAAAATAAACATTTTAGTCTCCTGTCTATTCCTGGGATGCTCGATTACACCATCAATCTAAATGGCTGTTCCAAAAATTATGCTATGACTGGTTGGCGTATTGGATTTATTATCGCTCCTGAATGGCTGATAGAAATATTTGGCCAACTTGCCGTGAATAAATGGAGTTGCATCAATCGCGTTAATCAGATTGTAGCGGGTACAATTTTTGGCGATGTAAATCTTGATGGTTTTCATTATGGAAGTGTCGCGGAAAAAATTAAACCAATTTTAGAAACTGACTTTGCGGAATATGAAAAAAAGGGAAAATTTTTGGCAGATGCGTTACGACTACTCTCCCCTTTTATCTTACCAAACGAACCTGAAGGAGCTTTTTATTTATTTCCAAATTTTGAAAATATTCTAAAATTAAAATATTTAAACGAAACTCTAAATATTAAAACCGACAAGGAGTTGAGCCATTGGTTATTATACGAAAAAGGCATTGCCACACTACCGGGCAGTGATTTTGGCAGTGGTGGTACTGGATATATGCGATTTTCCTACGCCGAAGACAGAAATAATCACATAATTCCTGGAATAAAACATTTATTAAAAACAATGATTGAACTTATTGAAAATTCTGGTGAAATCTCCCCAATAACTCAATCTCAAGTTGAAGAAAAAGTAAAACAACTTGAAGATAAATATTTTATCTAAAATTATATGATCGAAGAGATTATACAAAAAATACAAACTAAAGGTAAAAATTATCATGGCTTAACTTCCGATCAAGCTAAAACAGCCGAAATCACCTACGGACTAAACGTTCGTCCGGTAATTCGTAAAACCACTTGGCTAAAACGTGCGTGGGAAATTTTGTCTGAACCAATGATTTTATTATTGCTGGCCGCTTCTATTATATATTTTTTTCTAGGTGATAGAACTGAAGCAATATTTTTGCTAGTTTCAATCATTCCAGTCATTGCCATGGAATTCATTCAACAACAACGTACTGACCAAGCTATTTTGGCACTGGATAAAATAATGGTGGAATTTTGCCAAGTTTATCGCGATGATAAAGTTCAAAAAATGGAAACTAAATATCTCGTACCTGGCGATGTGGTTTATGTCACTGCCGGCGACAAAGCACCAGCCGATGGCTACCTCATAAATTCTCCAGGCTTAATGATTGACGAATCAATGTTAACTGGCGAATCAATTGCCGCTACCAAAAGTGAAATAAGCGACTATACAAAAATTACAGAGGACAGCAAACTATATCAAAATACCTTAATAGTACAAGGTGAAGGCTATTTTGCTATCACCGCTACCGGCACCCATACTGCCTATGGCAAATTAGGCAATTTATTGGAAAAAATCGAACAATTACGTACGCCTTTGCAAGTAAATATTCGTAAACTGGTGCGCGCCTTAGCGATAGTGGCAATTTTTGTTTCTATATTAGTTGGTGTACTAATAACTCTTGGGTCGGATTGGGTGCAAGGATTACTCGGAGCCATCACCATGTTCATGTCGCTTATCCCAGAAGAATTTCCTATTGTATTTAGTGTTTTCCTTATCATGGGTGTTTGGCGCATGACCAAACAAAAAGCCCTTACCCGCGAAATGTCTATGGTAGAAACACTCGGTTCGGCCACCGTTATTTGTACCGACAAAACTGGAACACTTACCGAAGGTAAAATGACTTTGGAAGAAATATATTTTAATAATACTATTTACACTCTCAAGGATATCAAAAAACATGAAACGGATTTTGAACATTTAATCAAAACTGCCCTACTATCTTTAGAACAGGTGGCGATTGATCCGATGGAAATTGAAGTACAAAATTTTGCCAAAAAAATAAATATCGATGTTGATTCATTTTTTCGCGAACATACCCTTATCGAAGATTGTCCGTTTGAAGCGAAAAATAAAATGGTTCACCATCTTTGGAAAACTCCTGCTAACTCCTGTATTCAATATAGTGCTGGCGCTCCTGAATCCATTATAAATAACAGCACTCTAAATGAATCAGATAAAAAAATGGCCGTCACTGCTTATGAGAGTATGGCCGAAAAAGGCTATCGAGTCATAGCTATTGCCAAAAAAGATTGTAGTTTAAATAAAAAAGTGTTGGTAGAAAATCTGGAATTTATCGGCCTGCTGACTATGAGTGACCCTCCACGCGCGGGCGTAAAAGAAGCGATTGACACCTGTCAAAAAGCCGGCATTCGCGTCATCATGATTACCGGAGATAACCAGCTGACCGCTCACAACATTGCCGAACATATCGGCATGAAGCACAATGAAGAATTGATAAATGGAACGGATCTAGACAATTTATCCGATGATGCTTTGCGAGAAGTTGTCCGTCGTCATGATATTTTTTCTCGCGTAAAACCAGAACAAAAATTTGCTATTGTCCAAGCCCTACAAAGTATGGGAGAAATTGTGGCCATGACTGGTGATGGTGTAAACGATGCCCCTGCACTTAAAAAAGCCAACATCGGCATCGCCATGGGTCAAAAAGGTACAGAAGTGGCTCGTGCCGCCGCTGGGATAGTATTGTTGGATGATAACTTTGCCACCATCGTGAACGCTGTCCGCGAAGGTCGCCACATTTACGACAATTTAAGACAAGCTTTTTCATTTTTATTTTCCTTCCACTTACCTATCGTCGGATTAGCAATACTACCATTATTCTGGGGTGAGCCTTTGGCTTTTTTACCAATGCACATTGTATTCTTAGAATTATTTTGCGATCCAGCGGCCGTGATTGGATTTGAACGTGAAATTGCCCGCCGTAATCTCATGACTGAACCGCCTCGTCCTGCCAATGAACCGTTGATCAATTTCAAAATACTCTATAAAGTATTACTACAAGGATTTGGTATGACTGCGTTATCATTTGGATTTTATTATTATTATGTAATAAATTTAAATCAGCTGGAATTCGGTCGCACCATGGCCTTTGCTTCTTTAATTATATCGCAAACACTTTTAGTTTTAATAACTCGTGAATGGCAACAAATAAAAAGCAATTGGCTTTTGTTATCGATTTCTAGTATAACAATTTTTATCCTATATTTAATATTGACAATCCCCGCTTGGCGCAACGCTTTTCATTTGGTTGAAATCGACCACCAACATACGATACAGCTAATATCATTTTCATTACTTTCTGTTCTATTAATAAAAATCCTAACTCGATTAAAAAAATAATTTATGTCATTGGAAGAAATCATCGAATCCGAACCATCGTATCGACGTGATCAAATTTATCTTGCCTGGTTTGATAAAAATATTCATAGTTTTTCTGAAGTCACCACTTTATCAAAAAGTTTGCGCGACAAACTAGTTGCTGAACCATGGATGACCGTGAAGGAAAAAGTATTACAAACCAGCAAGAATGATGGTACTCGTAAAGCCTTGTTAGAGTTCGCCGACGGCCGCGTCGTTGAAAGTGTGCTCATGCCTCGCATCAGTAAAAAACAAATTCCTGGCGACCGTCCACGATACACCATTTGTGTATCGTCTCAAGTTGGCTGTCCAATGGCTTGTACTTTTTGTGCTACCGGTAAACTTGGTTTTGCACGAAACCTTTCATATCGCGAAATACTTGATCAAATGCGTTATTGGCAACAAATCCTCTGGGAAAAAGACGAAGGAGAAGTGGATAATATCGTTTTTATGGGTCAAGGTGAACCTCTGCTTAATTATGAAAATGTAAAACTGACCTTAAAAATTCTCATTAAATATGCTAATATAGGACAGCGCAAAATAACCCTATCCACGGTAGGTGTTCCTGAAAGTATGACCAAAATGGTTACCGAAAAGGATTTTCCCGCCGTCCGCTTTGCTCTTTCCTTACATAGTGCCTTGGCCGAAACTCGCGCCTCTATCATTCCATCAAACCGTCCCGGATTTTTGGATTTTTTAGTAGAATGGGCCAAAAAATATCACACCGCATTTCCTAGTCGTACCCATTTTATTGGTTTGGAATATATCATGTTAAAAGGTATCAATGACGATGCCAAACATCTCAATGCCCTAATAAAATTAGTTTTAAAGCTTGGTTCCATTCGTGTAAACTTAATCCCCTATAATTCCAGCTCATGCAAAGACGAATTTCAGGGCACCGATATGGAAATAATTCAAAGTTGGCAGAAAAAAATGAACAATCACGACATCACTTGTACAATTCGTCGTTCGCAAGGCTTGGATATCGACGCCGCTTGTGGTCAATTGGCTAACAAAAATAAATAAATTTTATATGGCAAAACCAAATTTTACAATTTCTGTTTTAGGGGCTGGAAACATGGGCACAGCTATTGCTCAAGTTATTGCAAACAACGGATTTAAAGTAAAAATTTGGAATTATGAAGGCGACGTCGAACCACTCGATCAAATAAATAATCTTCATGAAAATAAAAAATATTTACCTGGCATCAGCTTGTCAAAAAATATTACTGCAATAACCGATTTAGAAACTGCCGTAAAAAATACTCGAATTATATTTTTTGTTGTTCCTAGTAGTTGTATTAACGATGTTTTAAAAAGAGCCGTAAAATTTATTTCACCAAAAACAATTTGCGTGGATATTTCCAAAGGGCTAGATGAAAAAACACTAAAAATTACCACTGACATTTTCAAACAATATATCCCCGCCCACTCTCGCTCGTTCATTACTAGTATCTCTGGCCCATCTATTGCAATTGATATGGTTAAAGGTGGGTTTACAGCGATGAATATTTCTAGCAAAAATACCGAGGCGACAAAGTTCGTAAAAAAAGTTTTTTGCAACGATAATTTACGTTTGAAAGAAACATCCGACCTAATCGGAACTGAAATTGCCGGTTCATTTAAAAATATATATGCCATAGCGATTGGAATCGCTGATTGTTTTAATTGGCCGATGAACACCAAGGCGGCTATTATTGTTTTAGCCATTCAAGAAATGTCGACAATAATTAAAAAAATGGATGGAAATGAAAAAACTGCCATTGATTTAGCGGGACTTGGTGATTTGGTTGCTACCGCCTTATCAAACCATTCTCGCAATCGTCGATTTGGACAATGCTTGCCAAAACACCCAAATAAAGAAGAAGCGGCCAATGAAGTCGGCCAAGTAGTTGAGGGTATAAACGCTAGTAAAATCACTTTGGCTTTAGCCAAAAAATATAAAGTTAAAATGCCGCTTGCCGAAACAATTTATCGGATTATTTGGAAAAATGCCGATCCAGAAATATCACTAAAAAATATTTTGAAGAAATCTTTTTAAAATGCAACACCACGAAAAAGACAACCAACAATTAAAATATATTGCATATTTTTTTATCTTAGCCACAATTGTGATTATAGGTAAGCTGTTTGTATTACAAATTGTACAAGCAGAATATTATCGTACTTTTGCGTTGACTGCTCATGAAATTTACAAACAACTACACCCAAAACGTGGTGAAGTTTTTTTTCAAGACACGAGAACCAAACAAGAATACCCAGCCGCTATCAATCGCCAATATTTTTTGATTTATGCGGTGCCAAAAGAAATAAAACCTGAAATGGCATCTAGTACGATTGATAAACTTATACAAATATTATCATTGCCGGAAACTGACAGAGAGATTTTAAATAAAAAATTTGCCAAAACAAACGATCTATATGAACCGGTGACAAAAAAAATTGATGGGGATACGGTCGACAAATTAAAAGCTGAAAAACTATCTGGAATATATTTTACTCCTCAAGAATATCGCTATTATCCAGAAGAAAATTTGGCCGCCCCAATATTAGGATTTTGTCGATTAAATGATGATGGCACTCAACAAATCGGAAGTTATGGAATTGAGAGTTATTGGAACAAAATTTTAACTGGACACAAAGGTTTTATTTCTGGTGAACGAGGTGCGCTTGGTAGTTGGATTACTATGGCTTTACATTCTCAAGTAAACGCCAAAGATGGTGCCGACTTGCTTTTGACAATCGACCGTTCTCTGGAAAATAAAGCCTGCGACCTACTACAAAAGGGCATGGAAGAATACCAAGCCAAAAGTGCTTCTTTAGTGATGATGAATCCAAAGACTGGAGCAATTCTAGCGATGTGTAGTTTGCCAGATTTTAATCCAAATAAATATTCTGAGGTCAAAGACTTGAGATCTTTTAGCAACAATACCATCTTTGTACCTTATGAACCTGGATCCGTTTTTAAACCAATCACGATGGCGGCAGGTATCGACTTGGGCTTAGTATCTCCAAACACCACTTTTAACGATCCTTGTGTACGTGTTATCAATGGTTATTCCATTCACAATGCACAGAATAAATGTTATGGCACAAAAACAATGACTGAAGTTTTGGAAAATTCCATCAATACTGGTATGATTTATGTAGAGGAAAAAATCGGTCACGAGAGATTGGGTGATTATTCCAAAAAATTCGGCTTTGGTGAAAAAACTGGAATTGAACTGGGGCCAGAAGCCGCTGGTGACATATCATCGTTAGATAGAAAAGGTGAAATTTTTGGCGCGGTAGGATCGTTTGGACAAGGACTCACCGTCACGCCAATTCAAATTGCTGCCGCTTATAGCGCTATCGCAAACAAAGGATTATTGCCAAAGCCATACATAGTAGCCGAGACTAGATATCCAAATGGCCAAAAAGATATAACTACGGTAGAAAAATCTAATCAAGTAATTTCTGAACGATCGGCCAAGCTAATGAGCGGAATGTTAACATCGGTCGTAGAAAATCATTATAAAATAGCTAAAGTAAAGGGTTATTATGTAGCAGGAAAAACTGGTACTGCTCAAATTCCAGAAAATGGAAAATATAGTGCGGAGCGTACCAACCAAACCTTTGCTGGTTTTGCACCGGCCACTGACCCAAAATTCGTTTTAGTGGTAAAATATGAGGAGCCCCAACGTCAATGGGCCGAGCAGACATCTTTATTTGTTTTTCGTGATTTAATGAAATTTGCACTGCAATATTATGCCGTGCCTAATGATAGATAATATATGTTAAGAACTTTATTACATTCTCTATTAAAATTTTTTTCAAAAAGAATAATCAAGAAATACCATCCTGATGTAATTGGTATTACCGGATCTATCGGAAAAAGTTCAGCCAAAGAAGCGATTGCCGCTGTACTGGAAAAAAAATTTAATATTCGTAAAAGTCAAAAAAATTATAACAACGAGGTTGGTGTACCTTTGACAATTATCGGTGTTGAAAAAAGTCCTGGTCGTTCTATTTTAGGTTGGCTCGAAGTATTTTTAAAAGCCACCAATTTACTTCTTATAAAAAATATAAATTATCCTGAAATTTTAGTTTTGGAAATGGGTGCAGACAAACCTGGTGATATCCCCTATCTAGTGGATATCGCACCGTGTAAAATCGGAGTATTAACTTACATTTCTCACGCTCACACCGAAGCGTTCAAAACTATTAAAAAAATTGCTCAAGAAAAACGCGTAATTATTTCTCACTTACAACGCGACGGTTTTGCTGTCTTAAATTTTGATAATGAATTGGTGATGCAAAATTCAAATACCACTAAAGCAGAAATAGCAACTTATGGTTTTAAAGATGGTGCAGATTTTCGCGCTACTGACGTCAATATTATTGTTGATGAAAAAACTAGTTGGCCAACTGGATTAAATTTTAAATTAAATTTTAAAGGCAATATTGTACCAGTATTTTTACCAGGCACAATTGCTGAACACATTATCCCTTCAGCGCTATCGGCTATTGCTGTGGGAAATATTTTAGGTGTGAATATGTTGGACTCTGTCCATGCTTTGCGTGACTTACAACCACTAGCGGGTCATATGAGAATTATTGATGGAATTAAAAATACTTTATTAATTGATGATACCTACAACTCCAGTCCAGAACCAACCAAGTCTGCACTAATAACTTTATCAAAAATAAATATCCCAGAAGGATCAAAACGGATTGCCGTATTAGCTGATATGTTGGAGCTTGGACCAGAAACCGAAGATACTCATCGTGAGGTTGGTTTTAAGGTGGCTGAGCTAGGAATTGATTTTCTAGTTACTGTGGGCGAAGCTAGCAAACACACGGCCATCGCCGCTCGTGAAGCGGGCTTAGACGACAATCAGATTGTATCTTTTGCTGAAAGTGTTAGTGCTGGTAAGTTTTTACAAGAAAAACTCCACCGAGGAGATGTGGCACTTATCAAGGGTTCTCAAGGTTTAAGAATGGAAAAAATTGTCAAAGAAGTCATGGCCGAGCCAATGGATGCACCCAATCTATTGGTGCGCCAAACCAAGGAATGGCTTAGTTAGACAAAATAACTTGATTTTTTGGCTAGCTTAGAGTAAAATTTACCAATGGAAATATCTCTATTACAAACTTCTTTGTTATTTTTTATCGGCGCATGTTTGTCGTCTTTTGTGTTTGCGCCATTTTTAACAAAAATCTTATATAAATTCAACATTACTCGACGTAGTGATTATGATTTTACCCTCTATGGTGACCGCCAAGTAAAGGTGGGAACGCCAATTATGGGTGGACTTTTGGTAATATTGATGGTAACAGCCATCACCTTGATTTTCAACTGGAGTCGAAAATATACTTACGTGCCAATCGGTGTTATGAGCATCGCCGCTT
>CAYZHG010000095.1:0-33327 GCA_964477455.1 uncultured Gammaproteobacteria bacterium
GCTTGAGGTCTCTGTATTACCGCTGCTGCTGGCACAGAGTTAGCAACCTCTTATTCGTGTGGTACCGTCACAAATTCTTCCCACATAAAAGTAGTTTACGATCCGAAGACCTTCATCCTACACGCGGCGTCGCTCCTTCAGACTTTCGTCCATTGAGGAATATTCTTGACTGCAGCCATCCGTAGATGTCTGGGCAGTGTCTCAGTCCCAGTGAGGCAGGTCACGCTCTCACGCCTGCTACTGATCATAGCCTTGGTGGGCTTTTACTCCGCCAACTAGCTAATCAGACATAGGCCCCTCTTCAAGCGATAAATCTTTAAATACAAGAACTTACGTCCCCGTATTACCATCGAGTATTAATTCGCCTTTCGGCGAGCTATCCCCGTCTTGAAGGTAGGTTACCAATGTGTTACTCACCCGTTTGCCACTAGTAATTCTCTTGCGAGAGTACTTCGTTCGACTTGCATGCCTTAAACACGCCGCCAGCGTTCATCCTGAGCTAGGATCAAACTCTTAATAAAAGAGAATGAAGTAGCTCGGAAATAAATCCGAACTATTTAATATATTTGTTGTTGAATAGACAGTTTAACTTTATACAAATTAAATTGTATATCATATGGTCTTTGTCACGTTTGTATTGTCAAGGTTCATTTTCTTCCTCATCTGCTAGATAAGCAGAACTGTTGAAAGAAAAAAGAGGAAGCCATTCTGACTTACTCTTTTCTCTTTCCAGTTTCATCGCAAGCGAACTTGTTCGACTTAGAAAAATGATTTGATTTTGAGGAACTTTTAACTGCTGGTTTCTCTTAAAGCTTTTACATAATAGCATAGAGGTTATGTACTGTCAAGAGCGTAAATGTGGCTGGGTTGTGGATAGAATTTAAAATACTTTTAATCTGGTCTTTTGGTATTTTTTTCTCTCCATTCCTTTATTTTTTTATGATCTCCAGACAATAAAATTTTTGGAACTTTGAGCCCCATAAAGTCTTCAGGTCTGGTATATTGTGGGCATTCAAGCGCTCCTTGCACGAAGGTTTCTTCGACTAATGATTCCTGATTCCCTAAAACCCCCGGTATTAGACGCGCTGTGGCCTCGGTAATGGTCAAGGCTGGTAATTCACCACCGGCTAGGACATAGTCTCCTACCGAAACTTTTTCATCCACGAATTTATAAATTCGCTCATCGAAACCTTCGTAGCGTCCACAAATAATTATTAGGTTTTCAAGGTTAGAAAATTGTTTGGCCATTTTTTGATCAAACTTTTTTCCATCTGGATCCATGATAATTATTTTTGTTTTTGGCTGTTTAATTTTTTTACCATTTTTAACCAATCCTAAATCTTCCAAACAACGATAGATTGGTTCTACCTGAAGCACCATTCCTGCTCCCCCACCATATGGTTTGTCATCGACATGGTGTTGTTTGTCCAAAGTGAAATCACGAAAATTGTGAGCCAGAATTTCAATCTGGCCATTTTTTTGACCACGACCAAGAATACTCGCTTGAGCATAATCGTGGATGATATCTGGAAAAAGTGTCAAAATATTAAATTTCATAAAGTGAATTGTACTCGAAAAATTGGTAAAAAACAAGAGCGCCGACCAAATGGCCGACGCTCTTCTAATGAATTTAACTAATTAAATTATTGCACCATCATCTTTTTTAAACTTTGAGTGCGATCAGACATTTCCATATCCTCTGCTTCAACTTTGACAGTTCCGACAGTATAACCGGCGGTAGAAGTTAAAGTGTGAGCAAATTTAGTTTGGAAGCGGTTTGTCTTTAGTCCGTTGGTAGTGACTTCATTTAAAGTCTTGTTGGCACCAATTACATAGTATGTTGAACCAACTTTTACCAATGCACCTTCTACTGGAGCTTTTTCAGTCATTTTGGCTGGAGCAACAGCTGGCTGTAATTGTTGGTAGAATGTCCAAGATGGGTCGTTCATAGTGATAGTGTGACCATTTTTGGCTGGCATCAACAAGTATTTAGAACCGTATAGGGCAGTGGCAACTTCAGCAGAAACTGCAACTAATTTGTTGCCTGGTAATACAGCGTATACTACATCCGAAGCTTGTTCTTTGACCAAATATGTACCTGGACGAGGCATTACTGCTGTACTAGATTTCAAAGCGGATATACAGCTTTGGTTTACAAGTTTATAAGAATATTTGTTGTCTGATGTCCATGATTTATAGATATCACCTTGTGGGAAATATGATTTTGTTTTGTCAGCGTTTACCGCATAGATTATTGGAGATACTTTGGATTTTACCATATCACCGGCTACTAATACTTCACAGCTGGTTTCACCAGTTACAGAAGGAAGAGTTGGAGCAGCGACGTATCCGTCTTTGAGGGTGATTTTAACTGTGTATACTGGAGTGACACCACCAGAAGCTGAACGGAATTTCACATAAATTGTTTTTTCACCAACACCACTAGACAAGGTAAATGATTTTGTTGGAGCATATGTGTCCCAACTTGCACCAGCAAAACCTGGATCTTCGGAGATTGCCATTTGTGTAACGTTGGTAGCTGAAAGATTCAAACTGACGATTTGTGATGTGGTTTGAGCTCCAGTAGAGACAGAGACTGCCGCTGTCGCAGAAGTGACAGCTGGAGCTGAACCGCCGCCGCCACCAGTGCCACCGGAAGAAAAGATTGATCCTGTAAATGAAGCAGATGTACCACTACCAGTTAAGAAACCGTAATCATTACTATATGTTAATGTTAAAGAACCATTTCCAGATACGTCCATTTTACTATTTGAGGTAGCTCCATTAGTAATATTAAATGGAATTGATCCGGAAAAAATACCTGTCCCAGCTCCAGTTTCAGTCAAAGTAACTGATTCTGAATCACTGTAAGTATTTGCAAACAAACTGATAGATTTTGTTTCAATTGTAGACGCATTCATATTTGAAGCCGGGTCAGTAACTGAGACCGTAACGCTATTTCCAGTACCATTAGTCGATCCGCTAGTAAATGACGTATCGGTCAAACCGCCCGTAGCTGCTTTTTTTAATTTTCCTGTGCTTGAATATGTAGTTGTTCCGTTATTATACAAATCACCAGTTACAATTAAATCAACGCCTGTCAAAGTTAGAGTTCCGTTGTTTGTAAATGAATTTGTTGTAGTTGCGGCATAAATAGTATTACTTGCAAGTGTGTAATTTCCAGTTCCTAGAGTTAAATTATAAAAACTTGCACTTCTAAACGTAGAAGAAACGGCATTCGAAATTATCACTTCTGATGTTCCTGCATTAAACGTACCATATGGATAAAAAACAGTTGCCGCACCACCCGCACCAGTCAATCGTATCGTTGCAGAACCTGCGTTTAAACTAGCACCAGATGAAATCCAAAGATAGTTTGTAGAAGTCACATTACCAGCCAAAGTTGAGGTACTACCTGCATCAATATACAGATTAAAATATGTACCCGCAGTGATATTAGCAGTACTACCACGATATGATACCATACTGTATGCAATGGTAAATGTACCGTTATTTACAAATGGAGTGCCAGTACTATACAATCGAATGTCATTTGAACCACCATAGAATGCGGCACCATTATTAATCGTAAAGATACCATAAACATAGACACTTGCAGTAAGACTAGTAACACCAGCGTCGGTTGAATTGATTGTCAGATTATAATATGAACTTGTTGCAGAAATATAAGTTCCGCCAACACCAGAATAAATAACCGTCGAAGATGCATACGTGAAAGTTCCATTTACAACAAATGGTATTGATGTGGAAGTTAAAACTATAGTACTAGTACCAGCATTTAAAACTTTACCACTATTAATTGTTAATATATTTGTAGTAGTAACGGTGTTTGAAAAAGTGGTAGTACCGTTGATAACTAGATTAAAAAGGGTTGTATTACCAGTTCCTCCCAAATTTCCAGTGCCACTCATAGTAACAGTACCGGCTGAAGATTGAGTAATAACACCACTATTATTAATACTACTACTAACAACCAGATTGTTTGCACCCAAGGCAAAGATATTTCCGCTTGCTACCGTAATGCCACCTGTTGATGTTACAGACGAACCAGCAGTTACTGTATTAGCACCACTGGTAACATTTAAGACATAAAAGGTAATACTTCCAGGACCGCTAATACTTTGTGCTGTAGAACTAGTAAATGTGACTGTACCTGAAGTAGATAATAAAGTACTAGTCACGATAAGATTTCCACCTACTTTGAGTGTACCATCCACCAGAAAGCTAGCTGTCGAGGATACGTTAACATCACTATTAACTACCAAAGTACCACCAGAAGCAACATTAAATACGCCAGCTGTACCTCCTTGTGCAAAAACTGCTCCAGTAGAAGTTACAGTTACACTAGAACTTACTGAAATAACTCCAGTATACGCTGAGTCGATATATATTCCTTGTGTAGTTGTTGAAACATCAAAATCAATGTTTGTGGTAGATGAAGCACCTTGAAAAGTTGCGGTGTTAGCAGATGGATCACAAGTAGTTCCGCCGGCATCTTTCCATACAGTTGTACTACTAAAGTTTACAGCGGATGTACCAGTAGCTGTCCAAAAACAGAATGCCGCATTCGCCTGTCCGCCAAAGAAAAATGAAGACAAAAACATGATAGATCCCAGTAGAACCAGTTTGCTTTTGCCCCATGATGAAGTGTTTGTATTCATAGGTATTGAATAAAAATAATTAGAATAATTAATATTAATAAAAAATTCGTAACAAATTTCGACAAAAAGATATATTACAAATTCAGTATACTGCATTATTTAAAAAATAACAAGTTTAATTTTAGCCATTCACTACCTATGTAACTGTGGATAAAAGCAAAAAAACCGCCTCAACTATTGAGACGGTTTTTAAATTTCAATTAGATTCCCAAATCATCCACAGCACTAGTGTCAACTGGTTGCGCTACACTCGCTGCCACTATTGGGCGAGGACCGCGACCACCGACCGGCTCGTTGATCTTTAGGTTTACGCGAGCATTGTGCTTAGCGCCTACGATCTTGAGCAAGGTACGGATTGAACGAGCGGTTTGACCGCCGCGTCCGATGACATAGCCCATGTCTGCTGGATCAACATCCAAAGTAATCAATACACCGCGTTCATCGATAGTGCGGTCTGTTTTTACTTTGTCTGGGTTGTTCACAATCGCTTTCACGAGTGCTTCTACAAACATCTGATCTGCTTCCATAGTATTATCATTATTTTTTTCATTTCAACAGTCTGTCGACGTGTGGAGTTTACCACCAGCTCTGTGTCTTCATTTTATCATTTTTACGAAGAGCTCGTCAACTATTATGCAACCTTCTTTTTTTCTGCCAATTTAGCTGCACGTTTTTTACTTACAAATACAGATTTCTTTTTCTTTCCTTCGATAATTTTGTTGGTTACCAACAAATTATGAATTGTTTCTGAAGGCACCGCACCTTTACTAATCCAGTAAAGCAATCTTTCTACCACTGGGGCAAATTGATTTTCTTTTGCATGTGGATTGTATGTACCAACCTGTTCCAAATGATTGCCTTGTGTATCGCGAGCTTTTTCAGAAACTACGATACGGTAAGTAGCAAATTTCTTTTTTCCAACACGTTGTAATCGAATAGCTAACATAATTTTTTTTAATTTTTAAAATGGTCTCCCTGTGGGTTGTGAAATCACAGAGAATTTTAGAGCAACATTATTATATTGTATTTAGCTGATTTTGTCAATGTCTGCCCCGTTTACTTCAGTTTTTGGTTTGTCTTCATAACGACCAACTTCTCCAATATTCACACTTAATAGCTTGGAAATTCCTTCGCCACCCATAGTTACACCATAAAGAGCGTCGGCACTGTGCATCGTCACACGGTTGTGGGTAATAATAATAAATTGAGATTTTGTGGCTAATTCACTCATAATATTGGCAAAACGCAAAGTGTTGGTTTCATCCAATGCCGCTTCAACTTCGTCCATAACCACAAATGGTGATGGGTTACAATTTAAAATAGCGCAGATCAAAGCAATGGAAGTGAGTGTACGTTCACCACCAGAAAGCGAACTAATATTTTTTATTTTTTTGCCAGGTGGATTTACCGCAATATCAATACCGGTTAAAATTTTATCACGTTTTTTGGTTACTGGTTTTATCGCTTCCAACGCTTCTGTGACACCTTCAGCCATCGCCATTTCTTCCGCCAATAATTCATCCTCTTCTTTTTCTCCGTAAATTTCTTCCAGTTGTGCACTACCGCCATTAAATAAAATTTTGAAATAACGATCGAACTCTTTGCGAATTTGTTTGAAAGCGGTCGAACGTTTTTTCTTCATTATCTCGGCGAGCTCATCAATCATTTTGGAAAGATCGTCAGTTGCAGTTGTCAAATCTTTTAATTGATTACTTAAGAAATCGTAGCGTTCTTTGGTAGTTTCATATTCTTTAATAACATCGTCGTCGATACCACCAATCAAGCTCAATTGATATTTTAATTTTTGAATATCAGCGGCGGCAATTTCCAACTCCGATTGAGATAATATCATATAAGCACGTTCCGCCAGTGCAGCCAACGATACACTCATTTCACCACTGACCTCATTGGATAGATCTTCATTTTTTGTTTCCAATTTGGCCAGAGAGATTTTGTGTTCGTTTCGAGTAGACAAAATTCCATTTACTTCCAATTGTTTTTTTTGCATGGATTCTTGCAAACCAAACACGCGTTGTTTTTTGATTTCTTCACTATCGTTGAATTGCTTTATCTCTAGCGCAATTTTGTCGCTCTCGGATTCCGTACCGACAATTTCTAATTTTATTTTTTCTTTTTCTTTTTCTAACTCAGTCAAATGCACACCATATTCTTCTGGACTCATTTGCAAGAAATTCAACTCTCGCTCCATGCCAGACATTTCATCTTGATTCTTTTTCTGATCTGCTTGCACCGATTCCAATTTACCCAATAATTGTTCTTTACTCATTTGAGCCAACAAAGCTGAAGTTTTGGCCTGATCCAATTTCATTTCAAAATCTTTGAAACTACTTTCTTGTCTGATTAATTCTTCTTGATAATTTTGACCTTCGCCATCAGAAAAAATCGTGCGTCCTGAAAAACTCAAGTGCATTCTTTTTTGACCGCGCCAGCCACCCTTCATAACACCGCGACGTTCGGCAACATCACCATCCAGAGTCACCATACGCGCACGCCCAATCCCAATACTTTGCGCCACGGCCAAACTTTTTACGATGACTGTATCACCAAAAACAAAAGAAAAAATATTACGAAATTTTTCATCAAATTTTACCAAATCAATCGCGAGTCCAATCACACCATCTTCATTTAATAACGCACGAATATCACTGCCTACATCCCGTCCAAAAATTTTATTGTTTGGTAAAAAAGTAGCCACTCCCATTTTCTGTTCACGCAAAAATTCAATAGCCGCTCGTGCCACACCTTCATCAGCAACCACCAAGGATGATAAATGTTGGCCAGCAGCCACTTCCAACGCGGTACGATAATCATTTTCCACTTCTCCCAATTCAGCCACTAAACCATGAACCTTGCCCAAGCGATTTTTATTTTCTAATACGGCTTTGACAGCGGTCAAACCACTAAATTCCAGATATTGACGCTCGGATTTTTGTTCATATTGTTTTACTTGCAACTGAGACAAACGTACCGCCGCCTGAGTTTTGTCGCGCGATAATTCGGCTACGTTAGTATTGTTTTCAATCAATAATTTTTCCGCTTTAGCCAATTCATTTTCTAATTTATTTTGTTCTTGAACAAACTGTTCACCTACCATTTTCAATTCATCTACTTTCTTTTCCAACCAACCGATATTTTGTTTTCCCAAATCACTATAAGCATTTTGAATTTTTCCAGAAATTACCGCGAGTTGTCTCTCCCATTCATTTTTAATTTTGATAACCGCCTGATATTTTTCTTGTAATTTCACAAACACTTCTTGGCGACTTTCACTGCGTGCCAATTCGGATAATTCAAGTTGAGTATCTTCCAATTCTTTAAAAGTAATTTTATATTGCGCATCCAAATTGTTTACTTCCAACTCCAAACGATCCATTTCCTTTTTATTGGAACCATACAATGAGCCGTAATATTTTTCTTGAGTTTCGCGTAAATTTATCTCTACTTCTTGGCGTTGTTCCAATTTGCGCACTTGTTTGGACAACATACGCAAACGTGGCTCAACTTCTTTGAGCAACACATCCACCTGCGACATATTTTCCGCTGTTCGTGCTAATTTCAAATTGGCCTGATGTTGTTTGATTTGATGTTCTTTGATACCCGAGGCTTCATCCAAAAAATCTTTGCGTTCCGCTGGACTAACTACCAACAAACGGTCGATTGTCCCCTGTCCGACGATACTATATGAATGCTGACCAAACTGTGCTTTGGCCAACAACAAATGAATATCGAGCAAACGCACTGGATTATTATTGATAGTATATTCACCTTCACCACTTCGATATAAACGACGGGTAATAACAATTTCTGGCAGATCAATCTGCACACGGTCGTCGCTATTATCCAAAATCATGGAAACTTCACAAGCTCCCAACTGGCCTTTGGACTCGGAACCGCCAAAAATAATATCTTCACTTTTTTTGCCTCGCAACGTTTTGATACTCTGTTCACCCATTACCCAGCGTAAAGCATCCACTACATTGGACTTGCCCGAACCATTTGGACCAACCACCGCCGTGATACTAAATCGACCGTTTTGAGGCGGCAAAAAATCCAACACCGTTTTGGTGGCGAAAGATTTAAATCCTTGAATTTCCAATCGTTTCAAATACATAAGGCAATTGTGACCTATTGTATCAAAAATCTGTTTGGGGCGCAACTGTTGACAACCCGCTATTTGTATGGTAATCTCTCCTGTTCTGATACGATTTATCAAGTACCCATTTACCAATTAGCCAATAATCCATTTTTTGGTGAGGCGCCTAGGGGGTGAGACGAAAATCGTATCAGAACAACCCCCTATGAAGAAAATAACTTTACAAATTTACGACCGTCTCAAACGTGCTCGCGCCATCGTCATCGTCGCTCATCAAAATGCGGACGGTGACGCTCTGGGATCTGCTTGCGCGCTTTTTGAGCACCTAGATAAAATTGGTTTAAAAACTGAAATTTTTTGTCTTACCCCTCTGAATCCACGTTTGGCTTTTTTGCCACATAGTGAAAAGCTCCAAACTAATCCGGAGATTTTTGCTAATCCCGAGCTTGATACTATTATAGTCTTGGATTCTGGTGATCTGCAATATGCTGGTATTCATAATTTTGTAAAAGACCATTCTGCTGAGATTATCAATATCGACCATCATCATACTAATCAAAAGTACGGCCACCACAATCTGGTAATTTCCCCCGCCAGCTCCACCGCCGAAGTGGTTTATCATTTTTTAAGACATGTCCAAGCTCATATCAGCCACCGTATGGCGACGTCCCTTTTGACTGGTATTATTACGGACACGGACAATTTCACCAACTCGGCTACTAGCGACACAGCGATAGCGGCTGCTGGCGATTTGATTCGTCGAGGTGGTAATTTGAATATGATTAATGATCAGGTGGTACGTAACAAATCAATTAGCTTACTTCGTCTTTGGGGAGATGTATTAAACCGTCTCAACAAACATGTTGGATTAGATATGGTTTATACCTATATTACTCAAGCTGATTTATCCAAACATAAAATAAGTGAAACTGATAGTGAAGGTATTGCAAATTTTTTAAACAATTTAGATGAAGGAAAAATGGCTTTGATTTTGAAAGAAACACAAGAAGGAAAAATCAAAGGTAGTTTTCGTACGACCAAAGACGATGTTGATGTCTCGGCTTTGGCCAAAAAACTTGGCGGTGGTGGACATAAAAAAGCGGCTGGGTTTACAACTACTGGGACAATCGAAGAAGTTGTGACAAAAATTACTACTTTGTAATTTTGACTTATATGGCTAATGATAGTAAAATTGTAAGATAAATTTTACGGTTGTTACCTTACCTTTTCGCTTTTTTCGACCGCGAGGTCGAAAGGATGAACCTTCGGGCTCATAACCCGCTCAAAGGTAAAATAACAACATATAATACTAAACAAAAATAATATGTCTGACATTAAATCCCAAATTCTCATCCCAACCGTTATCGAAAAAACTAGCTACGGTGAACGCGCCTACGATATTTATTCTCGTTTGCTTATCGACCGTATTATTTTCTTAGGCCAAGCAATCGATGACCATGTGGCCAATATCATTATCGCTCAGCTTTTATTTTTGGAAAATCAAAGCCCTGAAACGGATATCAAAATCTACATCAATTCTCCAGGTGGTTCCGTGACGGCTGGTATGGCCATCTACGACACCATGAAATATATCAAATCAGATGTGTCTACAATCTGTGTGGGTATGGCGGCTAGTATGGCGGCTGTACTATTGGCTTCTGGCGCCAAGGGAAAACGTCTGATTCTCCCAAATGCTGAGGTGATGATTCATCAAGTGATGGGCGGTATGGAAGGTCAAGCTTCAGATATCAAGATTCATGCTGAGCATATTTTGCGCATGAAGAAGCAATTGAACACAATTTTGGCTGATCATACGGGTCAAAACATTGAAACTATTGAAAAAGATACCGACCGTGACAATTTTATGACAGCCAAAGAAGCTATCGCTTATGGCCTAGTCGACAAGATTGTCGGTTAAACAATCACTTTAAAATATTCAAAAAACCGCTAAATAAAGCGGTTTTTTAATTTTTTCCCCCGAAGCCCTTGACAAAACCTTCGATATGTGGTATACTCATCAGTTGACTAAAAAATTAGCAACAACTAGCCGGTGTTAAAAATTAATCGAAATAACCACAGACAATTGGATCCAGGTCAGTGCATGTTATCAGATCAAGTAAGATATAATAAGCACCGACCCGTATCCACTACAAGCATGGAGATGTGTTGACGGATAGAACTGGCTTCGGCTAATCTTCTCCACCGATACATCTTCTTGGGTGCGGTTTCCGGGGATTCAATTCCCCAACAAAAATCAAAGCCCCGACTTATATAGTCGGGGTTTTTTATTTATTTAATTTGTTGTAGTCGTATCCGCTGTTGGTGCAGAAATTGTTGGTAGTGGTTCTAGCGTATCTACGTTGACTACTGGCAAAGCCTCGCATACCTCTCCTGGTTTACACAGTGTCGCTGGATCAACCCCAATCATACAAATCTTTGGTAACGGTCGATAATAACTATCAAATACTCGTTCAATCTTTTCGCCACTTGGTGTATAGCGTGTATAAACAAAACTAGCTACCGCTCCTTTAAATGGAGCCTGACATTTTATTACGCCCGGTTTTACTTTATCAGTTTTTACATCTTGTTGTGGACCATAAGGAATCCATTTCGTCACTAAAGGATGTGTATACGAACCTTTACGACCATCTGGTTTACCCCAAAGCGTAAATGTAAGTAGTTGTTTTTTATGATCAATATCAGTTTGCAATAATAAATAATTACCAGTATCATTTGAAAATTTTAAATCTAACATCGGTTCATACAATGTAGCGTCCGTCCCTGGGTTACCATTGACTGGGTCAGCATAATAACTAACAACCAAAGAATGATTGCGACGTTGAGTAATATCCATACCAGAATTCATCGCCATACGAAATAACGTCGTTCCAATTTGACACATACCGCCACCAATTTCATTCTTAATCTCCGTACCTTTGATAACCGCTTCTGGTAAAAATCCATTTTCAGCCGTAAACGGTCCCGCGGCTTTATTTGCCGAAAATATTTCACCTGGTTTAATTAACGTTCCATTCAATCTTTCGACCGCATGCGCAATATTTTTAATTCGATTACTGTGACTTTCTTTAAAAGTAGAATAACCTACTCCAATAATACCTTCGATTCCCAGGTTATTTACATCCGCTGTTTTAACTACTGGCTCAGCCGCATCGACAACCAAACTAATAGTTTTAATAACTTCTGAAGGATGATAATTTCTTTGTTTAAAAGCAACATCTAAATCTTGAAGTGTTTTTTCAACATTTAATGTCAATCCAGTTTGGCTAGCTTGAAATTCTTTGACTTTACCCTCACTAGTGCCAGTAGTGATTGCAAACTTAGCGTCCATTGGAATCTTGTCTACCAAATAACGCAAACCCTCCAAATAAGTCTTGGCCTTCTCGTGACTTAATACAAAAATTGGTACATTATTTTCATCCATTTGAACCTCCAACCACTCAGAATATTGACCAACTGATAAATTCCAATCGCGACGAATTTTAGTTTGAGGATCGATATAATTCAAACCAATATCACCATAACTCAAAAAACTAGGAAGATTTTCCGCGGCTTTTACCACTTCGGCTGTTTTTATAATAGGATCAAATTGCTCGGCGGTAATTGCAATATTACCTAAATATAATTCACCCAAATTATCTTGAATTTGTTTGATTATATCTTCATATTTAAAAATTAATCCGGCACTTTCAGGCACAACACTATAACTAGCGGAAGTAAAATCAGTAATTTTTACCCCAGCATCACGAGGTGCATCTGCTAATTTTGAAAGGCTATCCTTTAAACTTTCCAATAAATTAACCCAATCGGTTTTAACTAACACTGTCAGATCTTGATTGTTGAATCTAAAATACCATGGTGCAAACAATCGCGTTGCCCAATTACCAGTACGACCTGTCGCATAAGCATTTTGCCACAAAGTATAACTGTCGAGGCTAACCAATTCGGTGGAATTTTCTCCCAAAGAAACCGTGTTTATTTTAATAGCCGTTTTTTTACCGTTAACGTCGGCTTCTAAATTTAACCCTTCTTTTGCCAAACGATTATTGGTAGTTTCTATAAAATTATTCAAATCATCGCGAGACATTTTTCCTAAATGATAATGCCCAGCGTAAACTCCTGGAAAGATTTTGTCTTGATAAGATTTCACATACCAACTAGCGCCACCAAACATCACGCCAGCAATCACCAACAAAACCAAAAAAACAGTTAAAGTTATTTTTAACCATGGTTTAATATGCTTCTCAATACCCAATTCTTCTGGCAAATTTTTTAAATTGATCTCATTCATATTTAATCTTCAACGATGATGATTGGAATATTACCATCTACTTTTGTTTTTGGCAAAGCAACTGTCAAAATACCATTTTTAAATTCAGCTCGAGCCATTTCTATCTTTACTTCCACCGGTAAAACAATCGTTCGAGAAAATTTCCCCCAATAACATTCTTTATAAAAATAATCTACTTCCTGATCAAACGGCGATTTGCGTTCTCCACGAATCGTCAATACATCATTGTGTAAATGCAATTCTAAATTTTCACTTCGACACCCCGCCATCGGTGCAATCACAATTACCTCTTCTTGATTCTGAACGACATCAATAGCAAGCTGGCCTTCTGGCACCACCGAGCCGCTCGTATCGCCACCGTTTTTCATAAAATCAGCGAGGATTGAAAAATCATCACTGGAATCTTTTAGAGGTAAAGAAAAATTAGTATTGGAATTTATCATATTAGAATATAACGTTTCTATTATACAGCAAAACTATAAACAAAAAAAGTATATTGTAATATTAATCAAAAAGCATGGCGCGCACATCCTCATCAATCATCTGGCGACTCCAAACTGGCTCCCAAACCAAATTGACGGTCACATCTTCTGACCCCAAATAGCGCTCCATTTCCGTCTGTACCGAACGCATCAAACTTGGACCGACTGGACAACCCATACTAGTCAAGGTCATGGTGACCGTGATATGTCCATCTTTTTCTTCGACATCATAAATCAAGCCCAAATCCACCACCCCGATTCCAAGTTCTGGATCCAAGACAGTATTGAGCAATGCCCAGTACGGTTGGGTTCTTTGTTTTTTTGGAATTGGTAATTCTTTTTTTTGTTCAACTGTTTCCACGACTGCATCTTTTTTAATAGTCATAATTCAAAATTATTTTTTCTTCACTGATTTTAATGCATTTTCCAAGGCCACATAACCAAGTAAAGCGCACTTTACTCGACCAGGACTAATCGGCACATGCAATAAATCATAAATTTTGGCAGGTACCATTTTTTTTAAAACGGAAATTTTTTTTCCTTTTACTTCGTCGGTTAGTAACGACATCGCCGCCTGACTAATCGCACAGCCATCACCCACAAAAGCCAAATCGCTAACTGCACCATTTTTAATTATCAAGTCTAATTGGATTTTATCGCCACAAACTGGATTGTGTTCAACAACTCGTACACTATGATCAACAAGCTCCCCGACATGATGCGGGTTTTGGTAATGATCGAGAATTGTTTCAGTATAAAGATCCATGTTAATTTTTTATTTTAAAAATTGCAAAAACTTTCTTTAAAGCTTTTTCGGCGACATCGACATCGTGCTTGGTGTTATACAAATAAAAACTCATGCGTGCGGTCGTAGAAACACCCAAGCGTCGTACTAGTGGTTCGGCACAATGTAGACCAGAACGAATCGCTACCCCCTCTTGATCAAAAATCGTGGCGATGTCATGCGGGTGAACACCATCGATAGTAAATGATAATACCCCACCGCAATGTTCTATTTTGGCAGGTGAAAAAATCTTGACCGCAGAATATTTTGAAAAACATTGTTTCGCATAAGCCAACAACTCTTTATCATGAGCAGTGATAACATCTAACCCAACGGAAGTCAGATAATCCAAAGCACTACCAAACGCAATCACATCGGCAATATTTGGTGTACCAGCTTCAAATTTCATATAACCACGATGGTAGGTTGCCTCTTCTTGCCCCACGGTTTCCACCATATCCCCACCATACATATACGGTGTCATTTCATCCATCAAAGCTCGTTTGATATACAATACACCCACACCAGTTGGACCCAACATTTTGTGAGCGGAAAAAGCCAAAAAATCACAATCAGAATTTTTGACATCAGTCACTCTATGGCCAACACTTTGGGCACCATCTACTACAACTTTGGCGCCAAATTTATGAGCCAAAGAAACTATTTTTTTTACGGGCACGAGTGAACCGGTCACATTTGATTGGGCGGTAATACAAACTAATTTGGTTTTTTTGGAAAGCAAAAATTCGTAAGCTTTGATATCCAACAGATAATCTTTGGTCAGTGGAATAATTTTTAATTTGGCTTTTTTTTCTTTAGCCAATTCTTGCCATGGCACGAGATTAGCATGATGTTCCAAACCACTCACAATAATTTCGTCATCTTTTTTTATATGTAATCTACCCCAAGACACGGCCACGCAATTTAACGATTCTGTTGCATTTTTGGTAAAAACTATTTCTTCGGTTTTGGCATTTATGAATTTAGCTACTTTAGCGCGTACATTTTCAAACTGCTCGGTCGCCTCTTCTGAGAGTGTGTGAATACCACGATGCACATTGGCATTTGTAGTAGAATAATATTTTTGTAATGCCTGCAAAACCACCAACGGTTTTTGACTGGTAGAAGCGTTATCCAAATAGACCAACGATTTTCCGTTAATTTTTCTTTTTAAAATTGGAAATTGTTTTAAAATATTATTTTTCATTTTTGTTTTTAGAAAGAAATGAAATAATTGATGTACGAATTGTGCTGGTTATTTTTTCATCTGGAATATTAGTCATTTCTGTTTCAAAAAAACCTTCCACCAATAATGTGCGGGCATCTTTTTGAGACAAACCACGAGAGAGCAGATAAAATAAAGCATCTTCATCTACTTTGCCAATGCTAGCGGCGTGCCCCGCTTTCACTTCGTCAGTTCTGATTTCTAGATAGGGGGCGGTTTTAACCCGTGCCTTATCGGATAACAATAAGGTGTGGTGCGAAAAATAAGTATCAGCGCCGGTCGCTTTGTGTTCTACTTTCCAAACACCTTCGATATCACTGGAGGCATTATCCGTCAAAGCGACTCTGACACGCGCTTTGATTGATGTCAGCGGCGCTCGATGAATCGCTTCGATTTTTGCAGAAAACGACGAATCGTCTCGCCCTAAAATAAAAAAAATACATTCACATTGAGCACCCTTGGCTTTAGCATCGATTATCAAATGCCTCTTGCCTACCCAACCTTTTTTGACCAAACCAACCAAAAGTAAACGAGAATTTTTTTCTAATATTATTGTATCATTTGGAATTGTGTCTAGCAAACGAATTTTTGTTTCTTGCATAAAATTATCCGACTGACCCAGTCATTTCCAAAGTCAAAAGACGATTTAATTCTACCGCATATTCCATCGGAAGTTGTTTCACAATTGGACTGGCAAAACCATTTACAATCAAAGTGGCCGCTTGCTCTTCGGTAAGTCCACGACTCATCAAATAAAATAATTCTTCTTCACCGATTTTCGCCACCGTAGCTTCGTGTGCAATCGAGACATCTTGTTCTCGGATATCCATCACAGGGTAAGTATCAGAACTAGAATCTTTATCCAACATTAAAGCGTCACAAACAACACGCGTTTTGACATTTTTGGCACCAGGTACCACTTTGACTAAACCGCGATAAGTCGAACGCCCGCCTTTTTTACTAATTGATTTTGAAATAATAGTAGAGCTAGTGTCCGACGCCAGATGAATTACTTTTCCACCAGCATCTTGGTGTTGACCGTGACCAGCAAAAGCCAACGATTGAATTTCGCCGACCGCCCCTGGAGCACACAAAAGAATACTTGGATATTTCATGGTAACTTTTGAGCCTAAGTTACAATCCAACCAATACATGCGAGCATTTTCATAGGCCGCCGCTCGTTTGGTTACTAAATTGTAAACATTGCTCGACCAATTTTGAATAGTGGTATATTGTACACGCGCTCCTTTTTTAACAATAATTTCAACCACAGCGGAATGAAGTGAATCGGAAGAATAAGTCGGAGCGGTACAACCTTCCACATAGTGCACTGAACTACCTTCATCAGCGATAATTAAGGTACGCTCAAATTGCCCCATGTTTTCACTATTGATTCTAAAATAAGCTTGCAGTGGCAATTCAATATGCACACCTTTGGGAATATAAATAAAGGAACCACCTGACCACGCGGCCGAATTGAGGGCGGCAAATTTATTATCGGCTGGTGGTACGATTGTGCCAAAATATTTTTTAAAAAGTTCAGGATGATGTTTTAGAGCATCGTCGGTCGATTCAAAAATTACTCCTTGTTTGGTAAGATTTTCCGCCAACGAATGGTACACCATTTCTGATTCAAATTGGGCGCCACTGCCGGCCAAAAATTTTCTCTCCGCTTCAGGAATGCCTAATTTTTCAAAAGTATCTTTAATTTCCACAGGTACGTCTTCCCAGTTACGTTGGACTTTATCTTGAGGACGTACATAATAGTGAATGCTATCAAAATCAATACCGGATAAATCCGACCCCCACGACGGCATATTTAATTTCAAAAAAGTTTGATAAGATTTTAAACGAAATTCCAACATCCATTTTGGCTCAGATTTTTGAGCTGAAATTTCTCGAATGACACTTTCGTTCAAACCTTTTTCAACTGCAAAAAAACTCGTAGTTTTGGTTTTAAAACTCGAAGTGCCGGTTTGGCCGGTTTTGGTTAATAATTTTTTGGTTTTTTTTGGAACCGCCATATTTAAGTCGTCTAACCTTTAATCAGCGCTTCATAACCACCCTGTTCAATTTTTTTGACAATTTCTTTACCACCTTGTGCCACTATTTTACCTTTGGACATCACGTGAATTTTATCAGGTGTAATAAAATCTAAAATTTTTGGATTATGACTTACCAAGACCAAAGCCATCCCCTGTTTTTTTTGAATTGCTACCAATTCGGTCGCCACAATTTTCAAAGCATCAATATCCAAACCTGAATCAATTTCATCTAAAAATGCAATCGCTGGATTTAATAGAGCCATTTGTAAAATTTCTGATTTCTTTTTTTCTCCACCAGAAAATCCTTCATTGATGAAACGAGAAATAAAATTGGCATCTAATTTTAATTTTTCCATTTCGGTACGCATCTGATTGGCAAATGGACCTGGACCAATTGGAACGGATTTGGCGTCACGAGCCGTCGCGACAGAATTGTGTGCTAAACGTAAAAAATTACCGAGAGTTACTCCAGACACCGATTGCGGATGTTGAAAGCCCAAAAAAAGACCAGCCTGTGCTCGCTCCGATACGGACATTTTCAAAAGATCATTTTTGTTGATGGCGACAGAGCCACCAGACACCAAGTATTTTGGGTGCCCCATTAGCACCGATAAAAGCGTACTTTTGCCAGAACCGTTTTGACCCATGATGATATGAGTTTCACCCGAATTTATCTCCAAAGAAACACCATTTAAAATTTTAATAGTGCCGATAGAAGCGCGAAGGTTTTTGATTTTTAACGATGTTTTATTTGTCATGTTGTTATTGTTTACATCACGTATTCTATATAAAAAACAGCCCAACGTCAATGGTTAAGGAGGATAAATCATACTTATTTAGTATAATAAGACAATAATTAAATTAATAAAAAAATACCGCAATTAAGCGGTATTTTTGGAATATGAACAATTTGTCCATATAAGCGTGACCCAGCGGAGAGGGTGGGAGTCGAACCCACGGTACCTTGCGGTACACAACTTTAGCAAAGTTGCACGATCGGCCACTCTGACACCTCTCCAAGGTTTAAAAATTGTGATATAATTGTAGCATAAAATACGAATTAGTCAATCGTTTGCTTATGAGAAAAATTATCTTTTATTTACTTTTACTTTTAAACTTTTTGCTACCGCTAGCGATAACTTCCAATACCTTTGACGCAGACTTGGGATGGCACTTGCGTTTTGGTCAAGAGCTTCACAATAATACCTTCCCTTATCTCGATACCTACACTTACTCCAAATTTGGCTTTCCTTGGACCAATCATGAATGGGGTGGCGATTGGTTACTTTGGTTAATTTATTCAAAACTAGGCTATTGGTGGTTAAATTTGTTGATGGCTACGGCAATCATTACATCATTTTTGATAATCGGAAAAACTTTTTATAAAAAAATAAACTCTACTTTTTTAATTACCGCTCTGGTGTGTCAGTGGTCAATCACTCATATTTTTGTGACCCGTCTTGCAATGTTCACCCCGCTGTTTACTGCCCTCACTTTCTATCTAGTAGAAAAATCAAAGATAAACCGACACTGGTTATATGTCATACCACCAATGTTTTGGTTGTGGTCTGTTTTACACGGCAGTTGGATTTTGGGCTTTATTATTTTAAATATATATTTGGCTACCGCCTTACTAATCCAAATCATCCCTAAAAAATACTCCGGCTACATAAATGAAACAAGACTAGCAACCGATTTGATCTATAAACTATTGCTAATTCAATTAACATCAGCCATATTAATCACCATCAATCCATATGACATAAAAATCTGGCAAGAAATTATTGAATATTTTGGTCAAAATTATTACAAAATGCATGTTAACGAATGGGTGCCCAGCTATGTATTCCCTATTTTTTGGAAAATTTTAATTATTCAAACGATTGCGTTAATATTTGTAATTTACGGTTTTATTAAGAAAAAACTTGGTTTCACCCATTTAATAATATTTTTGACTTTTTTTTATGCCGCCATAGCTTATAAACGACAGGCAATTTTTATGGGATTATTGTCGGCTGTCGTATTAGCTACCGTGATTGAATTAGCACAGATAGAAATGACCAAAATAAAAATTTTAAATGATAATTTTGTCAATAAAAGTTTTTTATTTTTTTCAACCACCGCCTTGATATTGTTATCATTTTATTATTTTATAAATATTCACTTTACACATGACGTTTGGTCCGATAAATATTTAATTGAAAAAAATAATTTTCCATTCGAAGCGATAAACTGGCTAAAAGCTAATGATACGCAACCTACTAAAATTTTTAATGCTTTTGACTATGGCGGATATCTAAATTGGACCGTACCAAACGCTTTAATATATTTTGATGGACGCGGTACTGCTACCTGGATGTATAATAAAAACAAAACGATGTTAGAACATCAATTTGAAATTTTATATGATAAAAATGGCTTAAATGAAATTGAACGTGATCAAGCAAATTACATTTTTTTACGTCGAACGAATTATATTCCCATGGCCAAACCAGATACTATAAATAACTGGGTGTTTGGAAAAGATTTAATTTTAACTAATTTTCTAAAGCAAACTCAATTAGAGAAAGATCTGATCTCTTCCAATAACTGGGAAAAAATATATTCTGATCGACAAATAAATATTTGGAAAAATCTCAATCACGAGCCAAAGTAAGGGCAAATATTTTTTGCGCCCCAGTTTTTTTTAATACTCGTGCACATTCTTGTGTCGTGGCACCACTGGTATATACATCATCAATTAACAAAATATTTCTTGGGATTGGCTTATTGCCTGACCAATCAAATACATCTTTCAAATTATTAAATCGATCAATTCTATTTAATTTTGCTTGTTGAGTAGTATATTTTTTTCGAACCAGACTTTTATTATCAAAATCTACTTTTTTTAAAGTACTAATTTTTTGATAAATTAATTTTGCAATCAAATCGGATTGATTAAAACCGCGCTCTCGCTCTCTACGATTATGAAGCGGAACAGGTATAATAGTAAAAAAAGTCATGTCAATATTCATTCTACTAATAATATCCAACAAATTAATATCAATAATTTTTTCCCATACTTCAATAATATCAAAAGCAAAATTATATTTATATTGTTTAATGAGTTTAGCAATAATCAAATTATCATTATAATTTAAAAAAGCCGCGACACCATTTAATGGCGACACGGCTTTACATTTATAGCAGGGATTTCCGTTTGTATTTTGAACATGACAAACCGGACAACAAAATATTCCAATACATACATTTTTTTTGATACAGTTTTCACACCACCAACTTCCTTCTATTTTACATTCTATACAGAAAATTGGGAATAAACAATCTTTGCATTCACGCAATAAATTGCTCCACAAATTCATAAATTATTTTGCCCATTCAAATTTATCTACCAACCAACTTCCGTTTTCATTTATCAAATACACTTTTGCTTGTTGATCGCGATTACTTACTAAATTATTTTTTTCTTCCGTAATTTTTACTTGCAAGTCTACGACTGCGGCCGTATCACTCCATTGTGACAACTTGGAACTATATGCCTTGGTAATTGTTGAAGAAAAAGGCGCTACAACATTGGAAGCAGGTTTTGTCGATGGCAATTTTGTGCTCAATTGTGACCAATAAGATTTTGAAACTAGGGTTTGTACATCACGAATATTTTGATATTGGCTTTCGGATGAATATGAATTAAATCTTTCGAAGAATATTTTTGCGATTTGCTCGGCCGCATTTTTTTGTGTTTCTTCTGAAGACATCGGTTCAACTTTTATATTATTTGAAACGTTTGTTACTACTATTGGAGCAACAACCGATAATTCATTGCCAGACGGCAAATTTTTTGTGGTGTTTGGTTGATTGTTTGTAGATACTGTTTTTTTAGAGCGAACCAATAAAAAAACACTAATACCCAAAATTGCCAATACAATCAAGCTGACAATGATAAAAATTCTGGCGCGTAATGAAAGCATAAAATAAATATTAATTATTTTGTTTGATTTTCAAATTCTTGTTTAGCTCGCTCGATCTCAAGCAATTGCTGTGGATTGGTTGTTACCAATTGATCTTCGGTATATGACGCTACCACTTTAATCGCGGCATGTTTTAAACCAGCAAAAAATATTCCTTCACCTGGTCCACTTTCTAGAAGTAAATATTTTTCACTATCGGTCAACATGAAAACTTTTTGCACATTGTCTACAGCGGCCGGCGACTGACGCAAAAGTAATTGCAAAGCAGAATTGGTAACTATTGCTTGACCATACTGCGAACGCAAGAAATCATTTACATCTTGTGTGATGGTAGTCACTCCTAAATAATATTTACGACAGCGCTTGACCAAAGCAAAGATAAAACGTGCACTATCTTCGTTTTGCATAAGCCACCACGCCTCATCAATAATTAGAATACGTTTTTTTCGTTCACTACGTACTACATTCCAAATATAATTGATAATGGCATAAATTGCCAACGGTCGTAATTCGTCCTCCAAATCACGAACACTATATACCACCAGTTGATTTTTCATTTCAACATTGGTTGGTGAATTGAACAAACCACTAAAAGTACCTTCGGTATATTTTTGTAATTTTAAAACTAATTCACTAGAGCCTTCCATCCCTTCCAACACTTCTTGCAAATCCTGCATGATTGGTGGTTGTACCGTATTGAGATCGGCATCCGGAGTGATATCTTTCTTGGCATAAGTTTCGATCAAGGCTCTATCAATAATCGAATCTTGTTCGGTCGTAATACCGCCAAGCATAATACGCAATAATCCTTTTACCGTAATAACCGCACTGCGAATAATATCGTCCACCGGCACTTCTTGGCTCATCGGACGTGGTAAATCAAATGGATTCACCTTACTTTCGGAAGATAAAGAAATGTTAATATAGGTACCACCCACCGCATCGGATAAATGTTTGTATTCCATTTCCGGATCAATAACTATTACATCGACACCCATCATCAACGAACGTAAAATTTCTAATTTGATAGCATAACTTTTTCCCGCACCAGAAGTGGCAAATACTACCATATTGGCATTTTGCATGGAGAAACGATCAAACAAAATCAAACTATTGTTGTGGCGATTGATACCATACAAAATACCATTGTCAGAAGTAAGTTCAGCAGAAATAAATGGAAACGAAGCGGCAATGGGTGAAGAATTCATGTTGTAAGCAATCATCAATTCGTCATTACACAATGGCATCGTCGAATTAAAACCTTGCTCCGCTTGATACAAAACTTTACGAGTTAAAATTAATTTACTACCAAAAATACTTTCTATATCTTCAGAAAGTTGGTCTAATTTTTCTTTACTTTTTGTATAAACGGTGACATAAAATGCAAATTGAAAAAAATGTTCAGTACCTTGAGTGAGATTGTCGCGTAATTCTTCTACATCACGTAAGGCTGTTTCGCGAATCGGATCGCGCGGCGAACCTTTTTCCGCATCTGCATTGATTTGTGCTTCCAAAGCACCTACTTTATTTTTTAATTGTTTTAAAATTATCGCGGCCTTAATTGGATAAAAAAACATCGAAATATCCATGTTGATGGACAAATTTATAACCGGCGAACTCCAACCGATGGAAATATAGCGCGGATAATTCATGATAAAAATTGTACGCGCAAAAGTAGTACCCAATTGAATGAAGCTAGATTCCACATTCAAAGAAGCAGGAGCAATAATATCTTTTAAAGATACCACGCCTTCTCGATAGATTCGCTCTTCTTCCAGAGTAACCGCTTCCGCCGCGGCTTGCTTGCCAAGTTTTTCTTCTTCCTTTCCAAGCAACGAAGTACTAGGTGCTTTTGTTTGTCCAAATTGTGGTTTAAAAGCCATATTATTCTAATTTCATTTCGTTAAGTGGAGTCAAACGCTCTGTTAGCGCTATATCTGGATTGTAGGTCGAATACAATACCTCAACCAAAGATTGGGTATCCAAACGCACAACTTCCAACCCAATACTGCGTAAACCGGACTCTACCTGACGCACTCTTTGATCCAAATCATATTTACGTTTGGCAAAGCGTTCCGCTTTTAATTTTACCGTGCCAATTGGATTCAAAACTTCACTAAATCGTGACCAAAAACTTTTTTGTTTATTTGATAATGGATCGTACGGAACCACCACATAAAAATTTTTACTCATAATCTCCCCCATTTCGACAAGCTCGGTAACGAATGAACGATAATCTGCAATTTGAGCGCGCAACAATTCATTGGTCTGTTCACGTTCACGCTTTATCAAATCTTGCAAATATGGTTCAATATATAATTCACGTGATTGTATAACCACTTGCAAAGGATGATCTAAAGAATTTAAAAAACTAACGTAAGCGGAAATTGTTGCATTTTGTTCGTCTTCGTTTTTTAAAGCAAAATTAATACTAGAAACCATTAAAATAGAACGCAAAGTACCATCCTTCATCACCAAAGTATCTTGCTTGATTTCCGAAACGTTTATAAAACGTTGAGCGGCAGGAAAAGTAGATTTTTTTGCGGCAGCTTTTTTATTTCGCATATAAATATTTTATTCACCTGGTTTGTAATAACCGCCAGTATTTACCGCCAATGACAAATCGCGAATTCGACTATATGACAACCTAGGTATTTCTGCGACTTTTTCCATTACTTCGACTATTTCACCTTTGCGTAGTTCTTCGAGTTCATCTTTGGTATCACTCTTATACCAAATTCGTCGACTAGGGCGACGTACCGTTTGAATTAAATTCAAAATAAAATAATGAAAAGACTGTCCGTTTATTTTTACAAAAGCTAAAATCAAAGCAAAACCACCGATAGTTGCTAACATAAAAATAAATAAAGCAAAATCCGCCAACTTAAAAGCCACAAACAAAATCAATCCCGCAATTAATAAAATTACAAACTGACGAGACGTTACTGGCCCGAAAATTTTGTCTTCAACATCGATAAATTGTGGCACGACGAACTGATCCATATATTAAATATCTAATTCTTTTTCCATTTTTATAAGTGCTTCAACTTCTGCCAAGGTTATTTTTTCTTTAGTATTTAAAACAGCGCTTAAATTCAATTTTTGTGACATCGCTTCATCGATCATATCCAAATAAGTTTGATAAAGCGGACTGTTGTGCCAAGCATTCCAAGAATCCATAAATAATAAATAGGATTCATCTTTTAAATTTATAAACTTTTGTTTTAAGCGATTGACTGCCTCAGTTGGCTGTGATGACAAGCGACGTAAATCCACCAAAGTAAAATATTGAATTTCATCCAATGGACTCATCGATGAAGGCTTGTCTTGAACATCATGCACCATCGGACGCATCGACTGTGGTTGTTTTGGACGAATCGGATTGGAAGAAATATTTTGCTCTATTTTCTTGGTATTTATCAAATCGACAATTTCTGGCGATATTGAAGTTTGTCCAATAATTTTATCTACCGCTGATTCTCGATCGGTTTTTTTGATATTGGTTGACGGTACAAAAACATTTGTTTTGGCAATCACTTCATCCACTTGTGTCTGTGTCATTCCCAAACCGCCATCTTTGATAGAACGCAAACAAAGAGCGCGAGTATCCGCTTCACTACGAATATCCTTTAAACGAAGTTGCACACAACTAATCAGACGATTTTCAAATTGAGCAGGAATTTTAAAAGTAAAACTAGAAATAATTTTCGAAACTTGATCTGTCCGTGCATGAGAAATATTTAAATCAGTTTTATTATTTTCAGGAATTTCTTCATGTAACAAAGATTTGACATCTTCTGTTTTCAGCGGTGTCTGCAGTATTTGATCTTGCGCCAAAATAATTGGACTAGATATTTTTTTTTCGACAGGACCGATTACTAAGCCGTGTGGTATTTCTATTTTTGGAACAACTACTGGAATTGCGACAGGTACGGCTATTGGCACAACTGCTATTGGCTTTGATCCCGCTTGGCGCGCTTTCAACTCAGCCAAAGTAATCCGCTCGGTGGTACCGTCAGCTTTTTTTACTAAAATAGTTGGTTGAGTGGCTTGGTCAAACATAATTTAAATAGACCACTTAAATTTATTTTCTTGATCATCAAAATAATACATTTCTAAAATTTTTGGATTATTAAAAGTTACCGCCAATTCAGCCAATCTTTTTAATACTAAATCCACATCCGGATACTGATCGTCTAAAAAATAACCAAACTCTGAAGAAACAATCAAGTGAACCGCATTTGCATCGATAATAGTATTATTATCATATTCTACAATATTATCCATTTTGAGAGATTTGCTATATTCAACAGGTTTATTTTTGTTCATATTCTCGGTAATTTTAAAATATCCAAAAATATCATCAGAAAAATTATTTTTTTCTAAATTTTGCGCCCAAACATTAACAACATTTAGGTCGCCACCTGGTACAGCTAAAAATCCATTAATCAAATGGGTATACAGTTGAAAAATTTGAATAATTATCTCCTTGTCTGTAGCTGTACAACGACCAAAATAATTTTTATCTGATGTAAAATTTAACAACGAGGTGCCATCAAAAGATTTTTTGGAATATACTCTAAAATTATCAATCCAATATTTTATAGTTTTTGGCTGCCCATTTACATCAACCCCAATAAAAGATTCATTTTCGGATAATGAAGCGGCCAATTCTAAACAAAAATTCATGCGATTATTAAATACAATAAGTGTACTGTTATAATCCATTATTATTTTTTCCAGATCAAAACCCATTTGTATCAAAACTACTACGTAACTGTTAGCAAAAATAAAATGTGATAACTCGTCTGGAACATGCCTAAAATAATAAGAAAACAAACATAAATATATTCTTAATAAGAATGCAAAACTACTATAAGACACACTACCATCTTTTTTTTCTGCAAATATTTTATCTAGCGACTCTCGGGTGGCAATTGCTAAATCTACATCGTTATTATTCAAACAATAATAAATTGTACGAATTAAACGTTTAATATTTAAGTCATCATTATATAATCCATTTATATTTAACCCACTTACTTCGTCCACAGAAAACTGGACGAACTCTTTATTCTCACCACGCATTATTTTTACAATTTCCGCCACATCTTCCAAATCAACTAAAGATAACTTCAAACTGGAAACAACTGGAAAAATTTGAAACAACAACCCATCTTCCCAATTATAAAGATGCCAATCTTTGGTATAAGATGCAAATTGCTGCACAACATCAGCTTCTAGCGCGTTAGCAGCTTGCTTAGTAAAAATAAATTGTGATTTAAATATACCCATATATTACAAACCAAGATCTTTGATTAATTTATATTTCTTCAACTGGATCAAAGCTTCTTTTACCAACCACTTTGCATCTTTCAATTTTGATTCAAAAACAATTTTATTTTGAGCATCACCAGTAATATTTTTTTTGATCTTTGCAACTCTCAACAACACACTTCCCCATTCAGTAGTATTTAATTTTTTTAATTTCTTTGCAGATGTATCGCTATTTTCAACTTTTGTTTGTTCTTCAAACCCAGGTTGATCCCCCACAACTATTTTACATTGATCAAACGACTCAGTAAAATCAGCCATCCCAACATTAGTTGAATCTATTTCTTTAATTTTTATTTTATCAAATACACTCTTTGGTTTTTCTGCAATCGTCACGCCGCGGCTTAAATCTATCAAATCAGAAGCGATAGAGTCAAAATTTTTAAACAATAGTCCTATCAAATATTTGGCTCCATGTTGACCGCTTTCACCAGTAATTTGTATAATTTGATCAAATTGACGATTTTTAAATTGTTCTATCAATAGTTCTTTTAATTTTTTAGTAGAACCACCAAAAGTAACTTTGGCTGCTGCGCCATTTCTCTTATATTCTTCTAAAACAGTGCCGACATCACCACCAAAAATCTCACTAAATATTTCATATACGAAACGCCCTTTCTCTGGTGTAAATTCAAATTCATCATCTTCATCCTCATCAGATGTACTGTCTTCAGTCGCATCTTTTACTTGTTTTTCTGTCAAGCCAGAAAACTCTTGGATTTTTTGTGTCTTGGCTACTCCAATAATGTCACCTTGTGCTATACGATCGTTTACATATTCAATCAATTGATTAAAATCAAAGAAATATTTTAAACCGGTTTCCGGATCTCCGTCTTTACATGGAATAGCAACACAAAAACCTTCTTTTCCATAATCAGACCAACTTTGTCCGCCTTTTACTACCGCTTTTTCCGGAGAATAACCAAAATTCGAACCGGCCGCTTTGGCAAAACACATCAACCAATCCATCGAATTATTATAAATAAAAGGAGCAATAATACGAGAAAATATTAAATCATCTGCCTCTTCATCGGTGATTCCATAACCACGAATTTTTTTCATTCCTTCGTCATAATTGGCGTGCATTCCATCATAAATCTTTCCTTTGCGACTATTGCCAATTACCGCCACACTCATTTTTCTTTTTACCCCATTAATTTCCACTTCTTTATTTTGAAGTACTTGCATTTCTTCCGTCTGCTCCAAAGCTACAGCGGCGTGATTCATACGAGCATTTGTTTGATTGTGATCACGTACACCAATTTCACCTCTATGAATTTTTAAAAGATCACTAAAAAATTCAACTGTTGTGCCATTTGCTTCACTAAATCTTCCAACTTCATGTACATGACCCTTAGCTCTAGAGCTAATACTTGTTTTTGGTACATCCCCCCTAGAGTTAAGAACCGTCGAAGTAGTACAGGTTGGCATCCATAAATATTCTTTAAATCCATAAGCGGTAGTGCGACCTGTCTCCACAAACAAAGTATGACTACCATTTTCGATATGACTTTTTGCAAGTGCCTGATCTTTTAACCCTCCCAACCATTGAAAACCAATTTGATATTTCTTGATTTTATTTATATAATCATCAAAACTGAAATCCTTCATGTTGTCCACTGGAGCTTGTGATCTTAAATTTATTATTTCTTTTTCTCCAGACGATGATTCTTGCCATTTACCGTTAATTGTTTGCTCCATTTTTGGTACAAATACTACCAAATCTTCGCCAGCCAAAAATTTTTTAATCAGGTCATCTTGATTAAAACCATATTCTCCCAGATAGTCATTGTATTCCAATATTTTTATCAACGGGGCTAATTCTCGTAAATCCATTTTTTTGTCCGTTTCTTTTCGATCATCATCCAATAATTTTATTTCCATCGGCATTCTTTTGTCCAATGCTGTAAAAACATCTACTGACCCAGCCAATCCTTTAAATAATTTGCCAGACCAGCGAGCTACCGTTTCATTCAAATCACGAACACGGTGATGTTGTTTTACAAATTCAATATCATAACCGGAAACATTCAACAATTGAGCGTCAATTACTTTTGAAGTATCAGAAGTAATATTAAACCAACCTAATTCTTTACCAAAAGTACTATCAATATTATTGACAGTTTCTCTACTCTCCAAATGATGTGATCCTTCTGCCACTTCTCCCGTTTCTTGTTGATGCTCACGTGTTTCTGACATATAATATTTTATTTACTACTCTTAGATATAATTTTATTAGTCAATTCATCAAACTGATCACGCTCTGCCTTTAAAATAATTTCTAATATTTGCTCAGCGTTCTTGTTTTCAAAATCTACTTTATTGGCATCAATCCATGCTTTGTACTCTTTTACAAATCTATCCGCTTCAGCTTGATTACCATTTCTAATCTTTGCCAACATGGCTGGATCAACTTTTGCCGCCGCCAAACCTTTGGAATAATTTTCAATATTTTGTGGTGCTAATTTTGGAGTGACGCCCTTTCTTCTGACATGTTGTTCGCGTTGAGCTTTAAATTTACCATTTCTTTCACCATAATAAGTTTGTTCCATAACATCAACTCCAGAATCATCTACCCAACCTTCGTCAAAGAGTTTGTTGGCAATAGCTAAGCCTATCAAAGTATCTTCTTCTTCTACTTTCTGTCCATTGTTGCGTAGATTTTGTACATAGGACATATGACTCTTGTGCGCCGCTAAAATCTGATGCTGAGGCATATTTTTGAATACCTTGCCATGCAGTTCATCGGCCACAGCTTCTTGAGCCGCTCCACTTGGAGTTGGAATACCGCGCTTATTCCAAATTTCCGCTTGTGCTGCATTATTTTGCAACTCTTTCTTTTTACCTCGATAGAAAGCATATTCATGATCACGCAACGCTTCAGAGCGAGCAGCAAAAATAGATGGACTTTTTTCAGCGGCGTGATGCCATGCTTGATTGAGATGTTCACTCTCATGATCTTTTTCATGAGATAAATCGTGTCTTATACTGCTTCCTAAATCACCCAATGCCATTTTGGTACCTTTTGCCTTATTTTTTTCCAAAGATTGTTGTATCTTTTTCAAAGCCCCGAGTTGTTTGCGGTTGTTTAAAGTATCGGAAATAGTTTTGGTACCAAACATTGAACGATACATATCCATATCTCCTTTGTTTCCACTAAATTCTGCAATCGCTGCTTCTCTGGTTTGTTCATCGTCCATTCCATTTATTTTTGACATTTTTTCTAATACTTCGGTCAATTTGCCAAAATCAGCTGACTGAGAAGAAGTTGCTTTTGCTGATTCTGCAACTTCAAGTTCCGCGCTAGCACCTTCTAGATCTTTATTAACAGCTATTTTTTCTGAATCAATCTCTGCCATACGATCCTTAGCTGCTTGCTGTTCTGCTTCTGGAACTCCTGGCGCTGTAGCCTTCTCTTCAGCTTGACCATATTCAACATTTAAATTTTGTAATTTTTCAATAGCTGAAGTTTTTTTGGATCGGGCATTCGCAATCATACCTTCAGGATTCAACCGATCAGCCACATTTTGTAAGGCCAGTTGCAATGATTCAACAGTTCCTTCAAGCTCATTGATACTATGGCCGGATTTATCTTTGCCACCATTTCTCAGTGTTTCCATATCCTCCTGAGCCTGTTTTAACTCCGCTGTCATAATTTGTCGTTCTTCTTCCGCATGATGTCCAGCCTCCATGGATTTTTTAGTGGCTTTGCTAGCATAATACCCTTTTCCCACTGCGCCAGTACCGCCTTCGAGCAGCTCTTCTCGTAAATACGTTTCTACTTTTACTTTTTTGCCTTCGATAGTGTCGGCCTGTATGCCAGAAGTGAGTGCAGAAGCTATCAATGGTTTTTTACTTAGATCATTGAATTTTTTCAAAGAATCCTCTCTATTTCCGCGAAGCTCTCTGTACTGACCAGCACGTTTTGCCAAATCCCTATCTTCTTGGTCTGTTCTACTTTCACTAAGTTGTTTATATTCTTTTGTTTCTTTGTCTGTTAATTCGCCACCTCTCAAAATTTTAATTTCTAAAGGAGAAAATTTTGCTTCAACTTCAAAATCTTTAACTTTTTTATCATCTTCTTTAAATTTCTCGTTGGCCTGTGTCAATGCAGCCATTTCCTGATTTGCCAAACCAGTGTATACTTCTGCTGCTTTTCTTGCGCCTTTTTTCTGACTTTTTTCTTCCGTTATACGTAATTTTTCTTTTTCTAAAGTTTTTGCTTGACCTCCACCCCAACTAGAAACGCTATATTCTTTCTCTCTTTTTTCTTTAGCAGCTTTACTAGCTTCCATCCAATCATCGCCTCTCTTCATATCACGACCCTGAGTTTCAACTAATGCAGCTTTAGTTTTTTTCCACATCCTTCCTGCAAAACCACTTCCACCTTCTTTTTTATACTTTGTCAGACCTTCTTCATATTCTTTGTTATTAATCTGTCCAGTATCTCTCTTAAATTTCAAATCTTTCAATTTTTTTGAATCCCCTTCTAAATCTTTTGCAATTTCATCTCTACCTTCTTGAAAATGATGAAATTTTTGTCCAACTTTTCCAGCAATTTTTTTACCACGAGCAACCCATCTATTTCCACCAATCATTGGTGCATTCATCGCCGCCCATTTACCAGTTTCTTTGGCTCCATGGGCTATTCCTTTTCCTGCCCACAAAGCGGCACCGGCACCTGTTGCCACCATCGCAATCTTCTTGCCCATGTCGGTAGCTTTGCCCATCGCACTTCCACCAACTGTACCAAGAGATTGGGAGGTTTTGGCACCCACCATCAAAATACCAAGGGCAATTGCAAAATTGGACATACTGTTCCAATCCATCGCTTCACCAATACCAGCACTATCTAGAGTACTTACTGTTTGTGGTGTGGCACTTCCAGCCGCAATTTCATTATTTATCTGCCCACCACCAACCACCGCAAAAGCTAACCACAAAAAAAACGCGATAGCTGGACCAATCACCACATGATTACCAAATTCACTCCACCATTGAGAAGCGTATTTTTGAGTTTCAGGAATAACACTCAGCACAAAAGCAAACGGAGACAAAACTATCAAAATCCACAATACAATCATGCGAGATAACAATATAAACAGAAAGGCCACCATCATGGCCATAACCATCGATGAAAAAATTACGGCACCGATTGATGCGATAAAAAAATCAGATGATTTGAATTTATCTGGGCTAGCATTACCACCCAAACCCATAATTTTGTTCAGCCCAAAAGCATTGATAAGATTTCCACCGGCGGTGGCGGCAATGCCATTAACAAAAGTAATCATGATTACTTGACTGATATCAATAATGACTCCGCAAATGATACGACTAAAATTTACCAATACAGCGGCAAAGAAAAACTTTACCAACATTTTCTTCCATTCGTATTGTTCAAGACCCAAAATTGTACCAAAAGCTACGAGTAATAACACCACTACAAAAAACATATTGGTCACATCACGCACCATCACCCAACCAACATTTACCGCAGTAGAATTTAAATAATCATTGTAGCCACCAATTTGAATTATAAAACCTAAACAAAAGACAGCAATTTTAATCATTAGCGTAGCCGTAGCTAATAGCAAGGTAATAACCCAAGTCATTAACGTACCCATCATTTGATCTTGTTCTCCTGTCGCTTGTGCCAAGGCGGCGTGTGGAGAAAAAATATTTAGATGCCCAGTACTAGAACTATAAATACCAACCGATAAATAAACCGCTAAAAATAAAACAGATACAAAAATAAAAGCACCCAAACGCGGTTTATGGTGATTGAGAAATCGGTAGATAGCGAGCGTTCTCTGTTTTAAAATTGAGAACATGTTTTTAAATAATAATATGGGGATATTATAGCACATTTAAATAGAGTGAACAAACTACAGACTGTGACCAAAAATAGTTATCCACAGAAAACTTGTCCATAGGCATAAAATGTGTCAACATATAGGTATATTTACCTAAAGTAAGCCAATTTATACGATAAAACGATTGACAAAACTAGCAAACAGTGCTAGAATCAACTGTTCGTTCTTTACAAAAGTGTTGTTTTGGCTTTTGTCTTTTGGCATGGAGCTAAGATAACCAACATAACAAGAGAGAGGAAAATAGTTGTGTTGTGGTGGAATGTTTGTTTGTAAATGTCTTTCCCGTGAAAACGGGAAACTAAGATGACAAATAAACATACCACCACAACCTGTAGGCGCACTTCGTGCCAAACAGTTTACGGTGATTTGATCCCGGCCACGGGATTAGCGAGGAAGCCATGAGTATGGCAAAGTTTCTGGCGATCCTAGTGGTCGCCACCATGTGTTTGCTACAAGGATGCGGTTTGGCTTTCGGACCGCAGGATTGCGAGTTCGGTAGCGTGGGATT
>CAYZHG010000096.1:0-6347 GCA_964477455.1 uncultured Gammaproteobacteria bacterium
GTTGTAAATAAATGTACACAAACTGGAAATGATATTTCCATCGAAAACAACGGTGTTACCAATTTGTTGACAACCGCTTGTCGTCAAACAGAATATGGATACAAATTTTATACAATGAAGTGTACATCAGAAAAAGAATACTTTGTTGATTGGAGACCTTGTACTAGCAACGAAATTGCCGCAGTCGCTAAAGTTAGTTGTACTGAAGGCGATGCTGGTTTGAATTATAATGCCTCAAGTTGGGCAACAGGTGTTATTGAAGGTTCGACTTCAATGGCCACTGTGAATGATAGTTGTGGAAATAATGTCGGTGAATATAATCAAGAAAAAGGTGCGTATGTAGCTGAACGCAATTGTTCAAATGGCTATGTTCACACTCAATGGTACAAATGTGAAAATGGTTGTTCCGACGGTGCGTGTTTAAAGGAAGCGGTTCCAGCTCCAGTGGAAGCTTTGGCTTGTTCTGAATCTGACAATGGTTTGAATTATAACGTATCAGGAAATGCTACTGGTCAACTGGAAAATGGTTTATCAAAAGGCACTTTTTCTGATAGCTGTGGTGATTTTGTAGGTGACTCTGGGAAAAATGAAGGCGCTTATGTTGATGAAAAAAATTGTTCATACGGAAAGGTTCATGATCAATGGTACAAATGTGAAAATGGATGTTTTGCCGGAGCTTGTAAAGCTAAACCAGCAGAAACATTAAATGCAAAATGTTCTGAAACTGATAAATTTTTATACAATGTTTTTGGTTCTGCTACTGGTAACGATGAAGTAACTGGTGCTTATGGCACATACGGTGATTCATGCGGAATGTATATCGGAGATAAAAACAAAACTTCTGGTAGTTATATCGCTGAGACACATTGTAGTTCAGCTGGAAGCAAAGTTTATGTTCATACTCAATGGTATAAATGTCCAGCTGGTTGCGTGAGTGGTGCTTGTCAGGCAAAACCTGGAGCCAAAGAAAATCAAGTACCGTTCGACAACAAAATCAAAACTATTATTACTTCACCTGTAAATAATGCTGTTTTGACAAATATTCCACGAGTAGCCAATTTGGCTTGGTATAAAATCGATAATGCCAGTCAATATGAAGTTGAAGTAAGTTGTGATAAATGTGGCGGTGAATTGTGGTCAACTATGTTGATTTGGAAAACATTAACCAACAATTTCCAAACTCCACCATTGTTTGATGGTGATTACCAATATAAAGCCCGAGTAACTCCATTTTTGACTGATGGCTCAACTGCTTTGCCTTCCGACTATACATATTTTACATTTAAAACCGGTTCTACTACTTCTGGCGCAGACAATTATACATTACCAGCCTGTGATAATATCCAAGGTGGAAATGCAAACTTCATAATCTGTGCTGGATATTCTATTGAGCATCAATGGAGTGGCAGTATGGTAAAAGTGATGGAGCATGATGGTGAAACAGCCAGTGTAGAATTGGTAGGTTTAAGTGAAAATGATGCCGATCTTGTTTTGAATGAACCGGAAACTTTTTACATCACAAACAAACCAGGTAAATATTTAACGGCTACATATTTAGGTATCGGTGCAGAAGGTCGTGCTTTGATAAAAATCGAATCAAACACAACCTTTAAAGATTCATACAGTGATAGTTGTACAAATGAAAAAGGTGTAAATGGTATTTATGCAGTTTGTAAAAACAATTCATTTTCTCATGATGCAGAAAATTTCCAATTCAAAGTTACCAAATATGACAACAAATATGTTTGGTTAAAATTATCCGGTACAAAAGGAAATAATATAGTATTGAAATTGAATTCAAAAAAGAAATACGCCTTGAAAAAAGCAGGTGTTAGTGTAGAATTAACCTACTTAGGTAAGGCATTTTCAGGCGGAGCCAAAGTTAAAGTAACTATTATCCCAGCCAAATAAGTATACATTGCAAAAGAAAAACCCTTCGATAAATTCGAAGGGTTTTTTGTTAAAATAAAAAAACCTCTGATAAAAAATCAAAGGTTTTTTCGCTTGTGGGCCGGCCGGGGCTCGGACCCGGGACCTTATCCTTAAAAGGGATCTGCTCTACCAGCTGAGCTACCGGCCCATGATTATTTTGCGTAGACAAAACAACAAAAAGAATGATATAATAAAATCAATAAAAAATCAAGTACCCTTAAATATTAAAGTGGATAAATTATGTTAGATAAGAAATATACCCAGTTTGTTCGATCCGACCTATTGAGCTACGCTCAGAAAAGACGCGAAGTTATAAAGATGTCTGGAGATGCTCAACAACACGCTAAGAAGGCTATTTTTGCCCTTCAGCGTGATGATAAAGAAGGCGGAAGCGAACGTTTGAAGATGGCCGAAGGATTGCTGTTGGAATTATACAAAAAATTTAAAAATGACAAACGTTTGTTTGGCGAAGGTTCCTACAAGGCCGCTTTAGAAGAATATGTCGAAGCTGTTCTTTTCAATAGTTATGTATTATCCAAACCAGTTGGAAAAATAAAAGGTGTTGAAGTTGATTCTGATACTTTCATCAGTGGACTATGTGACGTACCAGGTGAATTGTGTCGTTATGCTATTCGCGCCGCTACCGCTCGCAATTTTGCATTAACAAAAAAATGTTATGAATACGCCGAAGAAATAATTGGCGAATTAATGGACATGGATTTGACTGGTTATCATCGAAATAAATTTGACCAAGCTAAACAGGCTTTACACAAATTGGAGCAAGTTGTTTATGAGGTAAGTATTCGTGAATAATATTATTATGATTAAGCAACAGATTAAAAATATAAAACATTTTTTAATCGCTGTCGGTGCTTATTGGCACTACGGCCGACCCGCTCGTAAATTAATTGTAATTGGAGTAACCGGTACTAAAGGAAAATCGACTACCTGTAAGTATATTGCCTCGGTATTACAGGCTGGCGGTTACAAAGTTGGCTTATTGTCAACGGTTGAATTTCAGGTTGGTGAAAAGCGCTGGCTAAATGACAAAAAAATGACCATGCTCGGGATGGGTCAAATTCAGAAAATGCTTTCAGATATGGTTGAGGTTGGCTGTCAGTATGTTGTCGTCGAAACGTCTTCAGAAGGAATTTTGCAATATCGTCATTATGGTTTGCATTATGATATTGCTGTATTTACAAATTTGGGCACCGAACATAGCGAACGTCATGGCGGGTTTGAAAATCTTAGGGCGGACAAAGGAAAATTATTTTCTTCCTTAAAAAAATATTCACACAAGATTTTAAATAATAAAAAAATAGAAAAAATTATCGCTGTAAATTTGGATGACGAAAACGCTTCCTTCTATTTAAAATATTGGGCCGACAAAAAAATTGGTTTCAGTTTAAAAAATAATTCCAGTCAAGCGATTTCCGCAACTTTTCAAGCAGAAATTACAACTTCCGATGAATTGGGTGTTCATTTCAATGTGGCTGAAAAAAATTATCATATAAATTTGGTAGGAAATTTTAATGTGTACAACGCAATTGCGGCTATAGCGATTGGAAAATCTCAAAACATTTCCGATGAACAAATTGCCCATGGATTGCGATCCGTTACTAAGCTGGAAGGACGAATGGAATTTATCAACGCCGGTCAAAATTTCAAAGTAGTAGTGGATTATGCGCATGAACCAATGAGTTTTGCCGAATTATTTAAGGCTTTAAAACATATCACCAAAGGTAAAGTGATAGCCGTCATTGGTTCCGATGGTGGCGGGCGTGACGTTTCCAAACGTTCTAAAATGGGGGAAATAGCCGGTGAACTTTGTGACTATGTGGTAGTTTCAGATGTAAATTGTTACGACGAGGATCCGATGCAGATTGCACAAATGCTCGCACAAGGAGCACAAAAATCTGGCAAAAAAGAAAACCAAAATCTATTTGTAGTAGTTGATCGTTTCCAAGGTATTCAAAAAGCTTTTAGCTTGGCACAAGCTGGAGACGTTGTGGTCATCACTGCCAAAGGCACAGAACCATATATTGCCGTTGCCAATGGTGAAAAAATTCCGTGGGACGATCGCACAGTGGCTAGAGAAATATTAGAACATTATGTCGCTCGCAAAGAAAATTAATTTACGAAAAAATGAGGAGATCGTTTTTATAATAAAAGCTTTTTTCTTTACATATTTTTGGTTGTATTTATTTGGGTTTATTATATTAGGTGTCGCTTCGTTTGGAATGTTTTGGTTATTCTCTCAGGGTGTCTGGGGTTATGTCGTATATGGATTGATAATGTTAATTGGATTATACGTTATTTTTCGAACTTGGTATTTCAATTCAAAAAATTTTTCAGTCATTACTACTGAACGATTGGTAGACATCTGTCGCACTGGATGGTTTGACGAATATTTATCGGTAATTCATTTTGATGATATTGTAGATGTGTATGTTCGTAAGCGCGGGATTTGGCCAAATATATTTAATTACGGATCGCTGACAATCAAAACTGATGACGAACAAAATTCGTTAGAACTAAATCAGGTTAAATCACCGCAAAAAATTTTAGATCTAATTTTGGAATCTAAAAATCACTTTGTTAATAATATAAATTTACGTGATCAAAATTTAGTTTATCGAGCGTTTGTAAAAATTATTCCTGATTTAGATGAAGCCCAGTTGTGTGAAATAAAAGATTTGGCAGACGAACAATTGAAATTACTCGATGAAGAAATTGAAGATTAATATAAAAGTGGTATAATTGTAGCTATGCCTGAAGTAAAAAATGAAAAATGGAAGCAAGTTTTCTACTCACAATGGTTTTTGTTGGTTTTGTTTTTGTTGGCAATATTTTTGATATTTTCATATATTCGCGCCTATTATCAGGAATCGCGGGTTCGAAGTGAAATTGACTCACTCCATGAAGAAGTAGAATCACTTGAGGCCAAGAAAATAAAAACTGTGGAAATCTTAAAATATGTTCAATCGCAAGCGTTTGTAGAGGAAAAAGCCAGAACAGAGCTAAATTTATTGAAACCAGGCGAAAAAATGGCGATCATTCCTAGTGGATCAATCAAAACGGATATTGGACAACCAGAACAGGATTTGTTAAAATGGTCTAATGTAAAAAATCCAATTAAATGGTTTAAATTTTTCTTTTTTAAAGATAATAATTAATTAATTTTATGGAACAAAATATTCCTCAGAAAGAACAAGTTCAGGCTGTACCAACAACAGTGACCGCCGAGAATAAAAATATGAAAATGTTTGCTATTGGTTTGGCGGCTATTTTAGGTGTGGCTGTGGTTGCTTCAGCATCGGTTGGAATTTATCGTGTATATGCCAAGGCATCTACAGACAACTTCTCATTGGTTGTTGCAAAAGTTTTGCGCCTACCATTGATGAAAGTAAATGGCGAAAGTGTTTTGTACTCAAACTATGCCGACGATGTCAAAGCGATTCAAAAATTAGTTGCCTACGACAAAGCCAACCAAGGAAATGCTGCAGGCTTAACTTCCGAACAGATGTCCGATCAAGTATTGTGGCGTTTGGCAAACAATATATTGGTCAAAGAAGCGGCGGCAAAATTCGATGTTAAAGTAGAAGCAAAAGACATTGAAGATTTGAAAGCAAACCTATTAAAGCAATTTAAAGATCAAGCAGAAATTGAAAAAGAAATTCAACAACGTTACGGTTGGACTTATGCTCAGTATGAAGAAAAAGTAATCAAGAACTTTGTTTTACAACAAAAAATTGGGGATAAAATTCAAGGTGACCAAAAAGCTCGTGAAGAAATTCGCAACAAAGCTTTGGTTGTATTAAACGAAATCAAAGCCGGTAAAGATTTTGCTGAAGAAGCCAAGGTTTACGGCGAAGATGGTACAAAAACCAACGGTGGTGATTTAGGTTGGTTTGGAAAAGGGGATATGGTACCAGAGTTTGAAAATGCTGTGTATGCTCTAAAGAAAGGTGAAATGACTCAGGATTTGGTTGAAACTCAATATGGTTATCACATTATTAAATTAGTGGATAAAAAAACAGAGAAAGTTAAGGATGCTACTGGAAAATCTGTCAATGCAGAAAAAGTACAGGCTAGCCACATTCTATTCCGTTTTCCAACTCCAGAAACATTCTTGGATCAAGCCGCCAAAGCCGCTGTTTTCCATTTGTATGTTAAAATTCACAACCCTTTCGTAGAGAAAGAACAGACTACTCCAGAAACAGCTAAATAAAGATTTTACAAATAGGGGCGAAAGCCCCTATTTTGATGCGGGATTAGTACAGTGGTAGTATGTGGCCTTCCCAAGGCTAAGATGCGAGTTCGATTCTCGTATCCCGCTCTTGTTATCGCCATCTTAGCTCAGTTGGCAGAGCGACGGTATCGTAAACCGTAGGTCTCGGGTTCGATTCCCGAAG
>CAYZHG010000097.1:0-3164 GCA_964477455.1 uncultured Gammaproteobacteria bacterium
ATTATCGGCGAGTTTTTTTTTTATATTATTTTATTTCACTTCGCGTACTTCCAAAAGATTTATTTTCCCCGCTTCCCCTACTGGTTCACCAGCAACAACAATCACCTTTTCGCCAGTTTTTACGAGGTGTCTTTTTTTAATATAATTTACAGAATTTTCCACCAGCTCTTCAATCGAACGACAAGGGTGCAAAATAAAAGGAATTACTCCCCATGATAAATTTAATTGACGTTGTACACGTTCGCTAGTAGTCGCTACGACGATATGAACATTTGGACGAACACTACTAATCAATCGTCCGGTACTTCCAGAAATAGATGCCACGACAATTGCTTTGGCTTTTACTTCTTCCGCCAAAGTCCTAGATAAATTGGTGATAGCATTTTCTGAGCTAAGATGTTTGTCCTTCGTATTTGGCATATCCAAATCATCATAATGTGATTTTTCAGTTGTCAAAATTATGTCGGCCATCATTTCTACTACCAACACAGGATGTTCACCGACAGAAGTTTCATTGGACAACATTACGGCATCAGCATGATCAATCACTGCGTTGGCAACATCAGAAACCTCCGCACGCGTTGGGCGTCGGCTGGCAGTCATAGAATCGAGCATCTGAGTAGCTACGATAACCGGCTTGGCCAATTTGTTTGCCACTTCAATAATTCTTTTTTGTACAAGCGGCACTTCCGCAGCCCGAATTTCTACCCCCAAATCACCACGTGCCACCATCACACCATCCGCCGCATCTAAAATTGAATCAAGATTTTCTACTGCTTGTGGACGTTCTATTTTAGCAATAATTTGAATTGGATGTTCAGATTCCAAACCCAGTTTAATTTCATAATCTTTTATCAAAAATCTTGTATCCAAAACATCTTCAGCTTTGTTCACAAAAGAAATGGCTACCATATCTACCCCCATCTTTACGCCAAAAAGCAAATCTTCTTTATCCTTGGTGGTTAATGATGACAAAGTAATATCGCTGTCTGGTAAATTCACTCCTTTGTGAGATGTCAATAATCCACCTTCAATCACGTGTGCAAATATTTTCCCATCTTCTAGCTTGGTGATTTTAGTTTCACAACGTCCATCATTGATAAGCAACCTATCCCCTGGTTTCAAAAAATTATATAATTCCGCATGAAAAAATGGAATTTCACCGTCTTTACCATCTGTATATTTTTTTATTTTTGTACTAAAAATTATTTCACTGCCATCTTCTATTTCTACTCCCTCTTTTGGCATTTCGCCAATTCTAATTTTTGGTCCCTGCAAATCCTGCAAAACAATAATCGGCTCATTTAATTCTTTTTCTAACTCACGAATATTATTATAAATTTTGGTAAATTCATCATAAGTGCCATGAGAAAAATTCAAACGCGCACAATTCATTCCTGCCTGTACCATCTGTTTTAGAATTTCTTTGTCTTCACAAGCCGGGCCGATCGTAACAACAATTTTTGTATGTTTATGCATAAATTATTTTAACAATGCTTTTAATTGTTCTTGTTTAGCTGGATCAAGAGGTAGCATTTTTAACAACTGATCAAACGAACCTACATTGGTAGTACTTGTAGAAGTTTTGCCTCCTAACAAACCACCATATTTACTTTGTAAATCTTTTACTACTGGCGGTAAAAACCAAATTGCCAAAATCAAAGGCACAGCAATTAGTAAAACTTTAAACCAACTGCCCACTGCAATCCACATTAATTTACCATTTATTTTACGATTCTGTTCGTAAATTATTTGTGACCATTTCAAATTTTTTTCTAACAATTCTTTGGTCAATTCGACGTCTGTTTTAGGAGTCGCAATTTTTACAACCGGTTTATTTTCTGAAGCAATCACCGCCTCTACGGGCGTGGTTTTTTCATTTTCTACTTCTTTTTTATTTTCGACTGGAGAACTATTTGTATTTTTATGTCTAAACATATTATTTGCTCAAACGTTTTAATTCATTTTCAAAATTTTTGACATCTTTGAAATCTCGGTAAATACTAGCAAAACGTATATAGGCAACTTTATCAAAACCGCGTAAATTTTTCATTACTACTTCACCCAATTCACCACTACTTATTTCATGTTTTTTCTTTTTTTGAATATCACGTTCGATACCGTGTAAAAGTTGGTGAAAATTTTCTTGCGTAAATGATCTTTTGGCCAATGAACGTCTTATCCCATTTTCCAATTTATCTCGCATATATGCTTCACGACGACCGTCGCGTTTCACCACAATCAAATCCAACAATTCAGTTTCCTCAATTGTGGAAAATCGATACTCGCATTTATCACATTCACGGCGACGGCGAGTGGCCAAATCATTTTCTGCCGGACGAGTATCAACAACGCTAGTATTTTTGTGATTACAAACTGGACATCTCATATTAAATGAATTCTTTACCAACTAATAGTACCATTTACCCTTTTAAAAAACAATATCCCGCCCGCCAGATGGCGAACGGGATATTTGGAAAATTCATTATATGCCCATCTTCTTACGGATGAAAGCTGGAATTTCCAACTCGTCATCGGCTTTCAATTTTGGAGCCGCCATCGGTGCTGACCGTACCTCTTCTTTTGGCAAAGCGTAGTTTACTGGAGATGGGGTTGAAACTGGTGGTTGAACAATCGGCTTTTGAGTAAATTGTTTGAATTTTTTCTCTTCTTCCTCTTCTTCTTTTTGAGCACGACGTAAGAAATTGGTGTTAGTAAATTTATTGGCACTAAAAAATGATGGCGCTTCTTCTTCGTTATTGGCCAAATTATTTTGGCGTTCATCGAATCCACTAGCAATAACGGTGATACGAATACTACCGGTCATATTTTCATCGATAGTAGCACCAAAAATCACTCGCGCATCTTCGGCGGCCGAACTAGTAATAATCTTGGCGGCTTCACTCACTTCACTCATTGCGAGATCTTGACCACCAGTAATAGTAAATAAGATACCATGAGCACCATCAATCGACAGCTCAAGCAACGGACTAGAAATAGCCATCTTGGCGGCATCAACAGCCCGACTATCGCCAGTACCAGTACCAATACCCATCAAAGCCGAACCGGTATTTTTCATGATAGTTTTAACATCGGCAAAATCGACGTTGATCAATGATGGTGTAGTAATAATTTCAGAAATTCCTTGAACACCTTGGCGCAAT
>CAYZHG010000098.1:0-9069 GCA_964477455.1 uncultured Gammaproteobacteria bacterium
CCGAAGGCCAAGAGCTGGAAGTGAGTGTAGCCACGGTGGCCACACTTGTACTTGATCTCCTTGCCACACCACTGGCCGGAGACGAGGAAGTCGCCGGTGTTGGGGTTGGGGTGTGGTGAACCGTAGATTCGATTCTTAATCCATTCGATCATAGTATCTTTCCTCGGCGGCTTAGCCGCTAGTTGCGTGATTAATACTAACTTATTTATGCAATTTGTCAATAATGAAAGAATCGTTTTATTATATCCGGAAAATATAGATAGGCAGTACCATTTTATTTTTGTTTAAGGTTGACAAAATGGCCAAATAGTGGTATTCTCAAATGTCTTTTAACCAAGACATAAAGTTCTTTAAAAATATTACAAGGGAAAATAAGAATCTAAAATATGGATTTTTATTTCCCCTTGTAATTTCAACTGCTGATTTACGTCGAAGGGGTGGTGCTATGTTTCAAAAAATGTTAGGGGGTACACAATGTTCGACCTTCGTCAGCTCATCCTGTTCGTGGCCGACACTCAAGGTGGCGTGCCGATGAAACGTGCCTTGTCTATTGGGTTCAAGATGGCGGCTGAGAGCGAGAGCTCTAGGCTTTGTTCGGACTGTGCTAGGCAACTTTTCAAGCACGATCATTCTGCTTCGGCATTCCTGTTACTCTGTGGCAACATCTGCTCTACCAGATACATGGAGGCAGCGCTCCAGAAAAAGCTCCGCCTTGCTGATTTGATGAAGGCTTTTTGGGGAGAACCGATCCCCATGGAAGTCGTCATGAAGCTTTTGGCCACGAACGGAGAATTCACTTGGGGAGAAATCTCCGACATGATCGGAGAACATTTTTCCGAGCAAGAGATTCCCTGGGAAAAAGAGTGGATCATCTACATGGCCGACACACTTTTGGTGGTGTAGGGAGGGACAGCGATGAATATCAGAGGACCGCCCAAGTGGGCGCAGTTAGGGCAAAACAACCGTTCGTCAAACCTGCTTTGTTTCTAAATTGTTTAGAGATAGAGTAGGCGAACGGTTTTTTTGTTTTAATCAATTTTTAGTCAAATTTAATCCAATTTCATCCAAATGTAGAGCAAAAAAAATAATGGCCAAATAAGCCATTATTTTTTGTAGTAGATTTAATATCAATTATTTGTTATGATTAATTGCTAATAATTATCCACACAATATGTCAGAAATACCAAAACCACAACACATAGAACGGACGCCTCAAGAGAGCACAAGATTTGAACTGGATGAAATTGGGGGACGCAAATGTTTGGTCATATTTGATGCCATGGGGGATGAAGGTCCTTGTTTTTCTAAATACGAAGCTCGAGCAAGAGCTGCATTGAATCCGTTTATCAGTGACGAAACAAGAATTGAGATAGAACGTCAAATTGACAATATTAGTGATTCTGATTTACCGGAAAGAGTTAGTTATTAACAAAATATCTTCCAATTTCATTCCACATGTAGAGCACAAAAAATAGTAGCTTAACAAAGCTATTATTTTTTTATACCATTGTAGGATGGTTGAACTTTTGATAAGATTAGATGGATATTATTCAGAAGAAAAAAATATTAATATAGTATTATGTTTGATGAAAGAAATAAAAAATGTGAATATTGTGGTTATCCAACAGAAACTGGTGAACACCATCCTTTGTGTTATATAAATTTTGAGAATAAACCTGATAATTCAGATGAGTATTTTGCTGTTGATACTAGCAAAGATGATTTTTTTCAAAGGAATCTAACCAATTTAACCTCGGACGAAATTCCGTTAGAAGATATTGATGTAAAAGATGCAGAGGCATTTAAAAGATTTAGTTTTGCAAAAGACACGGATGGCAATATTTGGTTATATAGAAAAATTGAGGCGAGAGGAATAACAATGAAATTTTCTCAAAAAAGAGAAGCTGTTTCTCGTTTAGCAAAGGAGTTGTGTGCGCCCGTGGTAGAATGTAAAACATTGACAGTCGACGGAGAAGAAGTTTTTGCTACTAGATTTTTACAAAATGCAATCGACGGCAGATTGCAGTATGCTCCAAACAGTATTAATATTGCTCAAGCTAAAGACCTGTCTGTTCTATGGGTATTTAATTACCTTATTTGTAATAAAGGTGATTTGCAAGTGTTGTCAACTTCTATGGGGCGAGCAATTTTAGCTGACTTTGGCATTTCTGGACATATACCAGATGATATAGATGTTGAGAGGGAAAAGATTGACGAATATAGAAATTTTATAGGTGGAGTTGAAAATCGGATCAATGAGGATGTTGTTAAAGGATTTGTTGCAAAAATTAAAACTTTGCCAGATATTTTTTTTGAATCAATCGTTAAGGTAGTTGATGATGAAAAAACGAGAGAACAAATACTAGAATCATTAAAATGGAGAAGGGATAACATCGAAAAAATTTTTAGATTAATGAAATAAATAAAATATGAACACATATAATTGGTATTCACAGCTCATCAAACCGTCTTGGTCACCGCCAAGCTGGCTTTTTGGACCAGTGTGGACGGTGTTATACGCGATTATTGCTATTTCTTTTGGTGCGGTAATTTATAAAACTTTTACCGGTAAAATTTCATGGATTATCGCTTTACCGTTTATATTTAATCTAATTTTTAATCTTTCATTTACTCCATTGCAATTTGGACTTAAAAATAATTTACTCGCCGCGATTGATATATTATTAATTCTCAGCACACTTATTTGGGCACTCATCGCTCTGTGGTACGCTTCGCCAGAATTACGCTGGGCTGTTTATGTCAATATCCCATATTTACTTTGGGTTTCGTTCGCAACAGTTTTACAACTAACCATTACTTATCTAAACAGATAATATGCGAGTGGGAAGTGTACCCAAAACATTTGTCTTAACTAAATACCGTCCAATTCCATCTTATTTGTAGAGTTCCAAAAATAATAGCTTAACAAAGCTATTATTTTTTTATTTATCTTGACTAAAATAAAATATTATGCAAAGATTATTTTCATCTGGTGTTCTTCACGCATTTCGCGTAAGAGGAGGATTACCATGGCTGTGACTTTGCTTACACGCGAGGAGTTTGCAAATAAACTCAAGGGGGAGTTTGAAGAGGGAGACAGCATTTCCGAGGAGACACCGACCGATATCCTGAATGTTATGGATATTAACACGGTCGCCGTTTTGATCTTTGGGGTACCGTTCTACTCAGCGAAAGTAGACACACTCAAAGACGTTATCGACAACTTGTATCGACAATATCCCTACAAGAAGTAGGTTTGAAACAGAGTGACTGTCTTGAAATCACTCCGTCCGCGACTGCGGATGTTACAGACAGTGAAGGAGGAACCAGACACATTCGGCCACTCGTACTTCACTTAAGATTATAACTTTGTTGTAATTTTGAGTGACGAGTGGCTTTTTGTTTTTTTGTCTTGACAAAATTTTATAAGAGGCGTATCATTCAAATATAAGTTTGAATGTATTGTATATGAAAAAAACTAAGTTAGATAATCAAATAGAATTATTGGCAAAAAAATTATTACTTTCTGCCGATTACAATCGCTTGAGAATATTATGCACAATTTTTTGTTTCAAAAAATGTTGCGTATCTGATATAGCAGAACGTCTAGGTATAAGTGTGGCCATTGCTTCACACCATTTAAAGGTAATGTCAAAAAATGATTTGCTGTTTTCCGAAAGAAGTGGAAAGAAAATTTGTTATTCGTTAGCGGATAATTCTTTCGCTAAAGATATTAAAAAATTAATTTGTAAATATAAAAATCATTGTTAATTTAGCCTTCGGGCATAAATAAAATATATGTCTAATCATAATGTAATTGTTTATTCAACTTTGTCTTGCCCATATTGTCATATGGCCAAAGATTATTTTAAACAAAAGGGAGTGTCATTTGCAGACTATAATGTAGGAATTGATCAAGCCAAAGCTCAAGAAATGGTTCAAAAGAGCGGGCAAATGGGAGTGCCAGTTATTGATATTGACGGCACGATTTTGGTTGGTTTTCAACCTGCAGAATTTGATCGTTTGTTGAAATAAAATTACTAACAATATGATGTTAACTAAAAATGAAGGCGCACTTGATAGATTTTTAAGAGTGTTGGTGGCGGAGTTATTGTTTATCGGGGCGTTTTTTTGGCTCGGAGGCGTCTGGGCGATAGTTGTTTATGTTTTGGCCGCTATATCGTTATTCACCGCAATTACAGGTTTCTGTGCGTTATATTTAATTTTCAAGATTAATACACTTAACTCGTTTAGATTTAGTAAGGTTCAGTTTGCAGTCCTCGTTGTAGTTTTATTCGTGTTCGGAGTTGCTGGAAGTTTTACTAGCGATTTTTTTTCTAAGAAATTTTTCTTGGAAGATTTTAATAAGATGAATGATTCGTATAAACAAACATTATTTTATACTGGCCAAAATAAAAGACCGGAAGCACTTGAAAATTATAATAGATTAGTAACAGCTTATCCTATATTTTTGAATAAATATACTAGCTATAATCCTTTTGTCTTTAAGTTTGATAATAAATTTAACGCTGATATCCTTAAAGTGTCAGATTTAATAATAGCACTTAAGGAACAAATTAATGCAGGGGATTTACCAGACGCTCATAAAAAACTAGAAATCATAAGACCGATTTTTCAAGATATTTTAAAGCGTAATGGTTTCTCAATGCTAGCTGTAGTGTTAGTAGATTTTCATGACGCTATGGAGAAAATAATTATAGCAGCGGATGCTAAAGATGCTGCTGGTTTGATTGTGGTTTATCCAGAGGTAGATAATAAATTGCAGGCAGTAGAAGAACTTGCGAATGACGCTGAGATTCTAGCCATTCGTCTTAAATTAAACGAAGTATACATATTAGCTAAGAATGGACAATCAGAATTGTTGTCGGCAAAAGCTGCTGAATTAAAAAGTGCATTTGTAAAAGTATATTTAAAGCGTGGGTAATTTTCTCTATGAGCTTATTTTATCCAGTGCAATTATTGGCTGATTGGCTTACGTATTCCGTTCTTGAAATTGCACCAAAAACATTGCTAGGCGGAGCCGTAAATTTTTTTATTTTTGATACAATCAAAATATTCATTTTATTAACGATAATTATCTTCACAGTTTCCATAATTAGATCATTTTTCCCAGCGGAAAAAATCCGCAATATTCTATCTCGTAGACATAAATTCTTCGGTAATATACTAGCCGCTCTTTTTGGTATTGTCACCCCGTTTTGTTCTTGCTCGGCTGTACCGTTATTTTTAGGTTTTATTGAAGTTGGGGTGCCGCTTGGAGTTACTTTTTCATTTTTAATTTCTTCTCCAATGGTTAATGAAGTGGCTTTGGTTTTATTATTTGGTATGTTTGGCTGGAAAGTAGCCGGAATTTATGTTATTAGTGGTGTTATTATCTCTATTTTCTCCGGCATAATTATTGGCGAACTTCCAGTTGAGAATTTGCTCACTGATTTTGTCCGTAAAAATAAAGGAATAAATACTGTTAAACTGCCGGAAATGAAATGGAATCAAAGAATAAATTATGCTAAAAAATATACTTGGACTATTGTAAAAAAAGTTTGGCCGTATATTTTAATCGGTATTGGTGTTGGGGCATGGATTCACGGTTATGTTCCAGCTGACTTTTTAGCACAATATGCTGGAGCAGATAAGTGGTATGCCGTGCCTTTAGCTGTGCTAATTGGAATTCCTCTGTATTCTAATACTGCTGGTGTCATCCCTCTAGTCTCAGCTTTAACCGAAAAAGGTGTGGCTATAGGTACAACCTTAGCTTTTATGATGTCTGTTACCGCTTTATCCTTACCGGAATTCATGATCTTAAGAAAAGTTATGAAAACAAAGTTAATTATTATTTTCGCCTCAATCGTGGGGTTAAGTATTATTTTTACTGGATATTTATTTAATGCAATTATTAAGTAATTTGCTAATCAAAATTGTTATGAAATTAGGAATCATCATCAGCCAAACAAATCCTGAAACTGTATGGAATGCTTTTCGTCTGGCAAATTTTTCTATAAAACAAGGCGATGAAGTTAAAATTTTCCTTGTTGGTGAAGGGGTGGAGTATGAAGCGGGGAGTTCAGAAAAATTTAATATCAAAGAACAAACAACAGAATTTTTGAATTCTGACAATGCAAAAATTTTGGCTTGTGGCACTTGTCTAAAATCAAGGAATCAAGAAGAAACCAACACCTGCCCGATGAGTAGCATGAAAGATCTATACGAAATTGTAAATAAAAGTGATAAAATTTTAACTTTTTGATAGAATAATCTTGTATAGAATGTTCCCTGTTTAAAAAAATTTATTTCGTACAGAAACTCTGCATTCGGCAAAATGGCTGGTTGTCTTTTTGGTGCAAGGACTGTCTTGTTTACTGTCAACTTTTTTAAATTAAAATTACAGTTCCAAAAATAATAATAGTGTTTTTTTCCTGACACGGTAATTAGTTGAGTTTAAATTATGATTTGATTTATAGCACCGCTAGTTATATATCATTATGTATGATAGAGTCATAATATGAAAATTGCATTTATTTACCAAGATCAAAAGTTAAAAACTGGAGCAGGCTGTATAAACAGTCTGATTTCTTCCAAGTTAGCGGAGGAAGGTGTCGAGATGATGCACCTTTATCCAAAAGTAAAATTGGTAGATTCTCCACATCATATGAAGGGGCTTAATAATATATTATTCTTTTTCAGTTTGTTGGAACATAGAAATAAAGTTTTGAGTTGTGATATCATCCAAGGAACCACATACACTCCAATCGCTTTTTTATCTTTTGAAACACCCATTGTGTCTCATTTTGGATCGACAACAGACGGCTTTATTCGTGCAACACCACGCACAAATCAAACTGAAACAAATTTAAAAAAAATATGGCACGAACTAAAACATGCTAAAATTATTGATGAAATTAATATAAAAACAAGAAGACCGTTAAGAGACATAGCTGATATTGAAAATTTAGTTGCTAAACGAGCAACAGCCATTATAGCAACTTCTGAAATAGTAAAGAAAGATTTAACAAATGGTGGGGTTGATGGAGCAAAAATTCACGTCGTCCATAATGCGATAGAGGATTTTTGGTTTGAAAATAGTCCAACAACAATAGTAGATATACCATCGCTTGTTTATCTGGGGCGAGTTGGTCAAGATGTGTTTACACTCAAACTAAAAGGGTTAGACCGACTCATAAATACCTATCGGTCGTTTAAATATTTACCCAAGGTAAGTATTTTAATGACAAATAATAAAAAACTCAGTTCTTGGCTGAGAGATTCTATCAATGCTAACACTGTTCACACAAACTTGTATAAACCAGAAATTAAAGAGAAATTGAACGTTCTTTGTGGTGGTGTGATGCTAGTTACTTCACGTTATGAGGGGTTTTGTTTAAGCATCGTTGAAGGCATGTCGCAGGGTCTTATACCAGTAGCGTTCCCAGTAGGGGTAGCTCCAGAAATTATACAGGACGGTGTTAATGGATATTTGGTCAGTTCTGAAAAAGAAATGGTTGAGAAAATACAACTTATTTTGAATGACGATGTTTTACGAAGAAAATTATCGGTCCAAGCACTTGAAACATCAAAACAATTTAATTCAAAAAATATGACTGAGAAGTTATTGATTATTTATAAACAAATTATTGAGAACAAACCAAGTAAATACGAAAAAAGATTAAGTATGAATAAAAAAAGACATCACCGATAACCTTTACGACAAGCAACAAGAGTAAATAAAACATAATGACAAAAACTAGTCATTATGTTTTATTTTATCAGGCTACTTGACTATTTTCCTCATTGAGAGCACACTATATATAATGTTCAATTAAATAATTATTTAATTGTTTAATCGTGTATAGTAAAATAATTACATTATGGAAAAATAAAAAAAGGCAAGGAATTATATATTTGTTTTTACCAGCACAGAATCAAGCGATAGATCAGAAATCGGATATTAATCTATATAAATATATATGACCAATCAAAAATTTTTGCTAACTGCCTTTATCATACCTCTGCTAACTATGGGAGCAGGGTGTACTCCGCTATCAACGACAACACCAGTTTCCCAGCCGGTTACTGTACAGACCACATCTACTCCAGATTCGTCTTTAACACCAACTGATTCTCTCGCTACCGTCTCTCAAACACCGTCGTCTGATGGGGTGCGCACTATCGTAGCGGCCGAACCGGACGAGACTTGGGTGCTCTACACAAACAAAGCTTTGGGATACTCAGTCAACACACCAACCAAAGGCGGCAACACGCCGACTTGGGAGATGAAATATGTCGACCAGAGCGATCCACATATAATCAATGGTTGTTATTTTTATCTCACCCCAACTCCAAAAAATCCACCTCAAGGTGACATTGTTGTAGTGTCTGACGGAACCAAATTTTGTCATACCAAAATCGAGCTTGGAGATTCTCCTTCAATTTTTATAGTTGATGAATACGCGACTATTGTAGGCAAAAAAATTATTGTTATTGAATTCAAGAAAGGAATCACAGACGCCAGCGTGTTTGTTGCTTCCGATTATCAAAAGACCCTCGACGGTATTATGGGAACATTTCAGATGAATTATTAATTATAAACCTTCAATATGGAAAATAAATTCAAAAAAGGCTTAATTTTAGGTGGGTTGTTGACAGCAGGTGCGGTATTAGGATTTATAAACAGTAAAGCTAGCAAAGAGCTCGCAGAAGATGTACAAAAAGATCTTAAGGTTTTGGCAAAGCATTTGAAAAATAGTTTACACAAACTAGAAGACGTGACCAAAGAAAGTTTTGATGAACTAGCTACAGCTACAGTTGAGGAATATGCAAAAAATAGACAGTTAGCAAACGATGTCAAAGAAACTCTCACGACTGCTTTGCGAGCAAAATGGCAAGACATGGAAGAAGAATATTTAACTGATAAAGAAGAAGAAAAAAAATAATAATTCTATAATATTTTTCACCAACATCATACAGGTAAGAGGAAAAGATTTTCTTAAAAAAAGCATTGGATAGAGTAGAGTGGTCGATGGTTTTTTGTTTACAAAAAAACCGCCCGTAACT
>CAYZHG010000099.1:0-4024 GCA_964477455.1 uncultured Gammaproteobacteria bacterium
TGGCGTTTCCGCCATCTTGGTTACGCTGATCGCAACCGGTGATGATCAGGCTTGGCGCGATGCCCAGCTGCACCAGCTGCTGCCCCTGCTCAAAAGCCTTGTGAGCTTCAAGATGTGACAGACCCATGCGCGACGCTTCGAGTGCTCGCATGTAGGTTAGCGTACCACGGATCGAGTATCCGCCGAGTTCAGTGTCGCTCACTGGCTTGCGGTAGCCGAAGTGCCGACGAGCGATAGCCGAGATACCGAACTGCATTGCGAAATCATGGAGATTCATTTGTTCCTCTGACTATTTAAGGCATAGCTGCCAATTTGGAAAGAACGACGGACACAGTGTCCGGTCAGAGGCCAATTCCGCTCGTTGCGGGTTATCAGCGTAACAAGCCATTATACCAGAAATGTCAGATTTGTAAAACTATGCTACCAAATTTATAGGTGTTTAAATTAAATAATAGCTTATTTTAGCCATTCATATTTTTATAATTTGTCAAAAGTATTGACAAATTTAGGTATTTTTGTTATAATGAATATATAAATTAATTGCCAAATCTATGGAAATAAGTGCCCTCCAATCTATCGGTCTATCTGAAAAAGCCGCCAAAATATACCTCTCTACCCTATCTCTTGGCACGGCTTCAATCCAAGATATTGCCAAAAAAGCCGACATCAAACGTCCCACCGCCTATATATATGTAGAAGAATTGGTAAAAGATGGCCTACTCGAAAAATACCCATCCGGCAAAAAAGAAATTTTCAAAGCCGTAGATCCAATCATGCTAGAAAAAAGAATTGAACGACAGCTTCAAGAAGCAAAAAATTTGATTCCTGATTTGCAAGCTATCCAAAACCAAATGTCTGGACGACCAAAGATCTCATTTTTGGAGGGACGCGAAGCGCTTGAACAAATTTACCATGAGATATGTAACGCGAACCAAATCCGCTTCTGGTCTGACTTGCGTGCCGTTGAAAAAAACTTCCAAAATATGTTTATAAAAATTGCTGAAGCGGTAAATAAAAATGAAACTCGCACACGTGAAATTATTGCGGATACTTCCGAGGCACAAAAAAGTTCCAAACATTACGCTTCCATCGCCGGAAAAAATTATTCATCCAGAATCGCCACCAAAACTCCAGGTATTTTCAATGACAACGCTATCTACGATGACATCGTAGTAATTTTCAAAATCCAAGGACACAATGTCTTCGCCGTTCGCATTGAAGAAAAAGCAATTGCTGATACGATGAAAACCATGTTTGATATGGCTTGGGATTCGGCCACACCTTTTATTGGAAGATAATAAAAAAACCAGACTCAGTCTGGATTTTTTTATTTAAAATATTATTTTTTAATAGAAATTAGTATCAAACCAATCGTCGTAACTTTCTCAACCAACTATACAAATTATATTTTGTATTATGTAATATTAAATCAAAAGTGCCTGGTGCTTCGTGATATTCTCCGCCAAATCCATGCTTGAATCTGCTTACCCCGGCATATTGGTGATCTATATCAAATTCATATTCACCATCTTTATTTATCTTTGGTGCTACACCAAAAAAATCATAATATTCATAACCTTCATTTTTTCCAATCTGTATTGCTGACCATTGTAATAAATACGGTGCCATTAATTGTCTGTATTCATGATCTGATGCACCAAATACATAGGTAAAAGTTTCACCAAAGCCAATAAAAATTCCAGTGACGACCGCGACTTGCTCACTATAAATAGTAATCTGTCTACAAAAATTTGAATTTAAAATTGCTTCATAATGTTTCGTTTCATGCAAACGGAAATTATCGCGACTACCCGTTTTTTCCATTAATTCCAAAAATATATTTAGATTCTTTTCAATTTTTATTTGTAAATTTTTCTTTTGCGCCAAGCGAATATTATATCTAGTCTTTGCATGCATGGCAGACAACAATTCGTCTTCTGTTTTTTTCAAATCTAAAATTAAAGTCGCGCGCGGATTAACCTCTTTTGTTTTTTTTAAATACTTTGAATTATTTTCATTCGGTTCTAAGCGTAAAAATATAACACCTTGATTTTGCAAATAATTTTTTAAAACACACAGCGTTTCATCTGAAATATTTTGACCAACCGGCCCTTTTGGACAAAAAGCATATTTCCAACCAAATGGTAAATTCATCAAAACTAGTTGAGCTAATAATAAAATTTTGCCACCATCCTCTAAAACCAAACGCTGTACATTTTTTCCTTCAGCAACCAAAATTTCTCCCCAGTCCCAAGATTGAGCAAATGGGGAGTTTTCTGCCAAAACGGCCTCGTCCCAAACAGATTTTTCCTTGATTTGACGAATTTGTTTCATAATTATCGTTATTTTATCCCAGATTGCTGATTTAATCAACCTTAACCCCTTTACAAACGCACATTTTTAATATACAATAGGTCAGTAATTTGGAATTTCCAAGTTTAGTTTTTTTACTTAGTAATTTTACCAATATGGGTTTACCTGGTCATCGCCGAACCAGTGGCGACAAACGCCGTCGCGCCGCACAACATGGACTAGATGCTATTAATCCAGCTATCTGTCCAAAATGCAACAAAACCACCCTTCCTCATCGCGCTTGCGCTTTTTGTGGAACTTACCGTGGTCGTCAGGTTGTTGATGTAGCCAAACGTGCCGCTCGCACTGTTCGCAAAACTAAAAAGAAATAATGCCTCTGGCCAGTAGTTTTTGACTATTGGCCTTAGTTTTTTCCTATGTCCAATCGTCACTTAGCACGGTCAATCGCCATGCAAACCATCTTTGAATGGGATTTTCGGGGACAGCCTAGTGCTGGTCTACCGGCTATTTTAGATCAAAATATCAAAGAATTTGGTGTCGGTTTAGGTGATGAAAAAGAGTTTTCCAATGAAATTATCAATGGAATCCTTGACCACTTACCTGAAATTGACGAAACTATCGTAAAATACGCTCCGAATTGGCCTTTAGAAAAAATTACCGTGATGGATCGTAATATTTTGCGTATTGGCATTTGGGAAATGAAATTCAACAATGAAGTTCCACCAAAAGTAGCGATCAACGAAGCTATCGAGCTCGGCAAGAGTTATGGTGGTATTGCTTCAGGCAAATTCGTCAACGGTGTACTTGGATCACTTTACAAAGACATGTATCCAAATGGTGAACCAGAAACAGAAAAAAAATAATATCTATATGAAATCAATTGACTTACCAGAAGTTCAAGAAAAAAACTTCCCATTATTAGAAGAAAAGGTTGGAGTGAAATTCAATAATATTGATTTTTTAGTCCAGGCTTTTGTTCACCGTTCATATTTGAACGAACATCACGAATTCCCACTTGGCCAAAATGAACGCCTTGAATTTTTGGGTGACGCTGTGGTAGAATTAGTCGTTACTGAGTATCTTTTCAACGAATATGGCAATCCAGAAGGTGAACTCACCAACTGGCGCGCCGCATTGGTAAATGCCAAAATGTTGGCAAGTGTGGCTTATGAAATTGGTGTAGAACCATTTTTATTCCTTAGTCACGGTGAATCCAAAGATGCCGGTACAAAGGCTCGCGACTATATCATGGCCAATGTATTTGAATCATTGGTTGGTGCTATTTATCTTGACCAAGGTTATGATGCCTGCAAAAAATTTATTTCACGCTGGGTAATTTCCAAATTACCTTATGTGTTGGAAAATGGTTTGTACATGGATGCCAAGAGTCGTTTCCAAGAATCTTCTCAAGAACTTCTAGGAATTACACCAACATATCGAGTGTTGGAAGAAACTGGTCCTGATCATGATAAAATTTTTAAAGTGGGAATATTCTTGGACAAAGAATTAATAGCGAGTGGTGAAGGAAGTAGTAAACAAGAAGCTCAAACCGAAGCCGCTGAAGCCGCTTTAAAAATCAAGACTTGGAAAGGACCAAAGATAGAAATAATCAAAAGACAACAAGGCGATCCGATTCAATAGCGAATCGCCTTTACGGGCCGGTAGCTCAGCTGGTAGAGCAGATCCCTCTTAAGGATAAGGTCCCGGGTTC
>CAYZHG010000100.1:0-44484 GCA_964477455.1 uncultured Gammaproteobacteria bacterium
CCGCCGAAATTTCATTGACAGTGCGATCATCCGTTCGCTCAAATAAATAATAGCCATTTTTAGGAATAATACGGTTAATTGTTTTGACCGTAGTAACTTCTTTATCGCCAATCATTAATTTCCACCAATGAGACGTATTGTTTGCGGGAAATAAATTTATATCCTGATCGGTGTTGTTGTATAGTTCGATATATTCATCTTCACTAGTGCCTGCTGAGGTGCCAGCCCAAGCAATTTCGTTGATTACTACGTCTGGGGCGGGTGGTAATGGTTCTGCTGTTGGATATGGAGTTACAGGGGTTGTTGTGGTTGTTGTAGTGGTCGCTGAAGTAGTAGACGTACTAACTTCGACTGTCGTGGTTGTGATTAGAGTGGATGTTGTAGTTTCGATGGTAGAAGTTGAGATATCTATTGTAGTGGTGGTGGAAGTTGGAGTGGAAACTACATCTATAGTTGTTGTGGCCAGATCTGTGGTTGTGGTAGTAGTTTCAACTATCGGGGTTGAAGTAGCTACTATTTCTGTCGAAGTGGTTGAAATGGCTGAGGTTGGAACAGTTGTTTCTACAATAATCTGTTCAACAATTGGTGCGGCGGCTTGGTTGCTACTACCGCCACCACTGGAATAATTTTTTGCTATAGTTGTTGGAGTAGAATATAATATCGTTGGATTAGTTGGTGGTTGTACTAGTGGTGGTGTTATTGGCGGTGTTTGGTCTTGTGGTGGAATTATAGCAATTGTTTTATTGGAAATTACCGGAGTTTTTATAACGGGAACATTTTTTATATCTTCTGTGGTTTCTATATTGTTATTATTATCTACAGGAATTGAATCATTATTTTGACCAGAGGTAAGTTGATCCGTTAGCGTTTGTGATTGAGCGGAATTATAAATATTTTCTGCCACAGAAATTATTTTTCCCACTCCATTGTTTAATATTCCGCCAAATCCAACTCTAAAAAAAGGCACTTTTTCTTTTTCATTTTTTTGAGTTTCAGCGAGGAATAATTTTATAGTGTTGGCACTGTAGCCGATGGCTTTTGGGAGGAGGTGGGAGGTGTATGAAGAAAGAACAATACCATCTTTAATCGGATCTAAAGATTTTTTATTATTATCTATGTTTGATAATTTGTTTCGCCAATTAAGTTCGCCTTCATCTATATATAATAAATACTGTGAATTATTAACATCATTTGTATAATTACCAAAATAATTATTACCGCTTTTAGTTTGTAACAAATCTCTTTTATTTATTTCTAAAATATTATATTTATTACTTTCAATAGTCTTATCACTATAAAAATTACCATTAGAATACTTAGCGGCTTCATCAAAAATATCTTCTAAACTATTTTTATTAAATACTTCGCCTTTAACATCTTTGCTTACTTTATCCCAATTATTTTTTACATAATTTTCATAGGAATCTGGCGGCACTGCATGAATACTATCACGCGTATGTGCCGGTATCAACATGTCAGACACCAAATGAACATTGTGTCCCAAACCTTTAAACGCTAATTCAAAATTTCCTTTACGATAATCATTAACAGCTCTCTGCCAACTATTATCTCCACGTGAAAATTCTTTCTGACCACCAGGATTTTTTGCCCAAACTTTGGCAGAATCATGTTGATTTACAAACCATAAGCCACGATTGTAAACTGGATCGTAAAAATGATTTAACCAACGAGTTGGCTCATCCTCTTCAATTGCACCAGTTTTAATCCAATTAAATTGTTCAGCGGTAATTTTTTGAGCATTATTTTGATTATACAATTTTACTGCCAAACCAGCGATGCCTGGATGAGCAATATTGGTGTCATAACAAAAAACTTGACGTACTAACGTCAAGTTTAAAATAAATACAAAAATAATAAAAACAAAAAATCGACAATAATTATTCCCTCCCTTTTTCATATATTGATATTATTAATTATAAAAACTAATTTATAAAAAAATAATTATAAAGATTTAATATACCAAATTCCACCCGTGGTTTTTGTAAAATTAATCGAATGACCAAATTTTTTCCCATTATTTATGGTAGAAAAAGAATATGTAGACTCCCAACTATTTTCAGTTTCCTTTACAATTTTAGTATCCAAATCATTAACCATTTGTTTTAACTCACCAGTTTCTTTTAATTTAATCAACCCTTCTTTCATCCTCACCCTATCTCCCACCCGAAAACAACAATTCACCGCCTCATCAAAATCCTCTTTTTTCAAAGCGGCCAAAAATTTAGCGTGTGTTTCTTCTGGCGTCTGAATATTTGGTGCCAAATTTTCTGGATTTTGTGGGTACATAGCTTCAAGCTGTGTACTACTATAATCTGAAAATGGAAAATCCGGCCTTGCGGTACCGGACAACACTCTCGCCTGTTTTCCCAAAAACCAACTATAAGCGCTAAAAATAGCGATTAAAGCCAAAACTACTACCCCCAACCATATCGCAATTTTATTACGCATAGTCATTTGTGAGTTAAGAAATAAAAATTTTATAAAAAAAATCTCGGTAGCATTTTGCCAATCCGAGATTTCGTTCCCCCTCATATACTCATTGCTATAACTATTATATCACAATTTTATTTTCCTCTCGAATATTCCTGTGGATAACTTTTTTTATTCCACTCCCCACTCCTTTTTTAGATCTTTGATACCAACTTCTAGTTTTACTTTAGGAATCCAACCGAGCGACTTCTTTGCCTTTGATATGTCCGCTTTAGCACGTTTCATTTCTCCTGATCTATCGGAAATCCGCACACTTTTACCACCGATATATTTTGCAATTTGATTTACGCTAGTCTCAACTCCTGATCCAATATTTATAGCATCACCATTTTTAAGTTTTGAATTCCAAGCCGCAATATTAGCATCCACCACATCACTCACATGGACATAGTCTCTGGTCGCCTTTCCCGTTCCAACAATAGACATCGGCTTCCCTTCTTTTTTTAGCTGCAAAAAGGCTGGAATTACAAGTGGATATGAACCTTGTCCCGTTTTACGTGCACCATATACATTAAAATAACGCAAACAAACTGTTTCTATTCCATACAACGACGAAAACAATTGACAATACTTCTCTCCTATTAATTTATGTAAACCATATGGACTTAATGGCAAAAAAGAACAATCTTCCTTAATCGGCATCGCCTGTACATTTCCATAAACAGCTCCAGATGAAGTAAAAATAACTTTTTTAACTTTATTTTTCCAAGCGGCAGTCAAAACATTTAATGTACCAGTCACGTTTATCTCATGAGTAGAAATCGGATCTTCTACTGAAATTTGCAACCTTGGATCGGCGGCTAAATGAAAAACAACTTCAACTCCTTTAAAGTATTTTGAAATCGTTTTGTAATCACGAATATCTGATTCAACAAATTTTGCCTTTTTATTTACAAATTCCTTTTTACCAAGCATTAAATTATCTATCACGACTACCTGGTGACCGAGAGATACTAATTTGTCAGTTAAATGCGAACCAATAAAACCTGCCCCGCCAGTAACAACTATCTTTGACATATTATTTTTTTCCTTTTAAAAATGGACTTCCCACTGCGATGATATCATAACCTAAATTCTGCAATTCATCAAATTGAGCAGACAACATACGACGGCCGTCCATGATTAAATATGGAGCTGGACAATCAATTTTAATGATTTCACCAAGCGCTCTAAATTTAGGCCAATCAGTCAAAATCATACAGGCATCCGTTCCGGATAGTACTTCTTTTTCTGAACCATGATAACTTATTTTTTCAAACCTCTGATCTTTTGCTGGATCAAATAAGCTCATAAACATTGGCATGGCAGCTGGATCATAAATTTTAATTTTTTCAACACCCTCATCTACTAAATGACGCACAATATCAATGGCTCCAGAATTACGAATATCATTGGTATCTTGTTTGAAAGCCACTCCTAGAACAGCCACGCTCTTTTTTGACCAATTAAAGTTTGCTTCTCTTTTAGACCGACTAAAAAAATTATCGCGCTGAAAATTATTAGACATTAATGTTTGACGTACGTATGCCGCACTTACCCCAACCTCTTCCAATTGATGCGCTAAAGAAGCCGCATCTTTGATAAAACAACTACCACCACAATAAACACTGTCGTAGAAACCCCAACTACCGATTCGATCATCACTAATCAAAACTTTTCTTAAATTTTCAAAATTAATTTTTGAAAAAGATTCACATACTCGCCCAACTACATCAAAGGTAGTGGTAACCCTGTTGAACAATAAATAATTTGCTAACAATTTTCCAGCTGCGGCTTCCTGAGGATTGGTCTCCAAATATTTAATACTAGGGGAATTTAAAAATCTTGCATACACTTGACGCATAATTTTAAAATCCTCCTCCTTTTCAGCACCTACTACTACTCTATCTGGTCGTACCGAACCTTCGATAGCTTTTCCTTCAACAAGAAATTCCGGATTGGAAACTACACCGAAATTTTTGACACCATGTTCAAGCATAATTCGATTGGTCTCATCAATCATGTTGACTGGCACTGTACTCTTATTAATTATGACAATATATTTCTCTTGCAAACCATTATTCCTTTTTAATAAATTCTGCGCCAGCTTTTCAGCCGCAATGTAATAATAAGTCAAATCCGATTCACCTTCGGCACCATATTTTTCAGGTGTTGGCAAACACATAAAAATCGCATCAGTTTCATTTAGATTGTCTATTACATTTTGATAATCGGCAGTAAACGAAATAGTATCTTTATTTTTTATCAACATTTCCCCCAAGCCATCTTCAAATAGACAGGATTCAATCATCTCAATATTATTTGATCCCAGTTTTTTAATTTTTTCCTGATCAATATCGTATAATAAAACATCGTGTCCAGAATCAGCCATTACAGCCGCCGAACAGGTACCAACAAATCCAGATCCAATATATAAAATTTTCATAATTTATTAAATTACACTTTTAAAATATGCAATTGTTTTCAGAAGACCTTCCTGTAATTTTATTTTTGGCTCCCACTTTAAAATTTCCTTAGCCAAAGAAATATCAGGACATCGTCGTGTAGGATCGTCAACTGGCAGATCATTATAAACTAATTTACTTTTTGATCCAGTCAGTTCAATTACTTTGTGAGCCAATTCACTAACTGTAAACTCGTCAGGATTACCCAAATTAATTGGCCCAACTGTATTTTCATCACTAGCCATCATTTTTATAAATCCACCCACCAAATCATCTACATAACAAAAACTACGCGTTTGACTACCGTCGCCATAGATTGTAATATCCTCGCCTTTTAATGCTTGTATTATAAAGTTTGAAACTACTCGTCCGTCATCGGGCGCCATGTTTGGACCATAAGTATTAAAAATTCTGACCACTTTAATTTTTAAATCATGAGTTCGATAATAATCAAAAAATAAAGTCTCCGCACAGCGTTTACCTTCATCATAGCAGGCACGTGGACCGTCTGGATTTACATTTCCACGATAACTTTCTTTTTGAGGATGTTCAATCGGATCGCCGTAAACTTCTGAAGTGGATGCCTGAAAAATTTTAGCATTTTTTGCACGTGCTAAACCCAGTATATTAATTACACCGACCGTATTGGCTTTGATTGTTCGAATAGCATTGTTTTGATAGTGTACAGGCGAGGCTGGACAAGCTAAATTGTAAATTTCATCAATGCTTTCATCAATAAATAACGGATTAATAATGTCGTGTTCAATGAATTTAAAGTTGCTATTTCCTAAAAAAGGATTAATATTTTCTTTTGAGCTAGTCAAAAAATTATCTACACAAATAATCCTATTTCCTTCGTCCAATAATCGTACACACAAATTCGAACCAACAAATCCAGCTCCTCCGGTAATTAAAATAGTTTTCATATAAAATATTGTTTAATTTTTGACAACAATCTTCTGATAATAAAAAAATGTGGCACCGTCAAACCGTTCTCTAACCAAGCTAATTTTAATTCATTCCAACCCTTTAAACGCTGTTTAAAACCACTAGCACTAAATCCGCCTTCACGCATACAGACTAAAGTTTGATCTAAATATTTCACTACTATGTTTTTATTCAAAAACCTCAACATCAATTCATAGTCTGCAGCAATTTTAAATTTCAAATTAAAATTGCCAAAATTATCGTACAATGCTTTTCTTACAAAAAATGTTGGATGTGGCATTATCCAACCAGAAACTAATTTTTTAACATTAAACTCTCCCGCCTTCCAATAACGAATACATTTCTTTGTATTATCTCTCTGAACATATTCAATATTCCCGTAGCAAGCATCGACTTTATTTTTTTGAAAAACTTCCATTATATTTTTTAATACACTATCATTGGAAAAAAAATCATCCGAATTTAAAATTCCTATTATATCTCCTGATGCCAACCCAACACCCTTATTCATGGCGTCATAGATACCTTTGTCTGGCTCGGAAATATACTTAGTTATTTTGTCTTTATATTTATTTATAATATCTAAAGTACCGTCTTTCGAATCACCGTCAATAATTATATACTCCAAAGAATCGCATTGCTGAGCAATGACGCTTTTTATAGTATCTTCAATAGTCTTTACGCTATTGAAACAAACTGTAATTATTGATATTTTCATAACTTTTAAAAAAACCATTTAGCTACCGACAAAGCCCCTTGCTTCCATGGCACCCGATGAGAAACGCCAGATTTACCCTCAAAATTATCAAGGTTCGACAAATACCATTCATAATTACGAATTAGCGCCTGCTTATTAGAAAATTTTGGACTATATCCTAAAAATTTCTCTGCTTTTTCAATGGAAACAAAACTATCTTTACTTGCCGTTTCATAAACCCACTTATAAAGTGGTGACAATCTCATCATTTCTAATATGCGTAAACACCAAATCATGGGAGCCGCTGGAAAGCCGATTATTTTTTTACCAAATCCAGCTTTGTTGAGCACAGCTTGGTAATCTTCTTTCATGGTTGTAAAATCTTTAGCTCCAATATTAAATATGTCATTCACCTTATCCTTTTCTAAAGTAGCACACAGATATATTGCTTCACACAAATCTTCGACATCCAATAGTTGATATCTATTTTTACCATCACCAATCATTGGAAAATTTTTACCATCTTTCGCCCAATCATAAAAAAGTGCAAACACACCGAGTCTCTCTGGACCGACAAAAGACTTAGGTCTGATTATAGAAACGGATAAACCTTTTTTTTGATATTCCAAACAAACTTTTTCGGCTTGTATCTTTGCCTCTCCATAAGGACCCACTCCAATTAAATTGTCTGATTCAAATAGTGGATGGTGATCGGGAATCCCATAAACAGCTGTTGAAGAAATATGAATAAATCTTTGAACACTGTGCTTGAACGCACTCTCTACAACATTCGTGGTACCCTGAATATCTGTACTAAATATCTCTTCTTTTGTGTATAAAGGTAGTGCAGCAGCACAGTGCACCACAACATCAATTCCTTCCATGCATTTATCTACCATTTTACGATCTCGAATATCACCAAGCACAGCATCAATTTTATTTTTTTCAGGATAATCAAACTGAACAATATCCAAAGTTCTAACAGAGTGATTTCTTGCAAGTAAATAACGCGTTAAATTGATACCAAGAAATCCAGAACCTCCGCTTATTAAATATCTCGACATATATTATAACTAAATATAAATTATGAAAAACATATAAATTACCCAACTAACAATACTACCAAAAACTATTTTATCAGCAAATATTAACTTTTCAGGATATTCAATTTCAGCTGACGAATATATCAAATATAAATATCGAAACACACCCAGAACAACAAAAAAAATTGAATACACTACTAAATCGGGATGGTCACCCAAATGAAAACCTAGAATGCTGTAAAGACCATAAGACGCGATCACCAAGCTACTAGAAACTGATAGTAATTGTCTTAAAAAATCATTACTATAATACTGCAAAACAACTCTTTTGTGAAGTTGACCTTGTTCACCTAGTCGTTTACCGATAATCACTAATAAACTAGCAAAAAAAACACACAGAATCAGCCAACTTGATATAGGTGTAGATGTAGCGAAACCACCTATCAATATCCTCAATAAATAAAATACTGAGACAAGTAAAACATCAAAAACTACTATATGTTTAATTCTGTAGGAGTATATTAAATTTAAAAATACATAAATTAATAGAAGTGGAATTGCTTTTGGAATAAAAATATAAGCCAAAATAATTCCGATAGAAAAAATAAAAGTAGCCATAAAAATAGCTGCTTTTATCGATATCTTACCAGAAGCGATTGGACGATATTGTTTTTTGGGATGATTTTGATCAGTTTTTTTATCAAAAATATCATTGACTATATAAACTGTACTGGCAATGAAACAAAAAACCACAAAAGATAAAGATGCTTGCCAAATTTTATCCTTTCCAAAAAAATCTTGTGCAAAAAATATTGGCACAAAAACCAAGAAATTTTTAACCCATTGTTTAGGTCGTAATAATGTTAAATAAGCCATATATTTTTAACTAAGTAAAAAACCACATCATCAAACAAATAAATAACTTTAACTAAAAAACTATCATCATTAGATCTCAATCTTCTAACCATAACAAAACGCGCACCAATCCTTATAGCAAAAAGGCCATCTGTTAAAAATTTATCACCAATTACCAAAAATGGTAAACTCCTATCGTTTTTAATAAATTTTAAGATTTTAACATTTGGTTTTTTGTGTGGTATGTTCAAACAAGCAACTCCTGTAGCCAGAGTAATTTTATCAAATCTTTCAAAATTATTGTTATTTGAACAAAAATAAATTTCGTTGGATTTAGTTAATTCAATAATTTTTTCCAATATTTTATCGTCAATAAAATGTTGGCCATCATTAGTCACCGTACCATCGATATCCAAAAATATTAAATTATCATTACCAACTGTGTCGGAATTTAATTCACTGAAATTGTTTTTTAATACAACAAAACCATTTTTTAAAATTACTCTTCTAAATTCAATTAAAAATAAAACTATCGGCAATAACAACGGTATATAATGTCTCTCATAAGCAAAACCTATCAAAAATGGCGCGGAATAGAAAAATATAAATCCTAAAAATAATATTGCCAGCACTTTTAACTCTTTGACTTTACTTTTTAAAAAAAACAAAGATACTGCTAAAGTGAGAAAGAACAAAAATCTTTGTATCACCATGAAAAATGTACCAAAGTATTTCAAAACTCCATCATAACGCTTTCCTCCCCACTCGATTCCAAATGGTCTTACTTCAAAAAAGAACGTTCCGGTTTTTATAAATGCTGATTTTATAAAGATCGCTGGATTTTTTTTAATAAATTCTTTAGCTTTAACTGTGTAATAATTATCTAATTCCCATTCATTAGTCATATTAAGTGGTGCTTCTACCATACCTTTCTGATCTAGAATATCCAAATTATATTTAGGATAATATTGTAACGTGTATTGATTATTTCCCTTATACAAATTCCACCCATTCCAGGAAGATGACATTGTAAACCGCCCACTATTAACATAATTAAAACTTGACCATAAAATTACAAACAAAAACAACAACAGATATTGAATTATTAATGAACGCATTTCTCTATGGCGAATAAAATATAATAATGGCAAAAATAAAGATAAATAGGTTAGTGAACTTTTAATAGAAAACAACAAAATAACCAAAAACCCAAAAACAACTGACTCTATATTTGTTTTTCCTTGGCCATTGCTATTTTGGTGAAATAACAATAAATAGGAAACTAATGCTAATATTATCATTACATACGGCTCTTCGTAATCGAGATTAAATCCATGTAAAATAAACTGCGGGGTTATGAGTACAAAAAGAATTAATAACAAAGAGAAATAATTTAAATTTTTTGTTAATATATTTTTAAAAATATAAATCAACGATAAACCAACAATAATATTTTTTACAAATAACAGCACAACAAGTTTTGAAGATACAAATGACAGCAAGTACAAAAATAGTGGGACAAACGGAAAACGGTGGGCATGAAAACAAACGGTGGGACAAACTTCATATCGACCAGTACTAATCAGACTGGTTACTAATTCACCAAAACCATAATACATATTGGATATACTCTTGCCTGACAAATGCAGATATTTAACTAACACAAAAGAAACTAACAATACATACAATAACATCACAATATAAATATATGATGGTTTGAATAAAAGATTAATACGTTTTTTGATATTTATTAACGAAAAAATCATATTTTATTTTTTGAATCAATGACCTCCTGATATAAATCGCAATATTGTTTAGAAACATTTTTTAAATCAAATTTCACCATCGCAGACTCTCTTATTGTATTAGAAAAAAAATCAAAGTTTTTTAATGACCAATTAATTCCAACAGCTAAACTAGATGGATCAAATGATTTTGCCAACCAACCAGTTACTTTGTGTTGAATCATATCTGGCATGCCGCCTATATCAAATGCCACTACTGGAATATTACAAGCCATAGCTTCAACTACCATATTTGATAAATTCTCTTGCAAAGATGGCATTACCAAAACATCCGCTGCGGAATATGCCGCCATTAACAAATTTTCATTATTTATCTCGCCTAAATAATGCACTTTAAAATTTTTAATAACATCAGAATTATTTTTATTTTTTTTACCAAAAACTAATAACTCAAAATCATTAGCTAACAAATAATCAAGTGACTGTAAGAAAAGATCGTAACCTTTTCTTTTGTCTTTATCAACTTGAACTGCACCAAATAGAACAATTTTTTTATCTAGAGGTAAATTTAATTTTTTTCTAGCAACTTGTTTACCAACTGGTTTAAAAAAATTAAAATCTAACCCATTTGGAATCACCCGAATATCTTTGCCTTTTAAAAGTGAACTACTACGAGCACACTCAGCCAACCAATTGCTTGGAGCAACAAAATGTATGTTTAAATCTTTCCAAGATTTTTCTTTTCTTTTCAAAATATTATAAGATAAATCATTGCCATTGTTTGAACCTAATAATGGACAACTACCACATGATTCTTTAAAACGACCACAATTATTATCATAATGACACCCTCCTGTAAAAGCCCACATATCATGCATAGTCCAAATTATCGGCGATTTAAAACTAGCAAGTCCCTCTATATTTATAAAACCACTATTAATCCAATGTAAATTAATTATATCTGGATTTAAAATATTAATTTTTTTTATCACTCTGGATGGAACTAAACCTACGGAAAAAATTTCTTTATTCCAACCTGGGTGTTTTAATAATATCAAATAATCTAATGCTTGTTTTAAGCGTGCAAAAATTTTACCCACTAATCCAGATTGGCCGAAAACATTTGTATCCTTAGATAATTTACGTAACACAAACATGGAAGAGTCATTTCCTTTTTCTTTTAACCCCTGATGTAAACGATATGCCGCTCTTGCCGCTCCACCTCGTGTATCGTAAGTATTAATAATTGCCACCTTCATATATAATTAAACTTTTTTTCTAAATAATAGAAATATTTTTTTTGCATATTTATAAAGGCCAACCTTCTTTAGTATCCATATATATACAAACCTAGAAGAAAAAAGACCGAACACTTTTCTGTTTGTAAATTCGTCAGCATCTACATTTCGCACAATTGTACTAGGATGCACTAAAGGAAAAGATAGCTCTTGCCTCTCTATTATCATTTCTTTTATTATTATATTTGTATGTGTCGCTTGATTACCAAAACCGATATTTTTTACCAAATTCACATTTGGAATACAAGAAAGACCGGAATTATATAGAACACAATAAAACCAAGAAAAATCCCATGTATCAACTCTGCCAAAAATAACGTCTTTAAAATTACTAATCCAATAGAGTTGATCACCAGGTGCTTTAAAATATTTATTAATAATATCTTTTTTTTCAAATTCAGAAAAAGTCGACATCGTAAGATCATATTTTTTCCAAGCTCGACGCCAAGTTGCCCAACCCCAAACATGATTAAACATAGAAAAATAATAACTCGCCTCACCTCGTTTTGTGCCATTTTGAAAATTACTTCCACCAATATGCATGACCTGTTCATTATCACGATATTTGTCCAGCAACTCCTCACAAAAATAAAAAAACGATTGATCTGGAAGACAATCATCTTCTAAGACAATCCCTTCTTCTACATTATAAAAAAACCAATTAATTGCCGAACTAACCGCCAATTTACAACCTAAATTTTTATCTCTATATAATGTATGCACCTCACACGGCCAATCAATATTTTTTGTCACAAAATCACGCACCGCTATTACCTGCTCACCCTCTCCTTGTCTTTCTAAACGTGGACCATCACTAGCAACAAAAAGTTTTGCTGGTTTAATTTTTTTTATTTCTGAAAAAACTAGATCAGTCGTGTCTAATCGATTAAATATGAGAAACAAAATTGGTACATTAAATAATTCCATATATTTATTATCTATAATTAGAATTTTTTTTCTCCAAAACCCAATCAATAAAATCAGCGGCGGCCAACTGAAATTTATTTAAGTATCGCGATCTAACGGTTTTTTTATTTTGAATTGTTCGCTGACGATTTTGAATATTAGATGATTCTGACCCAAAATGTACACAGTAATTACTTACTATTCTATCAAAAAATAACCAACTTGTCTTATCTTTAATTCTAAACCACAGATCAGAATCCATTGCAGACTTTAGTTTTTCATCAAAATAACCAAATTTATTAAATACGTCTTTTTTGATAAAGACACCTTGATGAGGTATGTAATTGTAATAATTTAATAATTTCTTTCCAAATATAAATTTGCTATTGTTTTGATAAATTTTCTTTGATGGAAAAATCCCTATACTTTTATTTGATTCTTCCACAACATTAATTTTACCATAAATCCAATCCAGCTTATTTTTAGACAAAAAATAACATGCATCAGCCAAAACATTGTTGTCATACAGGCTATCATCAGAATGAAGGTGAATGATATATTCTCCACTAGATCTTTTTATACCCTCGTTCATAGCACTAGAAATTCCCTTCGGTTCAATTTGAAAAAATTTAACAACATCAGGATGCTTAATCTGATAATTCTTAATTATTTCTGCTGTCCCATCAGTAGAATAACCATCTATAAAAATATGCTCAAAATCAGTAAAAGACTGATTTGAAACACTGCTTATATTACGCTCTATAAATTTTATACTATTATACGTACAAGTAATAATTGAAAATTTCATTTGGATTAAGATAATTTTTTTTTACAAAACCTTAATAACAAATAAAGATTATTTATTATTTTATTATTACGGTTTGAAATAATTTTAAGTATTATTCTTCTTTTAATTCTATAAAATTTCATCTTTGCAACTAAGCCAAAAGACATGTATTGTTTATTGAAAGTCAATATATTATTATAATGATTAATGACTAATTGCTCTGTAAAAAACTCATGTTTTATCTTATCACTTGGTCCCCACGAAACATTGTCTCCCCTATACATAACGATAGGACTAGCGATAATTACAAAAGAAAAATCAGAATTTGTATAATAAATCGGTAAATGAAATGGATAAAGGTCAAGCGGAGAATTATATTTTTCTATAATAAACAAACCATTAATAAATATATCTCTTTTAATGATGTAATCTGACAAGAAAGTAAAGAAAAAATCATTGCAATAATAATGGTTATTTATAAAATCAAATAAGTCTTTCTTGTCTTTTAAAAATAGGTTTTTATTAACACCAAAATTATTAGTAGAAATAATCTTATCGTCTATAAAAGTACTTGTGTTACAGAAAATAACGTCACTTTTATATTTTTCAATAGCACCAATAACGGCCGATAGTGAGTTTGTATTATGTTTATCGTCATCTGAAAAAAACCAAATATAATCACCGTTAGCTAAAGTTCCAACCTTAATTTGTCCACCCGCAATACCTCGTTTTTCCGTATCTACACAATATCTAATATTTTTATATTTATCTGAGAATACTCCAACAACATCACTAGTTTTATCTTGACTAATATTATCCAAAATGACCACTTCAACCTTATTCATGAGTGCTTTATCTTCAAACTGGGTTACTATACTTTCAAGACATTCTCTCAAAAAATCTGCCCTATTATATGTTGGTATACAAATACTAATTAAAGGTTTTTCCATACTAAATAATTAATTGTAAATGTTAATAATGAACAAGCGTACTATACTTATTTTCAAAAAAAACTTTCTTATCAAAATAATAACCCCAATCTATGTTGTCATTAAAAACGATAAAAGGAATGTTTCCATAGTACGAGGCAAAAGCCCCAAATGTACTATCCGATCCAATAATCACATCAGTCGAGGCCAAAGTAAATAGATCGTCTACTACACCACCGATACTAAATACAGTATTCAATCCAGAAAAAAAGCTACCGTCAATTTGGCCGTCGGAACAAAGTATAAAAACGGTTTCATTGCTATTGTATTTTAATTCTATAATCAACTTATCTAATTGTTTTTTTATTTTTTCTTGAGAAAAATATAAGCTACCACCCATCCAAGTTTTGTAATCACCCTGACGAATATGCACACCTACTATATGTTTATATTTATTTCTTAGTGTCGATACAAAAGATTTAACCCTACGCTCAATATTCGACTTTGGACGAAAGTAATCGACTGCTTGTTTATGATACTTATTTAGTCCAACTGGATTTCTAAACATCCAACCATCTAAAAATAATTTTATTTGGTCATCGGAAGACTCAAACTCATCCATCTCGCGATCAGTATTTTTTGTCGGCAACAAATAATGAATAATTGGATTAATACTGTCTGGCGCAAATACCACAATATTTGTATTATTCTCAACTTTTTTTACATAAGAACAATAAAATTTATATACATAACGATAGAATTTTCCACGTAATTTAATAGGTATAAAAAATTTAAGAAAATTGTATAAGTTAAAAAATATAAAATTTACAAACAAACTTTTTGACTTAATATTAAAAAACGGTGCATATTCAAAAAAAGATTGATTATCTATGACATACCCTTTTTCTAAACAATAGGCATATACACTAACAAACAGCCAAAGTTGATTTGCCAATCTACCGCCATTGTGATTTAAAATGATAACCATTTTTGTTTGCATAAATTATTTTTTTCTACTTCGTTTTATATATTCAATAGTTTTTTGAAGACCGTCTTTCAAAGATGTGTTCGGCGACCAATTTAAAATCTGACTAACCTTACTAATGTCCGAATAAAAATTTAAGGGGCCGTTTGATTTTTTATTTAATGTATAATATTTTACTCCAAGCTGCGAAGCAATCTCTGAAACTATTTCTTCTACACTCGCTCCTATACCGCTCCCCAGATTTAATATACCACTATAATCAACAAATAATGAAGAAACAATTGCGCTAGCAGCGTCTTCTGAATATACCCAATCTCTTCTAGGGGAAAAATCAAAAACTTCAATTTTTCCATCATCAATCGCTTGAGTAATTTTACTTGGGATAAGAAATGTAGAATTTTCAATTTTTTGATATGGACCGTAAATATTAGATAATCTAAAAATAATCATTGGTAATTTAAATTTTTCACGGTAAAAATTAGCATAATTTTCAGAGACACCTTTAGTAAAGCTATAGTTGGAGTAATTATAATACAACTTAGAGTCCTCTGTAACCGGTGAAATTGCGAGATTGTCGTATATGATTGCACTAGACAAATGAACCATTTTTTTTAATTGTTTTTGTGTTAAAGAAAAATCTAATAATTTCTTTGTAAAGGTTATATTAATCTCCTGAGCCAAATTAAAATCCTGACATTCTTTATCGTGAGAAAGTGCCAATAAATTAATAATATAATCAAATTGTAAATTATCAAGATCACTAAAATTAAAATTTTCAGCTAAACATTTTAAATTTTTAACACCAGGTATTTCTAAGGGAGTGCGAGATAAATTATAAATTTCGATATTTTTGTTTTGTTCAGACAATAGACTAATAACATTCTGACCCACAAAACCACTACCACCGGTAATTAATATTTTAGATATCATAAACAATCAACGATAGATCACATTATTTAACTAATAACTTTGAAATATATTTTAATTCCTCTTCTGTCAAATCTGGATTATTCCCAAAATAAAAACCATTTTTGTGAATAAAATCAGACGCTTTGCATTCAATAATATTTTTCACATACTTTTTGTAAAACGGATGCTTGTTTATGCTGCCAGCAATTATCGGCCTAATTTCAATTCCTGCTTTAAAAAATCGGTCTTTATATAACTCAAATTTATTCTTATCTTTTAAAATTAAAGGTATTGCAAAACTCGAAATAAAGCTCATATTATCGAATTTTAATTTTAAAAAATCATCATTAGCCTCTATGCTACTAACAAAGAATTTATAATTTTCATATCTTTTTTGAATAATTTCATCCAAATATTTTAACTGTACATTTCCTAAAAATCCAGTTATTTCTGTAGGACGCAAATTAAATCCTAAATCATAAAATGTATATGTGGCATAGAAACTATCAACATTATTTTCCTCACGTAATTCTTTTCTTTTTTCTTCATCCAAATGTCTATCCCAACCGTGAGCCCTAACCATTTTTATCATATCAGACAATTCTTTATTATCGGTACAAACCATACCACCTTCCACCGTAGACATGTGATGCCCAACAAAAAAAGAAAAAGTTGAGGCAAAACCAAAATTTCCTAACAACCGACCGTTACATTGACTGCCTAAGGATTCGCAATTGTCTTCTAATAACAAAATATCATTTTTTTCACAATAATCTTTAATTTCAGTCAAATTATCACAGAATCCTAGTGTATTGGTAATAAAAAAACATTTTAAATCAGAATGCTTTTTTAGATTATCTAAATTGACATTAAGTGTTTCCAAACTACAATCTATTTCTACCGGCGTTAAACCTAATTGAATAATCGGCATTACATTGGTAGCCCAAGTTAAATTAGAAAAACCAACCCTATCACCATGTTTTAGTTGCCCTAAATTTAACAACGCTTGTATGAGAGCCAAATTAGCAGAGCTACCACTATTAAATAATATTGAATATTTTCTATCGTGCCATTTAGAAAAATTTTTCTCAAAATTTACACACTCTGTATTCATACTAAAAATTTTCGCGCTTCTCACAAATTCTGCTAATTTTTCCTGGGTATCTCTTTCGTTATAAAATGAATTTTTAATTAATTTTATATTCATCATACAATTATTTTTGTTCAAAATTAAGATAAATAGCTGAAGTTTTAAATTTTAAAGCTTTAATTTTATCGATAGTAACCATCACAAACTTTACTATATTTTTTTCCTTTCCATTTTTCCATTCAAAGTTAGAGCTTTCGGAACTTAATTTAATATTAAAGTTATCCATATCATCAACTTCATATAGAAATGAAGCATTTATTGTGTGACTACTAATATTTTCAAAGACAGAATTTTTAAAAAAAGTATTGGTGACACCAAAAAAATGTAGCTTGTTTTTTTTAATATTGACGGTTAGTTCTTCTCTCACCTTTCTTATAGCGGCATTAAGCAGATCTTCTCCTTTTAAGACCCGCCCACCAGGACAACAATATTTGTTTTTTTCTGGTTCATTATTTCTTTTTACAAGCAAAAAACTCTTCGTTTTTTTACTATATATGTAAACATCCACACAAAAAATTGGAATGTTATCCAAAATTTTTTTATATAAATTATCTGGCAAATAACTCATAAAAATTATTTAATATCTTTTACAAACCAGAAACAACCACATCCCCATTTTTGCTTATTGACCATTTCTTCTGGAGCATTATAAACAAGTCCATTCTCCACCGCATCATCTGGAATTAAAACAAATTCTTTCAACGAAAAGCCTGGAAAATAAGATAACACCTGTGAATAAGAGTAAATACGATGAGCATTAAAAGCTAATTTTTTGATTCCTATAGGTACTACAAACAAAAGAGATCCACCATAAGACACTACTCTCGACAGCTCGCTTATAGCCTTTAAATCACCTTGTGGATCGATTGGATCGCCATATCTTCCAAGTCCAATATGTTCGACGACGTGCATACATGAAAGAGAATTTAAAGAATTATCATCGAAGTCTAAGGAAGTTAAGTCAGCTCTACCAATTTCTAGATTATCTAATTTTAAATTTGCTGGCCTGAAATCAAAAAATCTTACTTTACAAAAAGCAGAAACGATTGTACAAAAATTTAATGTTGAAGATATATCAACATGATATTCTGGTTTTAATTTAGCCACAACTCTAGCAGCCCAGGCAGGATGATAAGTATAATGAGGTTCAAAACCGGTAAATGATGTTTTGTCTTTAAGGCAGGGGAAGAAATTTATTAACTTTAAAACAAATCTATTATCGTTTTGTTTTATAAATTTGAAATAATCAACCGGTAAAAATATAAAAACTAAACAAATGTTAACTATTTTTTTAATGATTATTTTTAAATATCTAAACATATTATTATATTTTGAATAAATGTCGTTTAATTCGATGGATTAATCTTTTCCAAATACCATTTAAAAAAATTGTATTTTGAGTGTGTGGAACAAATGATCTAGCCAATATAGACACCTCGTCTTCAATCATATTCTCGTCATATTTACCAGAAAGAGCCAAGTAATTTCTCAAAATATTAAAATACAATAACTGAGTACTTACTCCAGAGACTATTAATTGCTTATAGCAGTCAATCGACTTTAAATACTCACTCTGTTTAAAATAGTATATAGCCAAACAAAACACATCATCGATTTCAGAACTTTTTATAGCATTATCATAAAAAATTTGAAATCCATCTGCGACTATATATTTGGAATAATTAGGAACAAAAAAATCTTCATTATACTTAGCAAACAATTGATCAATAAAACTCTTTAAATTATCTCTAGTGTCAAGAGAAGCGTGATCAAAAATTTGATAATTCATTATTTGTTTTCTTACTTCTAAAGAAAACAAATACATTATATCTTCAAAAATAAGATAATAATTCCTAGACAACTCTCCTTTTTCATACACCCGTTCAAAATAAGATCTATTTCCAGCAGACTGACGGTGATAAAAAATAGTTTCTGGACATACTTTCGCAGAAAATCCTTTTGCTAGAAAACGCATCTCAAAACATTGTGTATCAAAACCGTGATTTTCTGGATACCCACCCGTTAAATCAAATGCTTTACGAGTAAACAAAAAATTATCTAGCAATATATCGCTACCGTTAAATAAATCTTCAATAATTATTGATCTATTTAAAATTTTATTTATATGAGGTAAAAACTTGCGTTTATTTGTATTTCTAAAAAATCTTCTTTCATAAAAAACGACTCCGTCGTATTTATTATCAACCAAATATTTTGCCATTTTGTTTAACGAATTTTTATACAAAACATTATCACTGTCTAAACAAAAAATTAGATCGCCACTTGATTTTTTTATACCAGTATTTCGCGCAGCTCCACCACCTTTGTTTTTTTCATGGAAAAAACAAACGACGTTTGGATACTTTTTTGACAAATCAATTATTAGATCACGCGTACCATCTGTCGAACCATCGTCGACCATTATAATTTCGTAAGGAAACGAAAAATTTTGTTCGTAAATTGATTTCATGGCCTCTTCAACTGTAACTTTACAGTTATAACATGGCATTATTATACTAATTTTGTTATTTATTTCGCTCATAAATTTATATTATTTGTGCAACCGTAATACAAAGATTGTAGCTTCTCATTGCTACCTGGTCCATCTTTTTCTTTCAAAGTGACGATAGAATCGTTTGTATAATTACTTTGAACAGCAAAATTTACGGCCAGTTCTTCGGCCAAACGTTTCATACGTGGTATTTCTACCGGTTCTAAAAAATCCAAACTACTATCCAATATTTTTGAAACAAAATTTCTCAAATCATTTTCCAAAGTTACAGTTACGAAGGAAGATGGAATGTAAACAAACCCAGTGACATAATGACCAAAATCAGACCACGACGGTTGATTAAATAATTTATCTACAATCAATTTTTCATTTATATTGTCTTTAATCTTATATGCCAACGTTAAAATGTTGATTTTATTAGCTACTATTTCTGGCTCCTGATGCCAGAAACCATCAGCGTCCGTAAGAATATAATCTTTTTTTGAAGCATCAATCAAAGTTTCAATTTTATATTTTTGCCAAGGCATATCCCCTTTTCCAAATACTTTGTGTATTTTGACCATCGGTGAATAATCAAAATAATTTATAAGATTTTTTAAATAATGACCACACAAATCATCACAATAAATAACAAATGAATGTCTTGGATTCAAAAAATGCAAAGAATTAATATTGTTTACAACTAAATCACAATAATTTGTGTTTTTAACACACAAAATAGCAAAGTTTAGTTCTTTTTTATGTTTATTTTCAAAAGGAATGACAAATCGCACAGTCCTTCTAAGCCTGCATTTAAAAATAAAAAAAAACTTTTTAATCTTATCTTTGTTTTTTTGAGATAAAAATTTAGATAAAATCATATTAATATAAACGTTTTATTTCACCAAACCAATAATCCATAAAAAGTGCTTTGCAGTTAAATCTACCCCTTAGATCATTATATTTTTTTTCTAAAGTCAACTCTTTCAATTCAACAATTTCACTCCAATCATCGATAATCCACAACGGTATGCCAATTGAAAAAAAATAATCCATTGCCACAGAACGTTTTACTATCGGAATCACACGTAAACACATCGCCTCCCAAGTTCGGTGACAATCAAGACCGTTACCTGGTGGAGAAGCAACAAATTTGTAATTATTTAGCAATTTAAGATAATTAATACTGTTTAGTTTAAAACCTATCTCTTTACAAACACTACAGTGTTGGAGGACTTTTTTTGCTTCAATTCTTTCAGCCGGATTCGTATTAACGTTAAAGCCAAACAATATCTCATTTTTTTTATTTACAATTATTTTTTTTAAATTATTAAAATAGCTTATAATTCCATTGTTGTAATAATATAAATTTTCAAGACCAATTGGAATTGGTATAATTTTGGGATGACTTATATTAACATTTTGACCAAACCATTTAATAATTTTTTCATCCACCAATTTTGCCTCATTAACACCAATGGAAACGTCAGCATTATGAGAAATCAAAATATATTTATTCTTTATTTTTGGATGAAACTCATTAAAGAAAACAAATATACTTCTCGCATCCAAAAATACAACATCGCCTTGTTTTACATCTTCAGCATTAAAAATATTTTTTTGAACTGTTTGGTCAGCATTAAAAGTTTTTTTATCTTCAAACACATGGTCCGCAAATTTTCTAAAACCATCGCCACTAATATATGGATAACTTGACGGTCGGCTATCTTTGGAGTACTTAATAACAGAATGATACACAAATCTTATCAAACCATTTAATTTAAATCTGAATTTTAACCAAATATAATTTTGCATAATTAACCCAATATTCTTTTACCATTATGTGGCAAATTTATCAGACCAAAATTGTTAAATTCATTATCAATACTCCAGTCCTCTATGATACCAAAGCTGACCAAATAAGTACCCCAAATCCAACTACCAGACAACCCATATCCACCGATTGCTAATGTGTAATCTCCAGGCCGTAGAAAAAAAGCAGGAACCTTAACCTGAGAGGAAAAATTTCCTTTTGGAAGCAATTCTCCATATTGTGTATCATGCAAAGAAAACAATCGAATGTCGTCTTTAAATACGGAAAAGGTTATCCTGAAACTTGGAATGTCTTTTTCACAATATCCTTTAACGGAAAATTTTATTTCTTCTGATGGAGGTAAATTTATTTCTTGATTTGATAAATCATTTACATAAACTTCAGAAAATTGTAATTCAGAAACTAAAGTCCCATTAAAAGATTTAGAGCTGAGTTTTCCTTGCTGAGAACCATTTTTAATATACAATTTGATAGCTTCATCTGTGTCACCAGCAAAAACTACCTTTCCATCATCTAATAAAATTGTGCGAGTACACAACTGTTTAATAGCACCCATATTATGACTAACAAACAGTACAGTTCTACCATCATTATTTGTAACTTCCTGCATCTTACCTAAACATTTCTTTTGAAATTCAATATCACCAACTGCCAACACTTCATCTATGACCAAAATGTCTGGTTCTAGGTGGGCGGCTACAGCAAACGCCAAACGCACATACATACCAGAAGAATATCTTTTTACTGGCGTATCTAAAAATTCTCCTATACCAGAGAAATTAACTATATCATCAAACTTTTCTTTGATTTCCTGCTTACTCATTCCAAGCATCGAACCATTTAAAAAAATATTTTCTCTTCCAGTAAGTTCTGGATGAAAACCAGTGCCGACCTCGAGAAGACTCCCCACTCTACCATTTAATATAATTTCACCTTCAGTTGGCGGAGTGATACGGGAAAGAATTTTTAATAATGTACTTTTACCAGCACCATTTCTACCTATAATACCCAAAACCTCACCTTTTTCTACTGTAAAACTAACATCCTTTAATGCCAAAAACATATCACTATCGATTGGCTTAGAAAAAATATTTTTAAACCAACTAAATGGAGATTTTATAAAAGAGGATAACAAATCCCTCAGAGCCATATAGCTTTGTCGTTCACCCATCCTATAACTTTTACTAATATTTTTTACTTCAATTATTGACATAAAAAAATTATATTACATCCGCGAAGTATCTTTCTACTTTTCTAAAATAGATTCCCCCTATCAGACAGTACACAAAGGCTGATAAAGCTGAGACAGCAAACAATAGCCAATCGATCTCTCTTCCTCCTAACAGACCTGCTCTGGCAGCGTCTACGACTCCAGCCATAGGGTTCAACCCAAGAAGCCAGCGATATTTTGGACTCATTATACTGACAGGATATATTACTGGAGTAACAAAAATTAATAATTGAATGAAAAAAGGTAAAACATAACGAACATCGCGATACTTAACATTCAAAGATGCAAACAGCAACCCAATTCCAAAGGACGAAATAAAACTTAACAAAATTAATAACGGACAAAGAAGTACCCCAATAAGCGATGGCGCAAAATGATAATACGCCATAATAAAAATTAAAATAACGCTGGCAACAAAGAAATCAACCAAATGAGTCATAATTGAAGAAACTGGCAATATAATTCTAGGAAAATAGATCTTTGTTAAAATTCTTTCATTATCCACAAAAGAACCGCTCACTGATGCTAAACTGGCAGAAAAGAAAGTCCAAAAAACTAATCCAGAATAAACAAAAAGTGGATATGGAATTCCATCTGATGGCATTTTTGCTAATTTACCAAAAAATATAGAGAATACAACCATGGTAACTAACGGTTGAAAAATTGCCCAACCTACCCCAACTACCGTTTGTTTGTATTTTACTTTGATATCTTTCCAAGTGAAGAAATAAAAAAGTTCACGAAAATCCCAGATTTCTTTCCAGTCAATTTTCCACCATTGATTCTTCGGTCGAATGATTATTTCCATAAAATAATTACCAATTACTAGTTTTTTCAATAGTCTTTTTTTTGACATTTTGATAAAGATCGGTCGCCTTGGTATCTATTTCTGGTGAAAGCATACGCAAAAGCTCATGCCCTAAAACGCGATATTGTTTACCGATTTTATTAGTCCTTATTAAACCGCTCTTTATCAGCCTTTTAACAGTACTTTTGCTAACCTTAAGCAAACTTTCAACTTCATGGGTGGTATAAACTTCGTTTGGTTTTATTTCAGACATAATTAAAGAATTTATCTTAAGTGATGATATTATATCAACTGACATCATTCAGTGTCAATAGGTGTCAGATATTGATAAATAACTAAAAAACAATCACTTTAATACTATAACAAATTTACAAGAAACATATTCATTCAACGCCTTTAAATTCCTTATTTATCATGCCAACATGCTTAAATAAGGAGGAAGATTTAATCAATAATTTTGAAATTATAATTGCTAAAAAAATAGTTCCAAATAAGGATAGTATTGAATACATGAAAATAAATAATCCATTGCTAAAAAAAGTATTAAAAATAGTAACTCTATATAAAAAATTATGAAAACGACCAAGAATAAATAAATGTAAAACAAATATTGGCAATGTATACATTCCTACAAAACTTAATATTGATTCTTTTTTAGTTTGCATAAAAATAGATAAAATACCTATAGAAAGAGCGCACATAGCCGCATAACCAATTAACGTGTATGGTACGCTAAGCTGAGCCAAGTCAATGCGAAAATGAAAGGAAGATAAAGTTTTTGGTGACTCTATGTAAGTTATGATTATTGTTGAAAAAATCACCAGTAAATAACTAAATATTTCAGATATTTTGTATTTACGATGGACATAATCAACAACCAGACAGAAAGGTGATAAATAAAAAGCAACATCAACTCCCCAAGGGATCAAACCTTTTACGTGCCATTTAGCAATAAATTCAATATTAAAGAAAAATAACAACCATAAAGCAGAGAATGTGACTAAAAAATATACACTGCGATATTTTCTGTACAAAGAAATAAAAACATTAAGAATAAACAACGCAGGAAGAAACCAGAGAATTGTTTGACTTTTAGCATGATTACCGTAAAAAATATTAGGTAATGAGTTAACAAATTCACTCATTGTAATATGATGATAAATTAACGGTTCCAGTTTTTCAATAAAAAACCAAAATACATATGGCACTAGCAAAAACTTTGCCCTTTTCAAAATATAAGGAATTGAAAATTCTTTAACAAAAAAAACCGAAATAGCCAAAAAAAGGGGCATATGGAAATATAAAATAAACGGAATAATGTCATTTATTCTAGTCCACAGATACTGCCAAATGGAATATTTTCCAACAAAATCGAACATGGGCGTAGCTGGCATGTGACAAAAAACAACCAAGATAATTAAAAAACCTTTAATTCTATCGATGTAAAAAATTCTAGACGAAAGAGTCTGAGTGGGGGGGGTATTATTATTTGAATTTGACATATACATAAATTATTTTAACTACTCACAAATAAATATTACCACCAAATCATTTTCACCTAATACCGAACAACCGAACTTTCCGCTACGCATTTGAGACAACATTCTAATAGCGTCTTGGTAGCCTTTCTGATCTACCATTTTACCAATTTGTTCTTTTGTCAAATATATAGTACTTTTTTTCAAAATTATAAATTTATTTTTTACAAACGGTCTATAAACAGACAGATCGTTATCATATTCATTTAGCACAGATTTTCTATAAACTTCTGAATCCATCATTAACTCTGAAAATGGACCATTAATAATGTGAATCTGATTATAGTCTATACTTAATTTATCAAATTGAAATCCTGTAAAAGCAGTAATCAAGAAATTATCTTTTTTAATGTCTATCCTACCTTTTAATGAATTAATAATAAAATCGCTAATAACAGAATTAGTTTCAAAATTTATTTTTTCATATTTCTTATTTAAAGAAACTAGCAAATTATTATAATTCAGTGAAATAAACAATAATAAAAATATAGACGCTATAATGACCTGATATTTATAATAAAGTTTATTAAACACTGGTATTAAAAGCAAAAAGCCAGAGACGATAACTGGCAAATAATACCAACCCCACGCTTTATTTACGAAAAATAACAAATAAACTAAGTTTATAGCAAAATTGATAGCAATTATTGAAAATATATCTTTTCGTTTAAAGTAAAAAAAAGAAAAATATAGACTTACTATAACGATAGGAAAGAAGATAACTGGGGATACAAAATCACGAGCCAATACTGTAAATATTTTTTCAGCCAACGAAATTGTTCCAGACACACCGTGGTTAGTTACGTTTGATATCAAATTGTCATTTAATGATTTAAAGAATATTCGATAACCAACCGGGTGTAATAAATATGGATTGGAAAAAATAAAAATAATTAAAATTGACAATGCGGACTTTATAAAAACCTTAAACGCTTTAGTCAAATCTACAATTTTATAATTGATAAAAAAATCATTAAAACAATATAGTATAATTAATGGCAAGAAAGTCAGAGCTTGAAATTTAAACGATAAAGCAAAACCAAAGCAGATTATCGCAAGCCAATAATAATTTGCATATAAAAATTTATCTTTTGCAAGATAATAAGTCGTAATTATTAACATTGCAGTCATCATCCAATCAGGATGAAACCATGTAGCAAAGGACCAAAAACCTGGCATAAAAACCAGAGTTAATGGCACCAGAAAAGAAATTAATTTACTAAGATATAATTTACAAAACTTATATGAATACAATAATGTAGTTAAAGCAAAAACGCTAGTGACCATTTTGGGTATAAAAACTGACAAAGCAACATTTTTAAAATAGAAAAACGGCGCAGCAAAAATAAAATTTATAAAAAAATATAGAAAACCGTAAGAATAAAATCCAGTTCTAAACAATAAAGATGGTTTTAATAATCTAAAACCATTGTATATGTTTAGCAAACTACCATGAAAAAAATACTCGTCAACAGAGTGAAGTTGTAAAAATCCAATTTCTAAAAAATGAAAATTTAAAAAACTTAATAATAAAAAAAGTGGAACGATAAAAACTAGAGGCATCTTCCAATCACTTTTTAAATCTATCCAAAATAATTTTATCAAATCTTTAATAAAAGCTTTAAACTTCATAATTGTTTTTTTAATTTAAAACTATAATCTAAAGTCCTTTTGATAAATTTGAATTTTGAAAATAAATTCTTATTCCAATGCGACTCACCGTGTAATCTTTTTTCGAACATTACAGGTAAACGAATAATTTTTAATTTATTTTTTCTAGCTAAATATAACGCGTATAGATCGAGAGAGAAATCCCAAGGTGGATTCGACCAATTGTCATAAAAACTTCTATGAAAAATATTTGGCTGCGCATTGATATCAAATAGCTTTTCTCTTAAATATAAACTTTCAAATAAAGACATTCCAAAAGTAAAAATTCTATCAAACAACGGACGTCCAAACCGCCGTCCTTTTATGTAAATATCTTTTGGGCTATTAGCCTGTTCGATAATTTCTAAAGCACTTATTACATCTTGAGGCGGGGTTTGCATATCGCCGTGAGTCCAACCTATATATTCTCCACCAGACATCTTCAAACCGCTCAAAATACCATATCCATATCCAAGATTTTTTTCTACTTTTACAACTTTTAAAAAACTATATTTTGAAATTAATTTATCTAAAACAAATTCCGTGTTATCATAAGAACCATTATTCACTAGAATAATTTCAATGTCTGACCTAACTATTACCTCTTTAAATTTTTCAAGAATAAGGAGGATATTTTTTTCCTCATTGTAACAAGGAACAATTATTGAAAATTTCATATATTAATTACTTGGCTTAAAATTTGTACCAACCATATCGTTAATGTTTATCATTGCTTTAAATCGTTCATTTACCGTTAGGGTCCGATAAGGTGTGCCGCTTGGAAGAGAAAAAATTCTTGTGTCAACTTCTGCTGGTAAGTAGAAATTTCCAACAACACCAACTAAACCATACTGCAGAAATGGGCCAACCAAAGATAAAGTGACTATAATGCAAAATGGAAACAACAGCTTCCAAGAAAACATACTTCTCATCATTAATATATAAGCGACGGAAAAACCCAAAAATAGCATAGCCATAAAATTACCGATACCCAAAAAACGAGCCATCTCTATTTCTTTGCCATACAATACTACAAAAGAAGAACAAACAAATCCAAAAATGAATAAAACAATACCGACCATCCAAATCATCTTTACAAAATCCTTATATTGATTTTGAAAAATCGGTTTATTTATAACAAAACCAAATAAAGTAAACCCAAGAATTGGAAAAAAAATTAACAAAAGGTTAACCACCCATCGTAAGGGATGATTTTTTTTAAACAAAGAAAGAATGGATTTATCATCTGTTTGATTAACTACCGACATAGAAGATGAGACTACATCACTAGGCACTAAATCGCTTTCATTGATAGATTGAAAATATTTTTTCTGTATCATACTAAATATTCTCTTTGAGTGTGCTAAGGTATCAAAATTCATTAAATACATTTTTGAACGAAACTCTATCAATGGATATTGTGCACTGTCCGATAAAGACATTACACCAGGAATAAAAACTTTATCAGCAAATTTACTCGGCAACAACATGCTTCCAGACCACAATCCAACACAAGTACCAAAAAATAAAAAGACTAAAATTATACTAACCATTTTTATTCTAACTAAAATCTGAGCTTTTACAAATAAAAACAGCACACCTAGAAAGAGGATCGCTAAAACTACATTGTGAGCTGCGATAATATTCCAACTAAAACCAATAACTGCAATAATTGAATAAGCGTACGATTTGTTAATATTATTATTTTGACGTTGAGTTAACAAATAACAAATGATTATAAAAATAAGAAAGGTAACAAACCCCATCATTGTATCTACGCTCCTAATCAAAAGATTGGTACTACCAGTATCGGTAATCTCAATATAAATAGGATACAGCGCTGAATTTCCCAACATAGTAACAATAGTACCAAAAACGGAATATGATTGTTTTTTTACGAATAAGTTTATTACTCCATATACTATCAACGTTAAAAAAAACATACACACACTCAACCAAACGACCAAGGTTAACTGCGGAATATTCAAACCAAAGAACATTGGAATTGAAGACAAAAGTGACTGACCATAATTTTGATTTAGTATAGGAATATAGTTTTCTTTTGCTATGAAAACTGATATGTTCCCCGCACGCAAACTGTGAACTACACCGCCAAATCCATATGCGGGCAAAGTATTGTCCATGTTTGATAAAAATAAATCAGGCATAGGAACAAGGGCGTGAATGATACCAAAAACGATAAAAATTATACAAAACAAAAAAGACAATAAATATTTTGTTAAATTAACGTGTATATACGAATATATAAATTTAAAATTATACAATACCGTTACTACCAGCAATATCACCACCACTAATAATGGAACAAAAGCTGTTTTACTTAAAAATGAAAACAAACGCCAAGCAGTTAAAAATAATATTACGCCCAAAAAAAACGAAAAACCAACTTCCGTGGAATATGATCGTAATTTTTTGTCATTCAAAAAACCTAACGACCTTAAAACCAATAGACCAGCTAGAACAAAAAGCGTCGAAAAAATAATTACTACTAATATATTTAAAAATGCTGAGACCATACGTAATTATTATAATTTTTTCTGAAAAATATACACGTATTTGTCTTCGCCAATCAAGCGATAGCCAATATTTCCTTTTATAATTTTATCAAGCAATTGATTCGCCTCAAGATATGGTTTTTTATCTTCAATATTTAGCGAATCTAAAATACCAATGTTAATGAACCTTTCATTCTTTTTTAAAATTATAAAATCTTTAACTACAAAACTCATTCCGATTTTATCAACCTCTGCTGCAGATGCAGCAGGATTAGCAAGTAGATAGCTGGACATTAAAGCCGATTTAGAAATTTGCGCTTCCGACAAAGGTCCCCACAATAAATTTAATTGACTGTATTTCAAATTTAATTTTTCATAATCAAAGCCAGTATAAACTGAGATTAATATATTTGATTGTGCAGAAACTTTTTCTGAAATAGTATTAATAATAAAATCACTAATTTCACGCTGTTGATCTTGAGTATAATCTCCTGCTGAACCATAATCAATAAACTGAGCTTGATAATCATGTCTTAAATCAAAGTAGTAAGGAATTTTATTAATATTAAACAACACTTGTATAAACGTTAACAAAAGTAACAGCGACAGTTGATAACTATACTTAAGTCGTTTTAATGGTAATGAGATCAAAATAACTCCAACACAGACAACCGGTAAATAGTAATGATTCCACGCCTTATTCACTCCAAATAACAAATAAACTAAATTTATAATAAAAGCAATCGCCAAGACAAAAAAAATGAATTCCTGTCTGGTTCTCAAATAATTATAAAGACAAAATAATGATGTAACTACCAACAACAACAAAAAAATATAATTCATGTAAAACTCAGAAATGGCAAAATGTACTTTGTCTTTTAAATTTAAAATTTGCCCTCCGCCATGATTGGTTACGTTAGATTCAAGATTGCTAACAAGAGAGCCAACAAATAATCTCGCTCCTTTCGGATGAAAAAGATAAGGGTTAGTTAAGAAAAAAACTGCACAGATTATCAACAATGCAATCAATAACTTTTTTAAACTTTTGGATATACCAGCGAGTTGCAACTCTGATATTTGTGAATAAAAAACATAGACAAGTAAAATTGGTGAAAAAGTTAAGATTTGATATTTTGTAGTAACCGCCAAAGCGTAAAAAAATATTGACAGCCAATAATTATCTGAAAAATTATATTTATCCTTAAATAAAAAATATATTGCCATTAATAAAAAGGCAGTCATCATCCAGTCTGGATGGAACCAGGTTGCATTCACCCAAAAAGCCGGCATGAATAATAAAAATATCACAACTACCATTGCTGGCAATCGTTTTAAGTACAGACAGACTATTTTATAAAGATATACTAAACTTAAAACTGCAAAAAAAGAAGTAATCATGCGTGGAATAAAAATTGCCACAGCACTATGACCAGTTATAAAAAACGGTATAACCACTATTAAATTAATGAAAAAAAAGATAAAACCATACTGATAAAAACCTGTCCCAAATAATGTTTTAACATTGTAACTTTCGAAAGCACTAAACATGTGCAGTAATATCCCATGAAATACATATTCATCTAATGAATGGGTAATTACAAATCCGACATTGGCATAAATTGAATCAAGAAAAAGTAATACAAAAAATACTGGGATAAATATAAAAAAAAGTATAACCATCCAGTCTTGCTTAAGATCAGAACAAAAATATCTGGTAATTTTTTTAAATATTTTACTAATCATAATTAAACTATCCACAATACTAATTATTTCTTTTTGAATAAATAATTAGGGTTTTTGATTACCAATTCGTATTTATCATTCAGCATAATTTCTTTCATCAATTTACTAGATCCCAGACTCTGCCTATCCGACGAATCGTCGAACAACACAAAACCACCTTTTTCTAAATATTTATCAGTATTTTCAAAGTCCCTTTTCGAAAAATCATAACTATGATTACCGTCAATGTAGCAAAAACTTATTGGACCGCCCAACATTACTTCTTTGCCAAAAATATCATTTAATTTCTTGTTTTGTGACCATAGTTCAAAAAATTCATCCGAAAAATACTCAATCGTATGTGGTAAATTATTTTTACTAAAAAGTGAAACATTTTTTTTGAAAGCATCTTTCACGAATTCTCTGTATTCCTTATGAGTAACGAAAGACTTCCCCAATTTTGCCTCAGCAGAATCTGAACCTTCGAAGATCCATTTATCCGCAGTAAATAATACATTATTTTTATTGTTTAGAAATAAATAATAATTAATCAAATTTGTTGACAAACCACAAAAAGACCCAATTTCTACAATCGGACTATTGCTAGGCAAATTTTTTATTGCATAATCAAAACAATAAAGATTACCGCGATTTAGCATACCAGCATTTGCAAAACACAGCCATTCTACATATTCGTCAGAAATATCTATTTTAGGATTTATAATTTTTCTTAAAAAAACCAAAATTTTATTTATCATATTAGATTAATTAGTGATATAAAGTAAAATAATCAAACTGTTTGATCGTGCTCGAGTTAATATTTATTTTATTTTGTTTAGATATTAAATTATACTTATCTATTTGTTTTCTAAACAAATCCATTTCTGAATTTTTTATAACCACATATTCATTAGGTTCAATCGTTTCTAATCGATCACCGAACGATCGGACGTCCTTCCACCAATAAAATTTTTTTTCATAATTATTTTCCAAATCTTCGGCTAGTAAAAAATTCTTAAAATAATTATTACGGACAAAAGCACCCGAGTACATGGCGATTCCGCCAAAATCCCCTCCTCCACACAAGTTATTACTACCAAACGGCAATAATATCACCTCTAGCGGATAAGGTCTCTTTAAATAAGCAGTGATGTCTTGATAATTTGCACTTATAGCATCTTGCTTCTTGATATTTAAAGATGTTCTGTACCTAAATATATCATAATCCGGACGTATACTCAAAAGTAATGATAAAATAACAGTGGCCAAAATTATTTTTTTTATTTTATCATCTTTTAACTGTGATATAAAAAATACTGTTAATATAACGGACAGAAACATGTTAATAATTGCAAATTTATGAATATTATCCCAAGTGTCAACATTTGTAATCCTAAAAATAAGTGGAAAAACAAAAGTGACCAACAAAACCATAGAAAGAAGTTGGTGTAAAAATTTTTTAGAATTAACAACATATACCAGGGCTATCAGTATACCTAAAAATGATATGGTACCGGACAAACGTAAATAATACGCCACCACCCCCAACGACAAGCCGATTTGAGATATTGAGTTAAACCGGAAAGATAAATGTGTCGAATCATATTGTGGCCCTCTTAAGAACGCTGACGGTATATGATGTGGCAACAGATACACGAAGCCTAATAATAAAAAACAGACAAATAATCTCACTATCTCTTCTTTATTAAAGACTATTTTAAATTTATCATCTCTAAAACGTATTAATAATTTTCTAAATAACAAAATAACTAGAGCCAAAAATAACACACTGTACAGCGTGGCGTTGGCTGTACTAGAGGATAACACAAAGAGTGTTAGTCCTAGTAATTGTTTGAAATTAAATGTGTCGCTGTCTTGCAGATACCACATAAGCACAGCCAACAACAACAGAGCTACTGGCCATGAATTTGAAACCACGTACTCAAAGGCACTCAAATAATTATACAGACCAAATTCAGTAAACCAAGGAACACTACATGAGCTAATTAGGACAAAAAGTGGCAAAATTAAATATGAATAGCGATTTTTTATCTTCAAGAAAAAAAATTGTAAAAGAAGCACAATTAAAAAGAAAATAATGGTTGACGAAATAACTATAGAATAAGCTGGTGAAATTTTTAACCAATAAGAAAATACACCGGATAAATAAATAAAACCCTGATGATAATTGGCTGGAAATTCTGGAAAGCTGATAAACGAGACTGGAAATCGTCCATTTGAAACTTGGGTAACCAACGCGGTCAAATACGTCGGACAACTCCCATCCCAATATGCCCAATTTACTCTAATAGCAAATAGAAAAGTTGATGCTAAAACTAAAAATATCGATAAAATTAAAATATTTTTACTAACATAGATAATAAAACTATTTTTTTTCAATATATAATAGCTAGACACAACCGACAATACTAAAGAGGTAAAAAATAAAAATCTAAACGGTAAATGAAAAATAGATAATAACGAGGCAAAAAACTGTAAAAAAATTATAATCGTTGATACAAAAATAAAGAAAAAAAAGTTTATTTTCTGTTTAGGCCTATTATTAATATCGATAATTTCTTCAGAAAATACCTTTGGGGAAAAAATTACTTTTATATATTGTGTGACTGTCTTAAACATAGCAAGTCTATTCCAATAATTATAGCCATTTAGAAACTAAATCTAACGAAGTCATGACAGAATCAGGATAAAAATTTAAATTTTTCATTAATTTTCTGTATTCTGAAATATCCTCTGGTCTACCCCATCGAGATGGACACACTAAACACGTTCTAAAAGGCTTCAATTTGCCCACCACAACAGCGTCTAACGGTAAAACAGTGTTAGTATCAACCCAAACCCAATCAATGGCTGGTTTACCATCAACAACTTGAGCTTCTGCCACTTCGATTGGCTCAGCTTCACTATATCTTACAGCAATTTTCCTAAAACCATCTTTTCGAGTTGCTTTATACAAATAAGGAAATTCGACATCTAACAAAAAATAATTAGAAATATTATATTTTTTAGCTAGACCTATCACCTGCTGTTCGCATCCAGCTTCTTTAATATTGAATATTACAAACGAATGATTAAAACTTTTTAAATACTCTTCTAGTTCATCGTATTTTTTATTTTCATCTATAGGATCATGACTCAAAAATATTTTACTACCATACCCGCGTATATCAATTTCAACCCCATATTCAAACGGAATATTAGCTAAATCTTTTATAGTATTAATACGGTGAATAATAATTTGCATAATTATCAACTATTTTAAATTTTTAAAATATTTTTTCCACAGCAACTGATCCGACACACCATCTTTACATTCACCCAAACCATAGCGATAATAATATTCTTTATCTTCATATACATAAAGATCGCTCGGCTTTCCCCAACCAACATACAAATCAATATCAAATATGACACTACGCTTACCCAATTTATTATAAAATATCGGCAATGAATCAACATAAAATTCATTGTTAATTCTAAAATTTTCTAACTCCATTAATTTATATGCGGCTATAAAATCCGAAGCTTTCTTGAAATAAAAAGTAGCCACAACTGCATGGTCGTTAAACGGATTGTCAGAAACAGGGATCTTTACCGACATATCAGAAATCGTACTGTTATCTTCGGCTAATTTAATCCATCCCCAAGATGTTGGTTTTTGAATTATTAAATCATTTTTAGTAAAAGTCCAAACTACCGCATCAATACTCACATCATTCTTAAGTTGATTAAACAAATTGTTATTATAGACAAAACTATTATCACATGCGGCTATAAAAACCTCTTCTCCTGGATCAATAAAAGGCATGGCCAACATACAGGTAGTGGCTTGACCATCGGTCGTTTTGTCGACCGGAATAATTATTGCATTTGGTGAAACAGATTTAATCAATAAGTCCAACTGATATTTTTTAACATGTTCCGCACGTACAATAAAAATTGATTTTTCAGCTGACGGCAAAGATTCAATCACACGAACAATCATCGGTTTACCAGATACTGGTACTAGAGCCTTTGGTAATACGTACCCAGCTTCCGCAAAACGCGAACCTTCACCGGCCATTGGTATAATATTAATCACAATCAATTATTTTAAATTTTTAAAAAACCCACTCCAATACTTAAAAGATTTTCCTAAATTATCTTTTGAGTGACTTTTAATATAGTCATTACTACTTGTAATGAGCTCAGTGTAAATTTGGTGAAATTCTACATCAGAACCATGGCGAATGAACAAATTTGACCAAACATTATATTCTTCTAAATCCTCCGGTGTCCCCCATTGACAAAAATGGTTGATTTTATCGTAAATACCAACTTTTAAACCATCTTTTACTAATAAATTATAAACCAAACTAGCGTAATATTCTCCGTTAAGATCTATCTTTTTATCAATTAGTTCTTGAAAAAACTTTTTGACATATTTACCGTACTTAAAATAGTGGGTGCCTGGTGAATGCATTGACTGGGTTTTGTCTAATGAATAAGAAAATTTTTCTCGAATTTCTTCTAAATTGCCGTTTAAATCTACTTTTACGCTAGCGTAAAAATTCTTCTCATGTGTCAAGTGCGGGTGAAAGCCAGTATACACTGGCAAACATGCATCGTAATTTATCTCTAAAACTGTCTTCTTAAAATCAGCATAATTCCAGTTCATGAAAAAATCACAATAATTTACGATTGCCGGTTCATCATCGTCGATAAGATGAAAAGCTTTGGCGGTGGCAAAAACCGGACCAAGCTTTTCTCCGGGCATAGAAATAATTCTCGCCTTTGGTTTTAGAGATAATAATATTTCTCTCATGTTAGTTTCTTGCAAGTGCTCTTCACGACAAATAAAAATAAAATTTTCCTCTCCCGGAAAAAGATTTACAACATGTTCTATAATAGGTTTACCATCAACTTTTATCAGTGGTTTTAGTTCGGCATACCCAACCCGTTTAAATCGTGCACCTTCACCAGACATTGGAATGATAATTTGCATATTATTTATTCAATAATTTTTGTCTAAATTTCTCACTCTCCATTTTGTTGATAAAATTTATATCAACAGAAGAAATCTTTTTTAATTGTAAATTTAACCTCTTAATATTTTCTTTAATATAGCAGTAGGCAACTATCGTTTCCTCAATTGTCAATGATTCTTTTTCGCTAGTATTGTAAACTAATTTTTTTATTTTTTTATCTATAAAAAATTTTTTTCCAAATTGGATAAAATTATCTTTAATTAAAACATCGCTATTAAGATAAACAACCTGGTCCGGAAATATAACTGGCTGAAATAAATTTTTATTCAACAAGATACTGTTAAGATATTTTTTTAAAAATATAGTATTACTCTCAAAGCAATCTCCTTGTTTTTGGATTGATACCTTTGGGTAACTGGATTTAATTTTAAAATATTTTTTGATCAACTTGTCAACTTGTAAATATAAATCTAAACAACGATCAAAATTATCTGAATTTATTATAATTCCATGATTTTGCAAAAAAATTATTTCTGGCCAACTATTACCTCTTGTAACATGCACGTCGATACTTTTTTGAATCTCTCTTGCCAGACTTAATCCTGGCGCTCTGTAATTAACGATGATATATTCGACCTTAGTTTTATTAAAGATTTTATGTAATAATTTTTCTGAATCTACAGAACAATTTATTAAATTAGCGTAAACTGAATGACTATGAACTGTGTATTTTTTTAAAAAAGCATGAAAACCAGTTTCGATAGATGCTTTTAAGCTTTGCTCTGGTAAAAAATTACTAGTAAAATCTAAAATTGCCTGATTACTCAAATTTTCAATCTGAACATTAATTTTTATTCCAGTAAAGGTTTTGAAATACTCTTTTACCTTTAGATAATTTACCAAAACAATACCATGTGTTTTGTCTACTTCTTTCAAGGATAGCCCGGATGCCTTGATTAACATGTTTTGTTCATCAAGTTTAATGGAAAAATTTCCACCACCACCCTGCACCCAATCAGAGCCAGAACCAATAAGGCGAGCAATTTTTACCGATTGTTCTAGATAAACATTATTGATTTTCATAACGGTGTTCCAACTTCATTTTTTGAAATATATAATAGCCAATAAAGAGCTGAATTATTCCATTATGACCCGCCGACCAACGCGGATCATCTTTTACAATTTCCCATAACTCAGGGATCATTTTATAAGCAATCTTATCAATTTTTAACGCGTTTGTTTCTCCTCTAACTTCTAAAATCTGTTTATCACCCTCATAATAATGAACAATTTTTAAATCCTTATTATCTTCCAACTCTATCAAAAGTGGCAATATATTTATATTATTTTCAAAAATTATTTTCAGATACAACTTCATGTCAGCAATCTCTTTAGAAAAATCATCAATTTTTTTATCAGTGTTAAATGAAAGTACTATGTCTGCATAAGTATCTTGATGATTTATATATTTATCCGAATCACCAGCTCTTTGTTTGATTTGTTCCAAAATTTTATTTGCATCATAACCGCGCTCCTTCATATCACGTTGCACTTTCCAATAAAGTCTTAGATCTTCTGAAGGTTTAATATAAATTTTTAAATCATAAAAATCCCTCATTTTATTAATAAACAAACTATGCAACCCTTGGAAAATAACAATTTTTTTAGAATGCAACTTAACTGGTAATGTAAATTTACCCGTAGAGTGATCATAAAAGCTTCGATCAATAGATCGTCCCGCACGCAGATCAATAACTTGATCCATTTCCGAATGTAATTTGTTGGCACGAGGATCTAAATGTGTAAATTTAGACCAGTTTTTATCCCCTCTTTCCCAACGATGAGCATCATCCCCAGCCACTATTAAAGTATTGTCTTCTCCAAACTTATCAGATATCAAATTGGTAAAAGTACTTTTTCCACAACCAGAATCACCCGCCACAGCGATTAAATATGGTTGGTAATTAATTTTATTTTTTATTAAATTTTCTATTCCTTTACGATATATCCATAATATATTCAACAATAATGACCCTTGTAGAAGAGTGAAAAATATATTAACTAAATAATCAGGATTTATTCCCATCTTTTTAACCCAACTATATGGCGTAATTAATGAAGCAATAGCAGGTGAGGAAAGCTGCCAGACAGAAAAAATATCTGAATTTTTTATAAAAATAAAATAAGCAAAATAAAATATATTTAAAAATATAAAAATATACTTCGGAGCACCATCTTGTTTAACATAAAAATAAATAAAAAATGGAATAATCCAATAATACCAACCTGGCATTGGTGGAATCAATAGTGTCAAAATACCAAAACTAAAACCTAAAAACATCAAGAAAATATCTCGATTTAAAATACGGTAGGTTAAACTTTTTACAAACAAAAGCAAATATGCAAAAGGTACAAAATAAACTATTAATTGATCGTTTATTTTCCAACTTAAATTTAAGACTTTTAATCCCTCTTTTGTTTTAAAAACTATCTCTACAAAACCTGGTGTCAAAATGTATTTAAAATTCAAAATTATAAAAATCAGTAGCGGCACAGACAAATAAGCCAAAATTTTATACCAAGAAAATCTTCGTAGTAATAGATAAACCAAAACAAACGGCAGGATTATTGCAATGCTTGTCTTAGTGGATATAGATAAGCCCAAGAAAATGAATGCCTTAACAAACTTTTCTTTAAATAAAAAATACAAAAATACAAACAGAAGCGCGATCGGTAAAGCGTCCAGCTGTCCGTGAACATAATTAATATAAAAAAGTATTGGGGAACACCAATAATATAACAGAACCTTTTCTTTCTTGTTCTTTAGCCAACGATATAATACTAATAATACAATAAAATCCGCCAAAATAATCGGAACGCGTGCTAAAAAGAAATGCCAATGTGTAGTTGTATAGATGTCGTGATTTAAGAAGGGTGAAAAAATAAAGCGAGGTATCGCTAACAGCCACAACATCAAATCTGGATAAGGAAAGATATTAAAAATTTTCTGCTGATAAAAATACTTATATGGATCACTAAAACCGTTGACAACGAAATAATTTACAAATGGAATAAACAATTTTACCAAAAAATCTGAAGCTAAAAGCCATGAGGCAATAATTTTTATCATCAATACGGACCAAAAAAGTTTACTGTTTAAAAAACCAACTTTAAAAACACCGTTTTTTTCATAAAAAGATGCTTTAATTTTGTTGATCAAATCTTGTATCATATTTAATGTAAACTTTAAGTTACTATGAAACTTGATAAACTTTTTTAATACCAAACGATTTTGCTCCTTGAATATCTTTTTTATGGTGATCACCTATCATTATGACTTCGCCCTTACCTAATTTTAATTTATCCAACGCCAATTGAAATATGTTTGGAAAAGGTTTTTCTGCACCCGCTTCTTCCGAGGTTACAACGTAATCAATGTATTTATCTAATTTTAAAAAACATATTTTTTTAAATTGAATCTTTGTAGTCAAGTCGCTTACTATACAAATTTTAATATTTAATTTACGACATTTTTTTAAAAATACCATCATCCCAGAAACTAATATCATTTTTTTTAAAAAATTTTTCCAATAAATATCCTCAAACCTTTCCGTCATTCTAATCTCGGTCCTTCCGTAAATTTTCTCAAAAAAAACTTGAAAATAAAGTAGTCGTGAATGCCCAGAACCTTGATTTGGTAAATATTTTTTTACAGATTCTTGGGCTTGTGTATAGGAACTTTTAAATTCGGTCTGATCAAAATTTTTATTTATCCTCCTTAATTCTCGATAACAGCAACCCAAAGCATAATCATGACACACCTGATACTTATAAATAGTATTATCTAAATCAAGTAGTACTGCTTTTACCTTATCCAATTCAATATTATCCCAAAAAATTTTCATAATTATTCTTATACCAATTACAAACTTCTTTTAACCCATCAACTAGCACAATCTTATGTTTCCAACCTAGAGAATGTATCCTAGCCATATCTTGCAATTTTTGTGGTGTTCCATCTGGTTTTGAATCATCCCAAACTATTTTTCCTTCATAACCCACCACCTCTTTAAAAATATCCACCAGTTCTTTTATACTTATGTCCTGACCTGTTCCAAGATTGAAAAAAATCTCCCCTCTTTCACTCTGTTCTTTGGATGGGTCAAAATTATTCATAAGAAACAAACAACCATCAGCCATATCGTCGACATACAAGAATTCTCTTCGTACTACTCCTGTGCCCCAAACGACCACCTCATCACTTCCATTTCTTTTGGCATCACAGAACTTTTTTACTAATGCAGGTAAAACATGTGAATTCGCTAAATCGAAATTATCATTAAGTCCATACAAATTTGTTGGCATCACAGCTATAAAATTTGTACCATACTGTCTATTGTAGCTTTGACACATTTTGATGCCAGCAATTTTTGCAAGCGCATAAGGTTCATTCGTGGACTCTAATTGACCGGTTAACAGATATTCCTCTTTCATTGGTTGTGGACAATTGCGCGGATAAATACATGAAGAACCGAGAAATAATAATTTTTTTACCCCATTCACATATGACTGGTGAATGATATTATTTTGAATTTGTAAATTTTCATAAATGAATTGAGCGGGATACGTGTTGTTGGATAAGATACCACCCACTTTCGCTGCAGCTAAAAATACGTACTCCGGCTTTTCGAGGGCAAAAAATTCTGCTACTGCTGTCTGATTAAGCAAGTCTAATTCTACATGCGTACGTAAAATTAAATTTTTGTAACCTTCGCTCTGTAACTTTCTAATCAAAGCAGAGCCAACCAAACCACGATGGCCGGCCACATAAATTTTTGCATCTTTTTTCATAACAAAAATTAAACAAGATAATCCCTTGCTACCAAACCTCTAGTTTCAAATTCAGCCTCCATCATTATTTTAATCAATTCTTCAAATTTTACTTTTGGCTCCCAACCCAAAATTTGTTTAGCTTTACTAGGATCACCAAGAAGTAAATCTACTTCTGTTGGACGATAATAATACGGATCAATTTCAACCAACACTTTGCCAGACTTCGCATCTATACCTTTTTCTTCCAAACCACTTCCCTGCCATCGCATTTCATATCCAAGCAAACGTCCAGCGTGTTCTAAAAATTCTCGCACACTGTGAGTTTCTCCCGTAGCAACAACATAATCATCCGGTTTTTCAAATTGTAACATCATCCACATCGCTTCGACATATTCCTTTGCATAACCCCAATCGCGTTTGGCGTCCAAATTTCCCAAATACATTTTTTCTTCTTGTCCAAGTTTTATCTTGGCAAATGCATCGGTAATTTTTTTGGTAACAAATGTACCGCCACGTCTTGGTGATTCATGGTTAAATAAAATTCCATTGCAAGCAAATATATTGTAAGCCTCGCGATAATTTACTACTAAATGATGCGAATAAACTTTAGCACAACCGTATGGACTGCGTGGATAAAATGGAGTTGTTTCCTTTTGAGGATTTTCCAACACCTTTCCAAACATTTCCGAAGACCCAGCCTGATAAAACTTAATTTTGGTGCCTGAGTCACGAATTGCATCAAGTAGACGCAATGTTCCAAGCCCGTCCACATCACCCGTGTAAACAGGCATTTCAAAGCTTGTACGCACATGGCTTTGAGCACCTAGATTATAAATTTCATCTGGTTTTACTTTTTCTAAAATACGATTCAAATTGCTTCCGTCACTCAAATCTCCATAATGCAAAAACAGTCTTCGTCCAGATTCGTGAGGATCTTGATATACGTGTTCAATTCTCGAAGTGTTAAAACTACTAGAACGACGAATAATACCATGGACCTCATATCCTTTCTCCAACAAAAGATCTGTTAGATACGAACCATCCTGACCGGTAATTCCGGTAATTAGCGCTTTCTTCATAAAATTATTTCTGTTTCAAATTATTTTTTGTGCTACTAACTAAAATTAATTGATTTAATATGCCTTGTTCTTGTTCAGTAAAAACAACACCGTTATCATGAGATTTTTTTATCAACTCACCAATTTTTTTATCCTGTCCGCCAACTTTGTATGCATAAGCTAACCTCCAATAACTTTCTCCAATTCTAGGATTATCTTTAATTGTTTCTTCCAACATTTTAATTGCTTCAGCAGGTTTGTTTGTCTGCATTTTCAATCCAGATAAACTATAAATGATCTGTTGTCTTTTTGGAGATTTTTTGAGAGCGTCTTCAAGAACGCTTTCAGCCTTTAAAATAAACATTCCATTATTATTCATCGTTGCACCCAACTGATACATTTGAGCCAAAGTTAATTGGTTACGAATATCCAAGGGATGTAATAATAAATTTTTCTCCAAATTATCAGTTGTTAAAGCTAATAATGCATTTGATTTTTCCTTGCCAATTTTTTGCCAATTACTGCTTAATGATTGAGAAACAGTACGACTAACATCACTGCGAATATCATCAATATGAGGAGATGTGAATTCTAAAGACTCTTTGACTACAGGCATACCCGCAATAGGATCAGCCATAATCGCCCTGATAGCATCCAAAGTTTTTTGATTGGCTCTAGATGGTTGAATATTAAATATAAAAACTGCAACAAAACCAACTAAACCCATTCCAATAATCAAACCATTACCTATTTTTTTGTCTGAATTTGACACTGTCACAACTACTTTTTGGGCAGATTCAGCCAAGTTACTATTTATATTAAAAGATTGAACATTAACCATCGCCAGCCAAAACATTAAATATATATATGAAGTTGGGTCTTCAAATACTGTGATCACACTAACAAAATGTGCTACCACAAACGCTCCGCCGATAATAGCAAAATGAAAATCAATTATTTTTTTGCGATAAGCAATTACCAAACTAATAATTGCAAGAATGTAAACTGCAAAATAAACAAACAACCCAAATGCTCCCTGAACTGTCAAAGTGTTTAAAACAATATTGTGCGCATTATCAAACCAAGTTTCACCATAACCAAAATCCAAAGATCTAGATTTATAGTGTTTGTTAAAAGCGTAAAAATAATTATTTGGACCCCAACCAAAAACTGGTTTTTCTTTCCAACCCTCCACTGCGATTTCCCACGCAATCCAACGCGCACTCGATTTTAAATCTGAAAGCGACGTACTGACAGCTCTGTTTACACCAGGAATACCTTTGACAAAATCTGCATTTCTAAAAGTATACAGCAGAGACATGCAGGCAATTCCTAAAATCATTAGACTAACTAAAGCTATGCGAATTTTAGGATATTTTTTTAATACTACAACATAACCAATTAAAGCAAAGATTACGCCAAACACTAATCCCAACAAAGATCCGCGCGTTCCACTCCAAAACATTCCCATAAAACCAAAAATTCCAGCAATTCCATAAAACCATTTCCAAAATACATTTTTTTCACGACTAAATAGCAAGGAAGCTAAAAAAGTTAAAAACAAGCCGTAGTTACCAACATATATAGAATTTCCTAAAGTACTTGCAACACGTGTTGAGCCCTGATTTAACAACAGTTCGGGCATTTGTGTTTGTAACCAACCGATAAACATTACGATGAAACCGCCAGCCAAAAATACTCTACCAGCCAATTTCCAATCTTTCCAATCTCGCATAACACCTGCGCAAACAAAATAAAAAGCAACGTAATGTATTAGAGTAAACAACCCCAACATGCGCTCATGATTATCCCAAAAACTATGATAGGCATCGGTACCAACAAAAGTAGAAATCGCAAAACTAAGTAAAAATAAAAAAATAGCAATATTTAAATAATTAAATTTTGGCTTATATTGCTGCCAGTTGATAAATAATAATAAAATATACAACACCATCATTATCTCAACTATTGATCGAAAAAAAATAATTTTCGGAACAATAAATGGAAAAATATAAGAACTTGGAAATACTAGCAATGGGACAAAAAAAACTATATAAATTAACCACTTTATCGCAATTTCAATTTTTTCTTTCATATTTGCAATTAACATATTTCAATATTTTTTTACCAATAAAGTATACTATTATCACAGTAAAAGGTCAATATACATAACAAAAACCCACCCCTGAAAGGGTGGGTTTAAGCAATCTATTATCTTAGAAATAATCTAAGATAGTTTAATCAATGATTAACTGCGAGCAGTAATCATTTCAACAGTTGGTTGTCCATCTACGTACAAACCAGTACTTGAACCAGTACTAGATGATCCGTCACTATTACCATCGTAACCAAGGTCAGAATCAGCTGCGGTGAATTTCAAATCACCTAAGGTGCTTGCTGACATTTGGAATGTATCATAGTTGACAGCTGTAGCGTTGGTCTTGACAGTTAAGAATCTCCAAGAACCACCGTTGATTGTCAATGAGTTAGTTGTGATAGAGGCGAAATCAACTGTATTTGCTACTGTTGTAGAAGCAGCTACAGTTGCATCAGTGTTTGAACCACCATCAACAGATGACCACAATTTGTAAGTCATAGTAGAAGTGGA
>CAYZHG010000101.1:0-5789 GCA_964477455.1 uncultured Gammaproteobacteria bacterium
TTAAATATGTTCTTTCAACCACCAGTATCCCATTACCTGACATTATAGAATTGGAAGTGCACATTGATGGTCCACAAAAATTGCACTTCGTTAATTACTTTTTTGATGATATCCCAAAGCTTGGAGAGAAGGTTGTTGCGCTCTACGATCCGATCGATTTAAAAATATCATCGCTAAAAAAACCGTTCAAACAATAAGAATGGATTTTACAGAGTTCTATATGAAGGCATTGGCAAATATACATTCAAAATAGAAAAAGATGGTTTTCAAACATAATTGGTTTAAAAATTCGGAAGAATATAATAAATGGGTAGAAGTTGTAAAAAATCTTGAAAATAGAATTTTGTAAATTAAGTATTGTATATTTCGAGTATTAAAATTTTAACTCACATAATATATGACTCAAACACCAAAGGAAGAATCGGAAATATTGCTTAATTCACTACTTCCGTTTGCAGAACAACAGCTTCAAAAGTATGGTGAGTTCTTCCCTTTTGCAGCCGCTTTGTCAATAAATGATCAAGTTAAGATGCTCGCAACATATGATGGTGATGAACATCGAGAAACACAAAAATTAATTGTTGATATGGAGCAAGCGTTTGTCCGTGGTGTAAAAAATAATGAGTATAAAGCAACGGCACTTGCTTATATGGTGGCGGTTAGTAATCCTGACACGGGAAAAACTGAAAATGCTGTATGTATAAATCTAAATCATCTAAAAGATTTTTCTATACAGTTAATATATTCTTACACAATAAGTAAAAAATTATTAGGTAAAAATTTAGTACAATTTTTTGAACCGAAAATCTCAAAAGGCGAAGGCAAAATTTTTGGAATAAAAAATTAAAATTAGTAAATTGAATATTAAAAACTTCAGCACCGATGTTTATGATAATATTTACCACTATCCTACTAAAGTTAATACCACTCTATCTGATGATAATACTTGGATATATTGGAACAAAAATACTTAAAGTGCAAAAGGAATCGATTGCCAAATTACTTATTTATATTATTGCCCCTACAGTAATTTTTTATGGTACATATTCAGCAGAAATAAATTTTGCGAATTTATCTTTGCCGATCTTATTTTTTTGTTTGGCGAGTGTCATTGCCCTCACCTTCCATTTGGTTGGCAACAATGTCTTTAAAAATGATTCTACAAAAAATATTCTCGCATTCACTGCTGGTACAGGTAATACTGGATATTTTGGTTTGCCTGTCATATCCGCAGTGTTGGGTGATCAGGCGTTTAGTTTGACGGTATTATCAATATTAGGTTTTGTATTATATGAAAACTCAGTTGGTTTTTTTCTTACCGCAAAAGCAAACCATTCCGTCGAAGAAAGTTTGTGGAAAGTAATAAAACTTCCTACTATTTATGCTTTTTTTATTGGATTAATATTTAATCTTTCGAATATTCATTTGGGAGGTATCGCCATAGCAATGATTGGACATTTTAAAGGGGCATACACGTTATTAGGTATGATGATTATTGGGATGGGAATGGCAACTGTAAATATTAAGGAGATAGATTATAAATTTATTTCGTTAACTTTTTTGGCAAAATTCATTATCTGGCCTCTGATAATTTTTGGTATTATTGTTTTTGATAAATATTATTTACATTTTTATAATCAATCAATTTATAATGTTATGATGGTAATGGCAATTGTTCCGTTAGCGGCCAATACTGTGGCGGTGGCTACTGAATTAAATGTTCATCCCAACAAAGCCGCTTTGGCGGTGTTATTGAGTACACTATTTGCGCTTTTTTATATTCCATTAATAGTGAGTTTATTTATCATCCATTAAAATTCAGTTTAAAACTTATAAAGATAAAACAGTTGGACAAAACGACTGATTCCCCTTATACTTATATATAGATTAATATTATATTTTTATATGAAAAAATTAACTATAGAACGTTCATTTTCAGCTCCAATAGAAAAAGTTTGGGAAGCATTAACAAATGCTGATAAGTTGAAAAATTGGTGGTCTCCAGAAGGTTTGGAGTCGTCACACATCTCTGTTGATTTAAAAAAAGGCGGAGTGTTTGGATATTGCCATAGAACTTCGGATGGCAAAGAGTTTTGGGGTCGCGGTATTTATCAAGCGATTGAACAGCCAAAATTTTTATCATGGTTAGATACATTCACTGATGCACAAGGAAATCCTGTCCCCTCCTCACATTATGGAATGGCTGGAGAAGAAATCGTAGAGGCGTTGGTTGAATTTAGTTTAACGATAAATAATGGCGTGACTACAATGACAATGGTCGGAGATAATCCACATGACGATTCCATCTTGGAGGAAATGAAAAAAGGATGGAATGGTATGTTTGATAAACTTGAAAAATTATTAAAGTAATTTATTTTAAATATTAAAATATGGGAAACGCAGATTTTAGAGGATATGTACCACCAGGAGTTGACAGTTCACCTGTGGACATTCAAGCTAGGATTAAAGAATTAGAGGCCACGGTCGTGATGAAAGCGCCAAACAAACCGGAAGAAAACGCCACTCCAGAGCAAATAACCGAATATAGAGGTCAAATGGCGATGCGCCATATTAAGGAAAGACTTTCAAAACAAAATAATATCTACAGTGCTGGGAATTTGGAGAATTTGTATGAAATAATGTCGACAATGACTGATTCAAAACATCCTGATTTTAAAAAGCTGTATGATGACGTTGCACAAAAATTAGTTGCTGGTGGCGCTCAAGTTGATGGATGGTTGACCGGCGTTAAGGAAGAACAATTGAAAGAGATCGCTGATATTTTTGCTGCAAGCACTTTGCCAATTCAAGAGGAAACTTCAAAGGAAAAATATTTACACGCTCAAGATATTCCGGAGTTAAAAAAATACGTTGCTAGAGATGCGGCTGCTGAACAAGAAATTTCTGATTTACGAAAACAACTTTCTAGATAATCTATTGCCTCCTTTTTATAATTAAAAAAGACTTTCTTTTGAAAGTCTTTTTTTGTAATTTATTTAATTGCAATTATTTCGTAAACATTTTTTCCAGCAGGAGTAATTACTTCTACCTTGTCTTTTACCTGATGTTTTAGAAATGCTTGACCTAGTGGTGATTCGTTGGAAATATATCCTTTGGTAGGGTCAATCTCTTGAGGTCCAACAATCGTATAATCTTTGGTTTTACCGTTTATATTTACAGTGACTGTGCAGCCAATTGTCACCACATCATTGTCTGAACTTTTTTTAATAATTTCAGAATTTTGAATTAGATATTCCACTTCTTTGACTCTCCCCTGTGCCCAAGACATATCTTCGCGCGCTTGGTGGTATTCAGCATTTTCCGAGAGATCACCTTGTTGTTTGGCTTCATCGATGCGCTTAGCGATTTCTGGGATTGTTTTGTCTTGAAGCGTTGCCATTTCAGTTTTCAGGTTCTTCAAACTAGCTTCAGTTACGTATTGTATGTTTGTCATATAAAAAAATAAATAAACTCGGAAAGAGTTTGTATAACAATAGTATCAGACAAAGATTAACGTGTCAAATACTTTTTTCCCCACCACTTCAAAAAGTCGTTGGCAATTGGCATACTGACGACAGAACCCTGGCCCCCTTCTTCTATCAACACTGTGACTACAATCTGTGGGCTTTCGTATGGAGCAAAAGCGGTAAACCAGGCGTGTTCCGGTTTGGTACTGTTCCATTGAGCGGTACCGGTTTTTCCAGCGGAGGTAAAAGGTAGGGTTTGTAATAATTTACAACTACCAACTAAAACACATTCGCGCATACCTTGGCGAACAATCTCAGTGGTTTTGGCAGAAACAACGTTGGTGTCATTTGGCGGGAAAGAAAATTTTTCAGTTGTTTCGTTTTTGTTAGAGAGTTGTAGCGCAAGATGTGGTCGGACAATATTTCCACCATTGGCAAAAGCGGCAGTCCACACAGATGCTTGTAGCGGAGTTACCAATAAATCACCCTGACCGATAGATAAATTGTAAGTATCACCAACATACCAAGATTCGCCTTTGGTAGTTTTTTTCCATTCTTTGCTTGGCAAAAATCCAGCCGATTCACCAGAAATATCAATGCCGGTTTTTTTGGCCAGATTAAATTTTTGCATGTATTCAATAATCTTATCGACACCTAAGCCGGTAAAATTTCCATAACCACCGCCGATATAATAAAAGAAAGTATTTACCGACCAAGCCAACGCTTTGGTGACATTAGTTGTGCCATGACCGCCGGCTTTCCAATCTTTAAAATACCACCTGCCTACATATAAACCGCCGTTACTTAAAAAAGCTTTATTAGAATCAATAATTTTTTCCTCCAAAGCTGCGGCCGCAACGATCGGTTTCACAATTGAACCAGATGGAATATTTCCTCCAATCGCACGATTAAATAATGGGTTGTTCGGATTATCAAGATATTTTTGATATTCCACTTGTTTTATGCCGCTAGAAAAAAGATTATTATCAAAACTAGGCCAACTAACCAAGGCGATAACTTCACCATTGCGAGGGTCAAGTGCAATCGCGGAAATACGATGTTCGCCCTTCTTTTCCACGTAGGCTTTAATTAATTGTTCGAGTTTATTTTGAGCATCAAGATCAATGGTTAGCCAAAGATTTTTGCCAGGAGTTGGTGGTTCTTCGGCGACGACATTTTGTTCACGTCCTGTGGAATTTACTTCAATTTTTTTGCGTCCATAAATTCCGCGCAGATCTGTTTCATAATTTTTTTCAATTCCAGTTTTTCCAATATTATCCGAAACTTGATAACCTTTAGCATGGTTATCCTCCAACTCTTTATCATTTAACTTCCCCAAATATCCCAACACATGAGCAAGAGAGATTGTACTACTAGGAGAATTTGGAATACTTGAAAAAATATAATTACGCTTTGTACCTCCCTCGATCAAGACACCAGGCATTTGCACACTTTCAATATAGATTTTTAGAGAGGTGTCATAATCCAAATTATCTTTTAATACCAAAGATTCGTAACTATAATTTTTATATTTTAACAATAAACTTTGGATATAATCCTCGGTAAGCCCAGATAAGGCCGCTAGCTTCACGACAACCTCTTGTCGCTTGGTTTTATCAGTTGGTAAATCTTGAGGCACTATAGACAAAGAAAAGTTTGGCACATTTTGTACCATCTGTTTTCCGAAACGATCATAAATAATGCCACGTTCGGCGGCGATTGGGCGAATACGAATACGATTATTTTCGGCTAGACCACGATAGTAATCCCCTTTTATAATTTGAGCATAAAAACTTCTAAAAATAATAATGCCCAAACCTAACGATAAAATAATTACAAAAAATAACAAGCGTTTGTTTAGAATACTTTTCCCTAAATATTTTCTAGTTCCGATTGCAGTAGTATGTTTGGAAGATGTTTTTTCTAGATGAAGATTTTCTTCTACCCAATTATTTCTAAACTTCCCATCTAATTTCTGCCAATCATGATTGTCTGATTGAATTTCAAATAATTTCCCGCTCATATAATTCTAGAAGTTTCCAATATATATTCTGGGCGTAATCTTTTAACAAAAATTGAAGAAATAATATAAATTACCGATAAAGTGATGGCCGTTACAAGCGCCTCGTTAAAAAACATTTTTAATAATAGTGGTGAAAATTCAACTGGTTGTGTTTTAATAAAGGAATTGGCGTATATCAAAAATATAAATATTAATCGATAAACAATCATGGTTATAAAGCTAGTAAAGAAAATAATAATTAAAGAACGGTTGGTAAAAAATGATAACAATAACCAATTCGCCAAAAGCAAGGCAGATAT
>CAYZHG010000102.1:0-9587 GCA_964477455.1 uncultured Gammaproteobacteria bacterium
GTGGCGATATATTGAGGAGAATAAATCAAAATCATCAAAAATCTCTTGAGTAACATATCCAGCCTGTCCAATTCAATTGCTTTTTTGTTTGGTTCTGCCTTGATAGTAATCGGGGCATTGGTTGGAGTTTTCTCAAATCTTTTTAAATCATCTCTGAGCACAGAAGTATCGGTTCCAAGCCTCCCAGCCAGCTCTTTAAGCCAATAATCACGCTCTACGGCAAACGGTATCAACCCAATAATTGGCAGAAGTTCATTGGCAATTTTTTGTTTTTCTTTTGGATCAGATGTATTTTTACCAAAGAAAACCATCTCAAAAAACCAGTGTAAAACGTCGCTGGCATTTTTGACGGAATCAAACCAAACTTCAGGATTTTTTTTCAAACATTCATCTGGATCTTTACCTTTTCCCTCGGGGATCCGAATTGCCTTTACATTCAAACCTTCGCCCAAAGCAATATTAATTCCCCGCTTGGCCGCCGCTACCCCAGCAGAATCTCCATCAAAGGCCATGGCAATATTACTAGAATATCGTTTAAGGAGTTTGATTTGTTCTAAAGTCAAAGCGGTCCCAGATGAAGCCACCACGTTTTTCATACCGGCCTGGTGGCAAGCTACCACGTCCATCTGACCTTCTACTAATACAACTTGGTCCTGTGCTTTTATTTCAGTTTTGGCTTTGTCTAATCCGTAAATAACACGCGATTTGTCATAGACTAAAGTTTGCGGAGTATTCATATATTTACCACCGCTATTTTCTGTCTCCACCAATACGCGACCAGTAAAGCCAACTACATTTCCATGGACATCCCAAATTGGAAACATAATACGTCCACGAAAACGATCGTAAAACCCTTGGCCAGCTCGAGCGACATCTTTTTTTATGACCAATCCAGCTACCACCAAATCATCGATACCAATACCTTTTTTCAAAAAATATTTTGTTAACAAATCCCATTGATCTGGGACAAATCCTATTTGCCATTTTTCGATTGTTTCTTTCGTCAAACCACGTTTGTCTAGATATTCACGCGCACCATTTGCCCCTTCCATTTCGGTAAGAATGTGATGAAAAAAACTTGCGGCTTTTTGGTTTATATCTAAAATTCTGTTTTTCTGACTTTTGTCGATTTCACTTCGATAACTATCAATTTTTACACCCGCTCGATCAGCTAATAATTTTAAGGCTTCAGGAAAATCCAAACCTTCCATTTCTTGGATGAAAGAAAATATGTCTCCACCTTTGCTACAGCCAAAACATTTCCATATTTGTTTTTCCGCGTTTACCATAAAAGACGGGGTTTTCTCCCGGTGAAATGGACATGGTGCTTTATAATAAATACCGGCCTTTTTTAAAGGCACGTATTCTCCTATGGTTTGCACCAAATCTAATTTTTCTTTAATTAGCTGAGTATCTGCCATAATGTATTAAACCTACCATTGTTTTATGATAAAAACAAGGGGAGAAAGCTTCATTTATAGCTGATCTAATGTCCTCTGAGCTCTAGTTTGCATCAGTGCCATTTGACCAGAATCAACTAAAGCAGGACATTTTTCATATTTTGCAGATGTAGTCAAAAAGTCATTTGCCGCTGAGGGTGAATAATTCATCAACCAAGATAAAGTATCTATCAAATTTGTATATCGACCTCTTAATTCCACTATTCCGTGATCAAAACAAAATTCTGCAAGAGCTGAATCTTTTGGTTCGAAATTTTTTAAATATGCCTCTTTTTTTAATTCAAAATTTGATTTTTTCGATTCAATTTTCCAAAGTTTTTCCGCGGCAACCATCAAACCCGGAACATTCATTTCAAAATCTGCACCAATCAATCTTCCAATTCTTTCACAGATATCTTCATAGAAAGATGGTTTTAATTTTTCAAAGCTACCAGGTGAAATATTTTGTAAATTTAACAAATCACTTAAAATTTGTTTACGGTGTTCATCTGGTAAAGCGTGAATTTTTTCAGAATTCTCCTTCTCAAATTCCTTTAAAATTTTTGGCAATGACGACAAGGCTTTCTCAAACCTTTCTTTTTCATTACTATAAAAACTTTCATTTTTTTTGAATTCACCAATTCGACGAGATATATCAACTCGATGAAATTGAGCTAGACTATCTCTTAATTTTATTTCTCTCTTAAAAAAGAGAACTATCTGATGCATTTCTACGATACCTTTTGGACCTTTTCTTTTTTCTAATTCTTCAATAATAAATTCAGCATCTTTTGCCCCTTGAATATCGCACTGAATCGCATGTGGTTCACACGACCTACCTCTTTTTTCTGCTATCAATTCTACCGCTGACATATCTACGCAATTTTCCTCATTTAGTTGTTGTCTGCGTTGCTCCCTAAATTTTGTAAATTCATCAACAAAATCCCCGATATTATCTGGTGTAACACTACCAATAATAACATCGGAACCTTTCAGTTTTGTATCTACTACTCCAACCACAGAGGCAATCTCTCGTGGAGAAAATTCATTAACTTTTGTTTTTTCACTGTCTTGCATAAAATTATTCTTTTCTCAAAGCCTCAATTGGATCCAAGGCGGCCGCTTTTTTCGCTGGGTAAATTCCAAACAGCAAACCAACAAAAGCCGAAAAGCCTAATGATAATAATATAGAAGAAATTGGAATAGAATATATCCAATTAAATTCATAATAGATTGCAATCCAATAAACAATTAAAGCTAAAATGGACCCCAAAATTATTCCGACAACTCCACCAATGACAGTGAGTGTCACCGCTTCCATCAAAAATTGCACCATAATATCATGATTTTTGGCCCCAATCGCCTTGCGTAAACCAATCTCAAAAGTACGTTCTGAAACAGATACATACATAATATTCATAATTCCAACCCCACCTACGAGCAATGATACACAAACTAAAGCCACCAAAAGAAATGTTAAACCATTGATTACATTTGATAAAATTCCCGCCGCTTCTTCCATGGTATTCACGGCAAAATCATCTTTATTTAGATCGGTAATATCGTGATTTTCTCGGATTGATTCTTCCAAATCTAAAACCGTATTTTTTATTTGCGCTTTATCTTTTGCTTTGGCCACAATTTGACGAACGTAATCAATTCCCAATATTCTCTTTTGCATTGTTTTGGTTGGCATATAAATAACATTATCCATATCCATTCCAAAAACCGCTCCACGTTTTGCCGCTACTCCCACTACTCTGAATGGTTTTCCTTTAATATAAATTGATTTATTAACTGGGTTATCTGCCCCAAATAATTTTTCAGCCACTACCGAACCTAAAACTGCTACCTGATACAACGAATTTTCTTCTTCGGCCGAATATAATCTACCGCTAGATAAATTAAAAACTTCCACATCAGGCATATTAGAACCTTCACCCCACAACAATACTGTTTTAGTTTCACCACCATATTTTACAATTGCTTGTCCAATAACCACACCATACGCCGAAACAATATTAGGATGTTTTCTAACTGTTTCTATGTCCTTATCATTGAGTGAAGTGATGGTGATTCCCGTCGATTGACCCATGGCATTTTCATTGGAAGTTTTTTTGGTTGATGGAACTTTTGTTTCAATATTAATAGTGTTAGGAGAAAAAACATCGAGCTGACCCATCACCAATTTATCCAAACCACGTCCAGCTGCCATAATTGTAATCACCACCGCGATACCAATCGCAATACCTAGAGTCGTCAAAATCGTGCGCATTTTTTGTGCCTTTAGAGAAACCAGTGCTAATTTAAAATTAGTTATTATCATATTATTCGTAACGAAGTGCTTCGATTGGATCTAATTTTGAAGCGCGCCTGGCTGGTGAAATACCAAAAATTAATCCAATTCCAATTGAAACAAAGCAACCCAAAACTATCGAAGAAATTGGAACTATAAAATTCCAATCATACCCCATTCCTTGAGCCACTTTTGCAACTATGTAAGAAATCAAAATACCCAAAACAATACCAAACAAACCACCAATAAAAGTAATCATAACTGTTTCAATCAAAAACTGTTGGACGATATGACTATTTTTGGCACCAACTGCTTTTCTTAAACCAATTTCACGAGTGCGTTCTTGAACTGCCGCCAACATAATGTTCATAATACCAACTCCGCCAACAATCAAAGCAATACTAGCTACCGCGACCAAAAAGAATTTTAATGCGTCAGTAATTTTGGTGATCGCTTCTAAACCTTGAGCCATTGAACGCACAGAAAAATCATCGTCTTCTGGACGATCTAATTTATGGCGTTCTCGCAAAATAATACGGGCTTGTTCTATTGCTTCATTGACATTGTCTGCACTGTCTACTTTCAAGCGCGCGAAACTAATATAATTTATTCCTAATAATAATTTTTGAGCTGTACTCAGTGGGACAAAAATTTGATTGTCTTGATTTTGAAAACCAGAAGAACCGCGCATTTTCATTACGCCAATAATGGTAAATGAAGTTTTTTTGATTTTAATTTTTAACCCTAATGGATTTTGATCACCAAATAAATCACTCGCAGTCTGACTACCCAGCACGGCAACTTTATCAGAACCGCGCTCTTCATCAGCGGTAAAAAAACGGCCATTTTCTATACCAGCATCTTCAACATTTGGTAAATCTGCATTTACCCCGACAAAAGTAGTGTCTGTTTTTTGATCACCCCACGATACGGTATCTGATCCTTTTACATAACCAGTTACAGCAATAAAATGAGGGTACTCTTTTACTAAGGCATTTAAATCTTCTTCTTTTAAAGAAGTCACTACTACCCCAAAAACTGACGCTGGCGGTCCTTTTTCATCCGAGTGTCCAGGCAAAACACCAACTAAGTTTGATCCTAAACTACTAACCTGATTGATAATTAAGCTTTGTGCTCCCGCTCCAACAGACATCACAATAATTACCGACATGATACCAATAATAATACCAAGCATCGTCAAAAATGATCGCATTTTATTGCGACCGATGAGATGCCATACTCCATGAACGTTCTCCAAAATATTCATAAATTCTAGGGTCGAGCTAATTTTCGAGCTCCGCTGGAGCTCATAATTTATTTTACCAAATCCTCCGATTCACTAGCCACTATTCGTACTTTTACCAACTCATCAGATATTATCAACCCATCACTAACTCGCAATATTCTTTTGGCGTGGTCAGCCGTATATTTTTCATGCGTTACCAAAATTACGGTATGACCGTCAAGATTTAATTTTTGTAAAATACGCATGACTTGTAATCCAGATTTTGAATCTAAGTTACCGGTTGGTTCATCCGCAAAAATTACTGAAGGATTATTTACCAAAGCGCGAGCAATGGCCGCACGTTGTTTTTCACCACCAGAAAGTTGTCCTGGAGAATATTGTAAACGATGAGATAATCCTACCGAAGCTAGTGCATCGATAGCACGCTTTATTCTTTCTTTTTCAGAAACATTGGAATATATCAACGGAAGCATTACATTCTCTAATATTGTCGTACGAGGCAACAGATGAAATGCTTGAAAAACAAAACCTACGGAATTACCACGCATTTGCGCCAAATCATCATCTTCAAGCGTGCTAACATCTCGTCCATCAAATAAATATTTTCCAGTAGAAATTTTATCCAAAAATCCTAAAATATGCATGAGCGTAGATTTGCCAGAACCACTTGGACCCATAATGGCGACGAACTCCCCTTTTTCAATCTTGAAATTTATATTATGCAAAACAGGCGTCACCAAATCTTCGTTGTGATATTCTTTGGAAACATTTTGCAACTCAATCATTGTTGACATATTATTTGGTAGTTTGCAAACCAAGAATTACAAAATCCCCTTCGTTCAAACCTTCCAACACCTCCACTTTCCCATCATTGCCTTTTATACCAAGTTTAATTTCTTTTTTCTGTTCTTGATTGTTTACTAATACATTTACAAATTTTCCACCATCTGTTCTTACTGAACGAGATGGAATAATAAGCGCATTATCTTTCTGATCGGTTTTAATTATAACATTTGCAGTCATTCCAGGTTTAACTGGTTTATCAGAATCATCCAAACTGATTTTAACTTTATAATATACGACATCTTGTATGACAGTAGATCCAGGATCGATATTGAATACTTTGCCAGAAAATTTTATATCATCACCAAAAGCATCCAAAGTAATGACGACAGAATCAGCCAATTTTAATTTAGAAATATCCGTTTCCGAAACATCTACTTTTATTTCATAATGAGGTGACAAAAGTTTAAAGGCAACATCACTAGCATTTACCGTTTCTCCCACCTTTTTATTTACCTGCGTGATTACACCATTTATTGGTGCTTTTATAACAGCTTTATCTCGATTGGCAACCGCCTGTGCCAAGGCCGCTCGATATGATGCAATATCTACTTCACGTGGTGGATTTTCAGCATCTTTGAGAGCCGCCTCAGCCTTATCTACCAATGTTTGATAGGAAGAATAACTATTTCGAGCAGTTACAATGGAATGAGTTTGATCAATAATCGATGCATATTTGGTAGACAATGCTGTGCGAGTAGTTTGAATATTTGTTTTCATGGTATCCAAGGAAGCCTGAGTTAGTGTTCCAACTGGTGGTGTATTATCCAACGCACTAGAAACATAGAATAAACAATCTTTCATGGACAACATTGCTTCTTCACCTTTCAACACCGCTTGATCAATGTCGGTATGAGAAGAAAATTTATTAATAGAGTTGGCAATTAAATCAAATTTATTTTTAGATTCCTTAGCGAATAAATATTTTGATTTTGCGACGTTCAAACTATTTGTATCTAAAATTGATAAGTAACTTTCAAAACTATCATTCGCTAATGTATTGTTAACACCCAGAATATTGTCCGCAGAGGTCAATGACGTAGACAAAACAATTTGCACCGATTGCAAACTTATCACCAAATCATCGTAGACATTTTGTACTAATTTACTATTTTCTGGTCCATTACCATTTCCTTGTGCTTGCATCAAATCATTCTTGGCTTTGTCTAAATTTGATTTCAATTGAGAGATATATTCAGGAGTAGAACCAGCCAGCTGTTTGTTCAAATTCGCCTGCGCTTGGGCGACAGACGCATTCAATTCCGTTAATCGTAAATTGCCAAGTAGTTGCCCAGCCCGAACTTTGTCACCCTCCTTCACATTTAATGTGCTAAGGATTCCAGGAATTTCAAATTTTAAAGAAAGGTCCTGAGCAGATTCGATTTGACCAGTGGCATCCACACTTTGAATCAAAGTACCACGCTCTACTTTGACCGTATCGTAAACTGGCGGAAGTTTTGATTTCTTATAAACACTATAACCATAATATGAAACAGTAATAACTAAAACTAAAATAAAATAAAAACTTTTTCTTTTAAATATGCTCATATATAATATATTATTCAATTTATGTTATTTTTTCCCAGTCTTGAGCGGATTGCAAAAAATCATTTTTAATTTCCGAAAAATATTTTTTCGCTTCATCAAAATCATTTTTTATTTTCCCATCCAAAATAGCTTCTTCAATCGCCTCTTTTATTTTCCCAACAGTCGGCCCAGGTTTTAGACCACACTCTTTCATAATATCTTCACCTCTAAACGGAGATTGAAAGGCTCTCAATTTATCACGCTCTAGGACTTGGGTGATTCGTTCTTCGAGATGGTCGTAATTTTTCAAACGTTTCTCTTTTTTTAAAGGATTGCCTGTAGTAATATCACTACGACCTAGTATTAATAGATCGGGCAACTCCTCACCGACCGAAACTATCAATCGTCGCACCGCAGAGTCTGTGATATCATCATCCATCAAGCTGATTGGCTGTTGGTGCCAACGCACTAAATGAGCCAAATAATCGGTGTCGTGACGAGAAAGCTTTAATCTTTTTGAAATTTGGTAAACCATTTTCTTACCCACAAATTCATGAGCATAAAAAGTCCAACCGATTTTTGGTAATAATTTTTTGGTTTTAGATTTTCCAATATCATGCAACAATCCCGCAAATCTCAACATCACTTTATCACTTCGTAAGGCAATATTATCCACCACTTTAAAAGTGTGAACTAAATTATTTTTATGCTGATGCCCAAAAATCTCATCTACTCCGTCCAATTCCACCACTTCTGGCAAAACCAGTGTAAGTAATTTTGTTTGAAACATTAATGCCAAACATACGGACGGTATTTTTACGGCCAACATTTTTAAAAGTTCTTCTTGAATTCGTTCGGCAGAAATAATTTTTAAACGTTCATAATTTTTATTTATTGAGTCTAATGTTTTAGAATCAATAGTAAATTCAAGTTGCCCAGCAAAACGCACCGCTCGCAACATTCTCAATGGATCATCGCTAAAAGTAGCATCTGGTTCAAGCGGAGTTCGCAAAGTTTTATTTTTCAAATCTTCTTGTCCATTAAATGGATCAACAATTTGAGTAATTATTTTTTTGACCGACGGTTTCAATAAACCAGCAAAGGCAGATACAGGTACGGCCATCGCATTAACAGTAAAATCACGACGTGATAAATCTTGGATTAATGTCGCCGTTTTAACTTTTGGCTTTCGTGAGGTGATATCATAATTTTCGGATCTAGCCCCAGCAAATTCTATCACCATTTTATCTTCGCCTTCACCAAAAACATATCGTGCCGTATCAAAATCAGGAAATTCTACTAGACTTCCCATCTCCTTCATATATACATCAAATTTTTTGGCAAATTCCAGCCCACTACCAACCACTACAAAGTCTACATCTTTTTTTTCTTTTCTTCCCAAAACATAATCACGCACAAAACCACCGACAGCGTAAATTTCAGTTTTTTCTTTCTTTGCAAAGGTATTAATTTTTTTAATTATTTTGAACGCATCCATAATAATGCAATTTTTTTATACCGATTTACTTCGACCAGTTCTTTTTTGCGCCGTTTCTTCGGTAATTAAATCATCCTTTAATAATTGTTTGATAGAATTTTCCATACTAACCATACCATCCTTTGAACCAGTTTGTATGGCGGATTTTATTTGGTTAATATTATTTTCTTTTATTAAGTTTGACACTCCAGAAGTATTCACCAAAATTTCTCTGGCCGGCACGCGACCGCCATCTTTTGATGGTACCAATTGTTGAGCGACAACCACCCGTAATACTGACGATAACTGAATCAAAATTTGTCTTTGTTTGGCACCATCAAACACGTCCACAATGCGTTCCACTGCCTCCGAAGCACTACTGGTGTGTAAAGTAGACAAAACCAAATGACCAGTTTCAGCGGCGGTTAAAACTGTTGCAATTGTTTCTGGATCACGCATTTCCCCAACCAAAATCACATTTGGATCCTGACGCAAAACATGTTTAAGGGCGTTGGCGAAAGAATTCGTATCCGTACCAACTTCGCGCTGTTCTATTAAACATTTTTTATCTTCAAACAAAAATTCAATCGGATCTTCGACTGTTACAATATGCGCTTTTCTATTTTTATTTATTTCCTCAATAATGGCCGCTAATGTGGTAGATTTTCCACATCCGGTCGGTCCTGTTACCAAAATCAACCCGTCCAACATATTTGGTATTTCTTTCAAAATCGGTTCAAAACGCAAATCTTCTGGACC
>CAYZHG010000103.1:0-5020 GCA_964477455.1 uncultured Gammaproteobacteria bacterium
ATTTAACAGTATGTTTATAATGATTGACGGTATCGATGGTAGCGGAAAAAGTACTATCGTATCTGCTTGGAATAAATATTTAACCGACCAAAGTAAATCTATCTTTGATTTAAAAACATTTTTAAAAGAAAATGATCGCTATCCCGAGTTGAGCGAACTTCATAATTATGATTATATTTTTTCAGCAGAACCAACCTATACTGGAATTGGAAAAGTCTTACGTGAAGAATTGATTAATCATAATAACAATTACACCGCAGAAGCAATAGCAGACGCCCATTCATTGGATCGACTAGTTTTATATACAAAAATAATTATTCCACTTTTAAGTGAAGGCAAAACCATTATTCAAGATCGTGGATTAAGCACTTCCCTAGCCTATCAACCAACTCAAGATCCGAATCTTACTATAGAAACCGTCGCTAATTTAGTCGGAAATCGTCTTGCGGCTCAATACCGGCCTGACCATTTAATCTTGATGAAAATAAATCCTGAAATTGCCTTTGCCAGGTTGACATCACGAATGGACAAACAAGACGAGGCTATTTTTGAAAAAATTGACTTTTTGAATAGATCATCCGAAAAATATCATGAAGAAAAATATTCAACTTTTTTTAAAAATCTTGGAACACAACTCCATTATTTGTCGGGAGAAGAAAAAATTGATATAATGAATGAACAGTCCGTTGATTTATTAAAAGCAATTTTAAAATAGTATGCTACTTTCAATTGAAGAAATTATCCAACAGAGTTGGAAAAATTATTTAAAAACCTATCGTCAATTTTTGCCTTTTCTTACAGTTCTATTAGGAGGTTTTATTATTCGATATTTTCTGGGGTTTGCTGGTCTATATCTTGGTGCTTACACTAGACTTTCCGATCTTTCGGTAGATTTGACTACAACTTTGATTATAGCCGCTTTGTCATTTTTGGGAATTTGGACAAGTTTTGCCATAATAAAAACTACCCAATTGATATTAAAAAACCAACCATTACCAACCTTTAAAGAAGGCTACATCAATACCGCCCACTATATTATCCCTACTTTTTTACTTTCATTACTAGTGGCTTTAGCAATTTTTGTTGGTAGTATTCTGTTTTTAATTCCAGGTATCATTTTCGCTATTTGGTATTATTTCGTTAATTACGCTATTGTCTTTGAGGACCAAACAAATTTGTCTAGCTTAAAAACCAGCAAACAACTAATCGTCGGGCGCTGGTTTAGTATGGCGTTTAGAATCGTTTTACCAAAACTTGTTTTTTTAATTGGTGTTTATATTTTAAATATTACATTTCAATATTTGATTATTAAAATTTTTAACCCATCAGTCATAAAAATAGAATTGCTTGTTCCGTTAATCAGCGGGATTTTCGCCACTTTAACATTACCATTATTTATCTGGAGTGATACTATTTTATATTTTAACGCCAAAGAAAACCCAGTTTCAACTATTCTACCAATTTCAAAATAATTTTTAGCCCTCATCTTTAACCCCTGACAAGATCAGGGGTTTTTGTTTTATCCTTGCGGAAAAAAATTGATAATGATAAAATGAATCTATTAAAAAACCGTCGTTAAATAGCAAATTTCTGAGAAAAATATGTCCAAATACACCCCTATTATTGGTTTAGAAATTCACGTGGAGCTCAAAACTAAAAGTAAAATGTTTTGTTCATGTGCCAACAGTCCAGACAAGGATGCTCCGAATTCCAATATTTGTGAGACTTGTTTAGCTCATCCTGGCACTATTCCTGTACCAAACAAAACCGCCATTGAATGGGCAGTGAAAATTGCTACCGCTTTGGGCTGCAAAATAAATGAATATTCCAAATTTGACCGTAAACATTATTTCTATCCTGACCTTCCAAAAGCCTATCAGATTTCACAATTTGATATGCCTATGGGCGAACACGGTTCTGCCGAATTAGAATTTTTGCCAGGAAAAAATCATCGCGAAATGGCAACGGTCGGAATCACCCGTGTCCACCTTGAAGAAGACACTGCCAAACTTACACATGGCACCGATGGTAATACTCTGGTTGATTTCAATCGTGCCGGCGTACCGCTGGTCGAAATAGTATCTGATCCAGATATTCAAAGTAGTACTGAGGCCAAAGCTTATTGCCAAGAATTACAAACTATTTTGCGCTACCTCGATGTCAGTGACGCTGATATGGAAAAAGGCCATATGCGCTGTGAAGCTAACATTTCCGTTCAAGAAACTGGAAAATTTGAAATCGTTGGTGGTGTGGTAAAACCTATTGGCGGTTATTTGCTCAATAATAAAATTGAAGTAAAAAATATTAACTCTTTCAAAGCCATGGAAAAAGCGATTGATTTTGAAATTAAGCGCCAATCAGCTATGCTCGACAATAGCGAGACTTGGGGGCCAGAAACTCGTGGTTTAGACGACGCTAAAGGTGAAACAGTATTACAACGCGTCAAAGAATCGGCTGCTGATTATCGCTATTTTCCAGAACCAGACATTCCTCCATTTCACCCCTTACAAATTGCCGGTGTATTAAATTTGCCAGAGCTACCACCAGCTCGCCGTCGTCGTTTTCATCATGAGTATGGTTTCTCTTATGCTGATGCACAAATTTTAACTGTCGATAAACATTGGGCCGATTTTGCCGAATATGTTTTTAGTGAATTACAAAATTGGTTACAGGATTTAAAAAATAACGTTCTAATTGAAGATGCCCTAAAAAGTAAAAAGGAAGGCACACCATCACAACAACTTGCTCGCCTCACTGGTGGCTGGCTCACTTCCAAATTGGCCGGTGCCATGGCGGAACGAAAAATAGACATTCGCATTTTAAAAATTAAACCAGAAAACTTTGCTGAATTGATTGCTTTAATTTTTACCAACCGCTTAAATTCTACCAACGCGCAAAAAGTTTTAAATGAAATGCTTGATTCTGGCGTGGACATGGATCCAACCCACATTATGGAAGAAAAAGGTTACGGCCAAGTTGGCGACGAAGACAAGTTGGGCACTATTATTGATGAAGTAATCAAAAGCTACCCTGCTCAAGTCGAACAGTTTAAGGCTGGTAAAGAACCAATCTTGCAATTTCTAAAAGGCATGGTGATGAAGGCAACCGAAGGCAGTGCCGACCCAGCTGTCGCTGAAAAACTACTAAGGGACAAGTTAAAATAATTATTCACAGTCCAAACTTGTACGAACAATAATTAAGTGATACGATATGGCCAATATGATTAAATTTCACTTGAAAAAAATTTACATTAATTAAGAATCAGCCACCTGACAAAGGGTGGCTTTTTTATAACTATATTTACTATGACAGTAAATCTAACTGGTAAGGACATCATTTCGATTCCAGAGTTAAGCAAAGAAGAGATCTTGGCGGTTTTGGAAAATGCAAGGAGCCTAAAAAAGGAGCCTCAACCAAATTTGTTGGAAAATCATGTCATGGGAAGTTGTTTTTTTGAACCATCCACTCGTACTAGATTGTCATTTGAAACCGCGATGCAACGTCTAGGCGGTCGCGTTGTCGGTTTTGCCGACCCTGCCGTTACTTCTACCAAAAAAGGCGAGACATTATATGACTCCATCCGCATTATTGGACAATATGTCGACGTCATTGCCATGCGCCACCCACTCGAAGGTTCAGCTCGACGTGCAAGTGAAGCCACCAATAAACCAATTCTAAACGGTGGCGATGGCGCCAACCAACACCCTACACAAACATTGTTAGATTTATTCACTATTGAGGAATGTCAAAAAAAACTAGATGGTTTAGATATTGCCTTGGTTGGTGATTTGAAATATGGTCGCACTACCCATTCACTTGCTCAAGCGTTAACTCACTTTGGTGCCCACCTATATTTTGTTGCACCAAATTCATTGCAGATGCCAGATTATATTTGTGAAGAATTAAAAGCCAAAAATATTAAATTTTCGATACATGAAAAAATCGAGGATATTATTGATAAAGTCGATGTACTGTATATGACTAGAATTCAAGGCGAACGCTTTGCCGACCAAATTGAATACCAAAAAATAAAACACGTTTTTGTACTAACTGCAAAAATGTTAGAAATTGTAAGACCAAATTTAAGTGTTTTACATCCATTACCACGTGTTGGCGAAATCACCGCCGATGTTGATACCACTAAACACGCCTATTATTTTGAACAAGCCGAAAATGGTTTGTATGTTCGCCAAGCTTTACTTGCCATGGTTTTAGGAAAATTAAATAAATAATTTTATGCAAGAACCAAAAAAACTCTTAGTTTCAGCAATCAACAGTGGTACGGTGATTGATCATATTCAAGCGGGCATGGCTACAAAATTATTGCAGGTTTTAAATTTAGGGACTCACAAAAAAATTGTGACTCTGGGCCTAAATTTACCAAGTAAAAACATGGGACTGAAAGACTTAATCAAAATTGAAGATAAAGAATTAACGGAACAGGAAGCTAATAAAATAGCTATTTTTTCACCACAGGCTTCCATCAACATTATCAATAATTATGAGGTAACAAAAAAGTTTAATGTTACTTTACCAGAAACAGTTCAATCTTTGATTATTTGTCCAAATCCAAAATGTATCACTAACAATGAAAATATGGATAGTGATTTTAAAGTTCAACATGTAAATAATCAGATAAAATTACAATGTAAATATTGTGAAAAAATATTTTTACAATCTGATATCAATGATTATCGTGCATAATTAAAAATCCATGCAAATAAAAACCTACAACGGACAAACGATTGAAGTAGACATAACGACTGCCGATAATACTGATAGTTGGTTGGCGCTACCCGCTTTAATTGATCCACATGTTCATTTTCGTACCCCAGGCGCTGAGCAAAAGGAAAATTGGGAAAGTGGTGCGATTGCCGCAATCGCCGGCGGTGTCACTACGGTTTTTGACATGCCAAATAATACCCCGTCTATTGTCGACGAGAGTACGCTTGATGCCAAAACTAATTTGGTAGAAAAACAACTTATAAATGTCGGCATTCCACTGCGTAATTATTTTTAC
>CAYZHG010000104.1:0-13339 GCA_964477455.1 uncultured Gammaproteobacteria bacterium
TTATTACGGGTTTAGCCGTTATCGACACTTGTTCCAAAAAGTTTTTTTCGGAAATTGGAATTGGAACAGTAAAAATTAAAAAATTATCCAAATCAGAAATTATTAACTATGTGGAAAGCGGTGAACCTATGGACAAAGCTGGTGCTTTTGCGGTTCAGGGCTTAGGCGGGGTGTTGATTGAAAAAGTATCTGGTGATTTTAATAGTATAATGGGTTTACCGTTATTTAAAGTAGCAAAAATTTTGACTCAGTTGGGTGTAAAAATATTGTAATATAATTTCGTCAAATATGAATATAAATGCACAGCTTGAAACTATTTTATTTGTGGCGGGTAAACCACTTTCTTTGAAGAAAATAATTAAAGTTTTACAAATTGAAGAGCCTGTAGCTCAAGAAGCGTTGGCCAATCTTTGTTTAAAATACAACAATCAAGAATCTGGAATCGTGGTAATTCAAAATAATGATGAATGGCAGATGGTGGCCAGTCCTGATAATCACGAAGTAGCCGAGAATTTTTTGAAAGCAGAAGTGAGTGGGGAGCTTACCAGACCTCAACTCGAAACTCTTACGGTAGTTTCATATTGTGGACCAATTACAAGACCAGAGCTCGAACAAATTCGTGGTGTGAATTGCAGTTTAATATTACGCAATTTAATGATGCGCGGTTTGGTAAAAGAAGCAGAAGACCCTTCAGGTTTGTTGCCAAAATATGAAGTGACCACGGATTATTTACGTCATTTAGGAGTAACCAATTTGAATGAATTGCCGGAATATGAAAAACTTCACAATCATGAACATATAAATATTACTTTATCTCAAACTAGTGAATCAGCTTCATAAAAACCAAAATCATGTCTAAGAATATTTTTGATTTTATTTCTTCATTTGGCATAATGTTGATAGGCGTTTGCTTGCTTTTTTTTGGCTCACTTTCATACCCTCACGTGTCGCAAAAAGTTTCTTTTTTACCAAAATCAAAACCGCGTATAATGATTGTTGGTGGTGATGAACAATTGGCTGTTTTACCAATCAGCCATCCCAATGTTCCATTAAAAAAAGACCAAGCAGTTGTAGATTTTCCGTTATCATCGACGGCTGTTATTTTGATGGATGATAAGACCGACACAATATTGTTTGAAAAAAATGCAGATGTGGTTCGACCATTAGCAAGTATTACCAAATTAATGTCCGTTTTAGTTTTGCTTGATCTCAATCCTGATTGGAGTAAAGTGGTTGAAATAACGCCAGAAGTTTATGATAATTATAGCCACTTTGTTAATATTGGCGAAAAGTTTACCATGGGTGATTTGTGGAATGTGGCGTTGATTGGTTCTTCTAATACTGCTATCAATGCTTTGGTGAGTGGAAGTGGAATTAAAAGAGAACATTTTATTACTAAGATGAATGAAAAAGCGCAGGATCTACGTTTACGAAGTTTACGGTTTGTTGAACCAACTGGGATTGATGAACGAGATGTTGGCACCGCAAGAGATGTTGCTCGATTATTAAAATATGCGTTGGCTAGTGATAAAATATTTAACACACTGCAAATTTCTGAATACTATGCTCAACCATTTGGTCAAAAGCCACGTCGTATTTGGACAACTGATTGGTTGTTAACAAAATGGGTGCCAAATAAATTTGGTGATTTAACAGTCGCTGGTAAAACCGGTTTTATTGAAAATTCCAAATATAATTTTGCTGTTCGAATTCAAAATAGTGATAAACGTGCAATTCGTACAGTAGTGCTCGGTGCAGATACGATGGAGGCTAGGTTTAGTGAGGCTCGTGATTTGGCTACTTGGGCTTTTGATCATTATGCGTGGCCGGGGGATAGTGGGTATGATAAATTGGCGCAGTAGTACATAAATTTAACTATCTATAATATGGGAGAATTTATACCACGAGATCCAAAAAAACCGGATATAAATAGTCAAATAAAAATTGACCTGTCTGAATTTGGTGTAAAAGAAAATAGAAAAATAATTGAATTGTTAAGCTCGATGGATAGAGTGGAAGTTAAAAATATTATTTCCGCTATTCTTGATAAAATTTCCGCTGTTTTTTTATTTGATGATACTGACAGCAAAGAGTATATGGATTATACGATTTTTAAATCACTTGAATTAGACGCTTTCGCTAGTCATATTAAAACACCGCAAGATTTTCATCGCTATGCTGATAAAGTAATTGAAATAGGAAAGTCGATTTTGGAAAAGAAAAAAGATAGTCAAGATAACGATTTGGTTTTAAGAGAATCAGACGGCAGTTTTTATGATTATGGAGTACAAGTTTTTAGAAGTGAAGAAATTGTAGTGGATGCTATGAATCTTGTACGAGATGATTTTGATCGTGATTTAGATACACTTTTGCAAATGATGCACGATAATCCAACATCAGAATCAAAAGAAAGTATCATAAGTGCTTTAAAAAATATTAGCAATTTTATTCGAACCAGCGAGGATCTAGAACGAGTTGGACGATTTGTGAAATTATTGTCAGAACATAAGATTGATGCAAAAAAAGAGTTGACAGGGAGAGTTATTGGAAGGGATGAAGAAAATAATATCATTAAAGCTCCATTTTTATGTAAACAATGGGAGGACGTAATTACTGATAGTAAAAAATTAGATGAGGTATTTTCTCTTATGGAAACGGTTTTTTCACAAGGGGCAAATCCGGCTACTTTTATAAATGGTGTTGGCCGAACACTGTTCACTAAAGCAACAACTGAACAGTTGACTGAAATTAAACAAATCATCTCTTCAATTTTTGATGAAGTTAAAATTTTTATTTCTATAAATTACAACAGCCTTCTTATTTATGGCGATGAGAACAAACATGTTGTAGAGCAAATTTTTGAATCACTTGATTTGGATGCTTTTGCAAGTCATATTAAAACACCGGAAGATTTTCGTCATTTTGTTGCTAGAATGATGGAATTTTGGAAGTTAGATTTAAATACATTACATGCTTACTCATTCAATAGTAGTTCTTATAATATGAGTAGTAATATGAGAAAAGCCGTATTTCTTATGAGAGATGATATTGATCATGATCTGGATACACTTTTACAAATAATGAGTTATAGCAAATCGTCGAATTACCAAGAACGTATATTGGGAATTCTCAAAGATTTCAGTGGTCTAATCCAGACGAGCAAAGATTTAGAACGATTTGCACAGAGTATAAAAAGTCTTTCTGAGAATGGGCTTCAAGCAGAATTATTATTTGGTGGCTATCGTAATGATTTTTCACGGAAAAGAATTCCATCACTTTTTGGAATTCAAAATAATGGGGATTTTACAACAGATAAAGACTTATTGAATTTTAAAGAATGGCAGAAAATTATTACAGAAGGTAAAAAATTGAACGAAGTTCTTGCTATTTTTGAAGTTGCGTTTATTCGGGGAACTGATTTAGATGATTTTGTGATACAAACAAGCAACTATTCATTTGAACAAAAAAAAGAATTTATTGATTTTACAACGGAATTTGCCAAAAAAAATATTCCTCCACAATTTGTTGTGCAAAATATGGATGTTTTGAAAAATGTCGATTTTAGTAAAGATGGTTTGGATATCTTTACTTCATCGGAATCAAAGAAACAATGGTTAAATTATTGTGCGTATCTTTTGACAAAAAATCCTCGTTTCGTGGCTGAGACAGCACAATACTTTAATGAGGCGCTTACATCTGAAATAGAAACAACTTCAGGTGGAGAGCTGCGCGCTTTTGTTGTCGAGATTTTGGAAACATCTATTCAGAGTCTTTTTCTTACACACAATTTTAAAACATTAAATGAAATTGAACAAAAAATTACCGGTACTTCTACAATTTTATCAAAAATTGACCAAGAATACGCATCGACACTAACTGGCGATACTCTTGAGAAATATATTTCAGTTAGGCATAATGAAAATTTTAAAAATGCAGTTCTTGAATACGGTAGGGAAGCATTTTCTAAAGGAAAATTGGAATCAGAAAATGAAATAATTGCTTCTTGTCCATTAATTAATAATTCGCACGTCAAAAAAGTTGCTCCAGCGACATTTTCTCGAATAGTCCAAGATTGGTATAAAAAAATTTTTTCTAGAGCTGAAACAGAATTTAATTTTAATTCGGCGATACGGAATATAATAGATTTTAAAAAAATAGTTGATGTTGATCCTTCGAATGAGTTGTTACAAGCAACATATTTTCATTTTCTAGATAAATTTATTCGGATCGATAAAGAATCAACTGGTGAATTTTATAAAAATTTTATAAGCGATTTAAGTGAATCGGTAAATATTGTTCCTCAATTTGATAAAAATAAAATCATGGTGCTGTACGAATTTTGTCTTGTTTCCGGAGAAAAGTTTTATAATAAATTAAACGTCCTTGAACAGATGACCGGTTTCTATATAGATGCGGAATTCGTACAGAAATATTTGTTGGAAAATAGGGATTTTAAAACAGCCGTCGTTTATCCTATCTCATCGGCTGAGCTTGATCAACATTTTTCTAAAACTGAAAATACAACTCAAGAAGAATATAAACGAATTTATCAAATTTTTGGTTGTTTTGATTATTATCAGAATATTATAGCAGAATTAGAAAAAGATAAATCACTAGGAGCAAAACAAAAAATGATTGAGATTCTTGCTATAATGGGTATTCGTGATATGGAAAATCCAAAAAGATACGCGTCACATAAGGAAAAAATTATGACATTTGCGGAGGATGGTGGTACTTCAATTACAAAATCATTGGGAAAAGCTTTGAGTGAATTGGCCAAGAACGGTGACGGCGATCTGCTTGCTTATCTTACATCTATTATTCGTGATAGAACTAGGTCTACAAATGATAACAATGCTCAATATGGACCTATCGGACTTACTTCAATTCAAGAAACTGCGTTGAGAACTCTTTTTTATGTTGATAGCCCAGCATCAAATGAACGGTTGCTTTCACTATTGTTTGTTGGTGATATTGATCCAAAAGTTAAAGTTTATATTCTCAAACATATTGTTACAGATAAGCCAGAATTTTTTCCTAAAAAAATTCGTGCTTGGGTTTTGTCTGAATTGAAAACAAAAAAATCTATGTTTTCTATTGAAGAACTCAAATATTTTCATGCTATGTTGGAAATACCTAATGCCGATTTAAGTAAAAAATCTTTACAATATTCGGATGAAGTATTTGGCAATTTAAAGAAACAAAATATTTCTTTGTCTGGTGTACATCGTGAACATTATTCGTCAATTCCAGATAATATTTTATTGCCATTATGGATGTTTGTTCAGGGTGACGAAGCGCTCCTTAGACAATTTAATACCATCCACAAAACAATCAAATCTTCTTCTGGGAAAGAAGTGCTTTTGCTAGGTGTTGTGAGTGTCTTATCCATCGATAAAAAAATATTGAAAAAAATTACAAATATATTTAGTAAACTTGATCTCACAGCAGATGGTAACATGGAAGAATTGGGGTCAACCCTAAAGATTCTAAGTTTTTTGAATGATACTGATAAATATTTAAATAATTTTAAAACAGATATATTAGCAATTTTTAATTCACAAATTATTTCATTAGTTGAATTGAATGATAAATTGAAAAAAGTTGTCGTTGAAAATATAGAAGAAATCCTGCCTTATGAAGGAATAAACAGCGATGCAATTCAAGTGCTTTGGGAAAAATGGGGGAATCTTGAACCGATTTTCACATATGCTAGTAAGATGGCAGAACAACATCAGGATACTCTTTACTTGGTGGCTGAAATGGTCGCTCATATGGATCCGCCATTGTATGATGTTTGGAAAAATTGGAGGTATAATATTCATGAAAGTGAGGTAAAAGAACAGGTTGCGCATTTATCAGAAGCTCAACTTGAAATATGGAAAGATAACCCATTTGCAGAACTTGGCGATATTATAATTGCCGAGACCCCAGCTGACAAACCAAAACAAATTATCAATTTTATTGAAGGATCTTTGCGTGAAGGGCATATTTATAACCCAGATATAGATAAAAATGATCGCTATAAATTTATACAAGAACAACTTGGAGAGGTTCATGTTAAAATTTCTAAACAACCAAATCAACGAGAAACGATTTTGAATGGTGCAGTGGAACTTTTACAAACAGATTTAAGGGAAATAGACATAATTATACGATATGGTAATCTGTCAAAACTTGAACAGATTATAACTTTTTTTTCTGATGACAAAAATGTACCTATAAATGCCAAAACAAAAAGTATTATTTCTTTTTTGGCTCAGTTTGTTTCCAATGATCAATTCAAAGCAATTGAAAAAGCCTATAAAGAAGCTGAAAAAAGTGGTGCGACGATCATTGATACTAATTCGATTTTAACGACTTCACTTAGACAGTCACTAAACAGTACAGTTGAGGAAATTAAACGAGATTATGAAAGTGCAATTGTGAGTGGTGTATTTGATAAATATGGATTAAATCGTGAGCAGATGAAAAATGCTGGACAATTTTATCAAAAGCGTCAAGAGCTAAAAGTTTTAATTGATCTTTATCGGATAAGTGGGTTGGATGTAAAAAGAATTGCAACTAATCGTATTTTGGCTAGAGCGGATAAAAAGGGAGAAACACTTATGAGTGTCATTGAAAATTTAAAAATATATTTTAAAGACAATCAAACATTTTTACAGGATATTATAAATATTCAATCTGTGATATCATCTCATGATAATTTATCCGTAAAGCGACATTTAGCTATGGTTGTAACTGATAATCCGCAGATGGTCATCCAAGCTGGTAAGTATCCTCTTGGCTGTGGTTCATGCCAAAATTATGAAGGCGATACAACTTGGAACAAATCATTGGCAGGTTATGTGGCTGACGCACATACGAAAGTTGCTTTTCTTATCGATATAAACAAATTACCTGATAATCTAAAATTTGAAATTAACACAAAAGGTTTTGATCAAGTAAAGGAAAATATTCCACCGCAAGATTTATTGGAAGCGAGTATTGCTAGATCAGTTATTAAAATGACGAAAACCGCAGATAAAACCCCTTTGTTGTTTGTAGAGCCAACCTATAGTTCTGTTAATAAGGGTGATTTGGGTATGGATAGATACTTTAATATATTTTTAGAATTAATGGTATCTGAACCAATGGGAATCAGGTTAGCTCGTGGTGGTGGCAAAGAAATAGTATCAGTACCAAAAAGTCGTAACCCAAACGGACAGTACGAAGATTGCATCGCCGGTAATGCAGTTCAAGCTGGTATGGGCATACAAACAGAAAGTTACACAATGTCCGCTAGATTTATCGATAAATTTACTCCTACGAATGAAGAAGATAGAAAAATGGCGGATAGAATATCTAGATAGTAGTTTTTTTAACAGTTTTTATTAACATTACTCTGTAAATAGGTTTTAAAAATCCCAATTATTGTTGGGATTTTTTTTGTTTTTGTGGTATAATGTAACTATTATGGAATTAAGAAGCATAAAAAAAGCAAAACATTTACTTGGTCAACGTATTTTATTGCGGGTTGATTTTAATGTGCCTGTAAAAAATGGATTGGTTTTGGATAATTTTAAAATTCAAGCTAGTTTACCTACTATAAAATTTTTATTACATAGTGGTGCAAAGATTATTTTGGTTAGTCATTTGGGGCGTCCGGTTAAAAAGGAAAAAAAGTTTTCTTTGTTACCGGTGGCTAAAGAATTACAAAAATTAATTGGTACAAAAGTTTGTTTTAATACTCTGGAAAATCGTGATTGTTGGGAAGGTGAAAAAATAGTAATGTTAGAAAATATTCGTTTCTACAAAGGAGAAGAATCAAACGATTTAAAGTTCGCCAAACAGTTATCACAGCTAGCTGATGCATTCGTTTTGGATGGTTTTGCTGTGGCGCATCGTGATAGTGCTTCCGTAAGTGGAGTGTCCAAATATTTACCTTCGTATGCAGGTTTATTGTTAGAGAAGGAGGTAGACGGTTTATCTAAAGTTGTTTTAAACCCTAAACAACCAATGGTTGTTATGTTGGGTGGTTTGAAAATTGAAACTAAATTGTTAATTTTAAAAAACTTATTACCAAAAGCAAATAAAGTTTTGTTGTCAGGAGAGATATTTAATACTTTTTTGTGGGCTAATGGGCATGGTGTGGGTAACTCGATAATTGATAAAAATTTAAAGAAAATTGTTTTGACATATTTAAAAAACAAGAAAATTGTAATGCCGATAGATGTTGTGGTTGGAAATGATAATGGAAAAAATGCACGAGTGATATTTTTGGATAAAAAATTAAATTTAAAAAAAGATGAAAGCATTTTTGATATCGGGCCTAAAACGGTTTTGTTGTTTGCTAAGTATTTGAAAACTGCCAAATCACTGATCTGGAATGGTGCAATGGGGCGATTTGAACAAGCGCCCTATCATCATGGTACTTATGCTTTAGTACATTTGTTTGCCAGCCGATCAAAGGGCAAAGCGTTTGGGGTCTGTGGTGGAGGAGAGACAGTTGAAATATTACGACATCTCAATATACTAAGCGAAATTGATTTGGTTTCGACAGGCGGTGGTGCGATGTTAGAATTTTTAAGTGGCAAAAAATTACCTGGTTTAAAAAATTTATTTAAATAGTTTTATTAATATAATTTGAACAAACAGCGCACGCTGTTGGTTCAATTGGAGTTATTATGCCTGTCATAACAAAGACCCCAACTATTGCACCTATAGCAAAGAAAGAATGCTGTGGTGGCAGTATGGAAGGTCATGGTCACATGGGTTGTGAAATGAAAAGTGGTTGTGGACACCACGGTTTTGGTAAAAGATTTATTAAAACGTTAGTAGGAATTTTGTTAGTTTATGTCATTGTATTTATTGGTACGGAAATTCGAAACAATGGTAAACAATATACATATATTGGAAAAGCCGACAAAATGGAGCGCACGATAGTTGTTTCAGGCTATGGAAAAGTTAGTGGGAACAACGATATTGCGGTAACGACTATCGGTTATTCAAATACCGACAAAGATGTGGCTAAAGCTCAGTTAGATAACAAAAAAGTAATGGATCAAATAACAGCTGATTTAAAAGCCTCAAGTGTAGCTGAAAAAGATTTGCAAAGTAATTATACAATTTACCCAGATTATAATTACACTCAGCAAAAAGGACAAGAGCTTACTGGTTACAAAGTTACCAACCAGTTAACAATTAAAATTAGAGATTTAAGTAAAATACCTCTTATTCTAGGTTTGGCTGGCAAGTATGGAGCGACTGAAGTGAGTGGTTTAAACTTTACAATTGATGATCCTGAAAATTTAAAATTGGATGCTCGCGCAAAAGCTCTTGCTGATGCAAAATCAAAAGCATTGTACTTGTCACAAAAATTGGGTGTTCGTTTGGGCTCAGTAGTTTCTTTTAATGAATATGAAGGTGCTAATGATGTATACCAAATGAAAGCGATGTCTTTTAATACAGCCGAAGGTGGCGGTGGCCCAGATTCTGTTTCTAGTGGCAGTAAAGATGTGGTAATGAATGTAAGTCTTACTTACGAGATATTACCTTAATATAGACGTAAAAAAGAGGTGTAAAAACCTCTTTTTTTAATTTGCCTGATATGGTATAATTGCTAATAAATAAATACTAAATATATGCGAATTAAACAAATAGTTGCTCGAGAAATTTTGGATTCTCGTGGTAATCCGACTGTCGAAGCGAAGGTTGTTTTAGAAAATGGTATGATTGGTATTGCTAAGGTTCCATCTGGTGCTTCTACTGGTTCACATGAAGCGTTGGAAATGCGCGATGGTGGTAAACGTTATGGGGGTAAAGGGGTTTTGAAAGCCGTAAAAAATGTAAATACGACAATTGCCAAAAATTTGATTGGTTTGGATGTGGAAGATTTGAAAGGGTTAGATAAAAAAATGTTGGAATTGGATGGGACAAAAAATAAAACAAATTTGGGTGCCAACGCAATTTTAGCAGTATCGATGGCAGCCGCTCGTGCGGGAGCAGAAACAAAAAAAATGCCACTCTATAAATATTTACGACAAGTTTACGATATTAAAGAAAAAGAATTTCGTTTGCCAGTGCCAATGATGAATATTTTAAATGGTGGGCGTCATGCAGACAATGGTTTGTCCATACAAGAATTTATGATTATTCCGCGCCACAAATTAATGAGTGAACGCGTGCGCATGGGTTCACAAATTTTTCATGCTTTGGCCAATATTTTAAGTCAAAAGGGGTACGTGACTTCGGTTGGTGATGAAGGTGGTTTTGCACCTGAATTACTAAACAATGAAAGGGCATTACAAGTGATAATGGAAGCCATTAAATATACTGGCTGGGTTCCTGGTAAAAATGTATTTTTAGGTTTGGATGTTGCGGCTTCTGAATTTTTTCGTAGTAAAAAATATTATTTTGTCAGCAAAAAACAAGGCTGGTCGGCGGATAAAATGATCGATACCTACAAACAATGGACAAAAAAATATCCTATTATTTCCATTGAAGATGGTTTGAGTGAAGATGATTGGGAAAATTGGCAAAAACTTACCAAAGATTTGGGAGGTAAAACTACTCTGGTAGGGGATGATTTGTTTGTGACCAATACTGAACGCTTGCAAATGGGAATAGATCAAAAAGTAGGTAATGCTATTTTGATAAAATTAAATCAAATCGGAACGGTTACTGAAACTATGGCAGCGATTGCGCTAGCCAAACAAAATAATTACAAAGTTGCTGTTTCTCATCGCAGTGGTGAAACCAGCGATACATTTATTGCCGACCTAGCAGTTGCAGTAAATTCAGAATTCATAAAAACCGGATCCCTCTCTCGTTCTGAGCGAGTGGAAAAGTATAATCGTCTAATGGAAATTGAAATGGAACTAGAAGGTTAATATGCCGGAAATAAAAACTACGGTATTAGTAATTCTTGATGGTTGGGGTGTTGGAAGAAAAGACAACACTCTTGATCCAATTGTGCCTGAACACGCGCCAAATTATTTTGATTTTTTGAAAAAATATCCAAATACGCTCTTGCAGGCCAGTGGTGAAGCAGTTGGTTTGTTTAAAGGGCAAGAAGGTAATAGTGAAGCTGGACATATAAATTTGGGAGCGGGTCGAGTGGTAAAACAAGACGGCTTGTATGTCAGTGACGCGATTGTTGATGGAACATTTTTCAAAAATAATGCTTTTGAACAAGCGGTACATCATGTAAAAAAATTTAAAACTTCTATACATTTGATGGGGTTGTTGTCCAATCACAATAGTGCTCATTCATGTCCAGAACACCTCTATGCGCTTTTAGATTTGTTACATCGTGAAAAAATTACTAATGTTTATCTGCACTTATTTACAGATGGTCGTGATTCCGCTCAACATGATGCCGTGCGACATTTAGAAAATTTAAGGACTCATTTATATGGAAATGAAAAAATTGCTACAATGATGGGGCGCTTGTTTGCAATGGATAGAAATAAAAATTGGAAGCGTACAAAATATGCTTATGAGGCATTGGTACTGGGAAAAGGTCAAACTGCCAATGGAGCAGAAGATGCCTTGCTCAAAGCTTATAATCGTGGAGAGACAGATGAATTTATATATCCAACAATAATATTGGAAAATAAAAAACCAGTGGCGGTAATAAAAGACAATGATTCAGTTATTTTTTTTAATTTGCGAAGTGATCGGGCACGTGAAATAACTAAATCTATTGTACAAAAAGATTTTGAAAAAGTTAATCCTGGTGCTTTTAAACGTACACGCGTACCAAAAAACATTCGTTTTGTTGCTCTGACCGATTTTGGACCAGATTTACCTGGTGTACTAACGGCATTTCCAAGTCGCGATGTAGACAATAGTCTAGTACAATTTTTGTGTCCAAGAAAACAATTATATGTTGCAGAATCAGAAAAATTTGCGCACGTAACCTATTTTTTTAATGGTGGTTATGCTCAACATTTTTGTGATGAAGATTGGGTAAAGATACCAACACCGACAGCGGAAAATTATGAAAATATTCCAGAGATGAACGCCAAAGGAGTGGGCGATAAAGTAGTTGACGCAATAAATTCTGGAAAGTATGAGTTCATAACTTGTAATTTTGCTAATGCGGATATGGTTGGTCATACTGGAAATTTTAAGGCCGCCCAAGAAGCGGTTAAATCAATTGATTTGCAACTAGGTAGAATTGTCCAAGCTTTGACAGTAAATAAGGGTCAAGGTATAATCACTGCCGACCATGGTAACATCGAAGAAATGTTAAATATTCGAACTGGTGGAATTGACACGGAGCATTCTTTGAATCCAGTACCTTGTATTGTAGTTGGTTCTAAAGCAAAAAAAATTCGTAAATTAGGAAAACTTGCCGATGTGGCTCCCACCATATTAAGAATGATGGGAATTAAAAAACCAAAAGAAATGACTGGTAAATCATTGATATAGTATGTCTTATAAATTAGTTACATTAGCAATTTTTGATGGTTTGGGCGTAGCTCCGTCTTCTGATGGCAATGCGGTTACGCATGCCAAAATGACAAATTTTCAAAATTATATAAAAAACTATCCTGTCATGACGGTATTTGCTTCTGGAAATGAAGTTGGCTTGTCATTTGGTGAAATGGGTAATTCTGAAGTTGGCCATTTAAATATTGGGGCGGGCCGGGTTTATTATCAATCATGTCCACGTATCAATAGCGAAATTAGCAATGGTGAGTTTGCAAAGAATCCCGCTTTTTTGGGCGCCGTAGAACATATAAAAAAATACAAAAGTAAATTGCATCTCGTTGGGTTGTTGGGTATTGGTAATGTTCATGCTAGTGACACTCATTTGTATGGACTATTAGATTTTTGTGCTCAAAACAAATTGGGAGACAATGTTTTTGTACACGGCATCATGGATGGTCGTGATGCTTTGTATAATTCTGGAAAGAATTTTGTTACTGATTTGTTGGAAAAAATGAAAGTACTCAAGACCGGACAACTCGCTTCTTTGTCTGGACGTTTTTTTGCATTGGATAGAGATAATCGTTGGGATCGTTGTGAAAAAGCTTATCAAGCAATGGCATTGGGCAAGGCAGATAGAAATGGTGAAGACCCACTTAAAATTATTGAGGAATCATACGCAATAAAAAATTATGACGAAGAGTTTGCGCCGACCGTAATTACAAAAGATGGAAAGCCAGTAGCGACCATCAAAGAAAATGATGCAGTGATATTTTTTAACTTCCGTCCAGATCGTGCCCGTGAATTGACTAAAGCATTTGTATTGCCTGGTTTCAATAAATTCGAGCGTGAATATATTAAAAATTTATATTTTGTAACAATGACTGAATATGAAAAAGATTTACCAGCTGTGGTAGCTTAT
>CAYZHG010000105.1:0-20721 GCA_964477455.1 uncultured Gammaproteobacteria bacterium
ATCAATGAATTAACAAGACCCAAAACTAGAGCGGCTATCAAAGCGGTGTAAAAACTTTGTACTTTTATTCCTGGTACTACATAGGTTACCAAAATTAATGAAAGTGCACTTATCAGCCAGCGTAAAAGTAATGACATACATTATTCGTTATTTTTTTAATTCTTTAATTTTATTTTCCATTTTTTCTAAATATCCTTTTAAGTCTTTCACGATTTCCGATCCTTCTTCAAATTTTTTTATTCCTTCTTCCAAATCGATTTCTTCTTTTTCAAACCACTCCACAATTTTTTGTAGCTCCTGATAAGCTTTAGAAAAATTAATCTTTTTATCTACTGACATATTATAATAATTTAGTTTGTTTAGCTTTTTTATTTTGTGGATTTATTACCTCCGCCATGATATTATCTTGTCCAAATTCTATCATAAGTTCATCGCCTGCGTCCACCTGCTTGGCTCCTCGCACAATCGTGCCCTCAAAATTTCGAACAATACTATAACCCCGCTGTAAAACGCGCTTTGGATCAACATTTTTAAATAATCTTTCAGCCGAAAATATAAATTCTTTGCGTCTAGATAAAGTGGTTTGCAGAACTAGTTGCGTATGTTTAAAATTCTCCATTAAATTGCGACATTTTTGTAGTGGTGATTCTAAAATTGATGAAATGGTATAAAGATATTGTTCTACACTACGACGCTGTTTGGTTATTTTGTGACTTAAAGTGTTGTAAATATGTTCAATGGAATAATCCAAGCCTGAAATAAAATCCCGTTTATCTGGCACTACAATTTCCGCCGCATTTGATGGGGTAGAAGCGCGCCTATCAGCCACAAAATCAGACAATGACTCGTCGCGTTCATGCCCTACACCACACACTACGGGAATTTTACTACCATATACGGCTCGCACTACCAACTCGTTATTAAATGCTGCCAAATCCTCTAATGACCCACCACCACGAATTAAAACCAAAACATCACAATCAGTATTTTGTGTATTAAAATAACTAAAAGCCTCGGTAATTTCATTTACCGCCTGCTCTCCTTGCACCGATACATTTAACAAATTTATTTCTACCCCCGCCCAACGATTATTTAAAATTCGCACAAAATCTCCAAAGGCCGCACTATCGCGTGAAGCAATTACTCCAATCTTAGCAGGCAACTCTGGTAATTTTCTTTTTCTCTCAGTATTAAACAAACCTTCTTCGTCCAATTTCTTTTTTAAAAGTAAATATGCTTTTTTTAAACTGCCTTCTCCAACTAATTCTACTTTTTGTACCGTTACACTAAAACGCCCACTTTTGTCGTGAATCTTGGGATAGCCAACAATTCGAATTTTCATTCCATCTTCGAGTGGTTGAGACAAATTAAAAACAGTAGCAAAACAATTTACTACTGCCTTATCATCTTTGAGATCAAAAAATATCCATTTACCTTGAGAAATTTTATATTGTGACACTTCGCCTTCAACAATAAATTCACCGGCAATAATTCCATTGATTTGTTCAATAAATTCAGAGACGGTTAATATTGGCAACATAATTAGCTAATCAATAGCAACCTGATTATATTATGAACAAGCGGACTAACGAGTCCAGGCAAATATAGAATAAAAAATATTAATATAAACATACCATACCGCTCTAAAACGACACGAACGTTGTGAGCGGAATCCGGAAGAAGTGCAAATAGAATTTTTGAGCCATCTAAAGGTGGGATTGGTAATAAATTAAAAACCATCAGACCAATATTTGCAGAAACAATAATAACAAAAAATTCGGCAAACAAACTATTTGGCATCAACCTATACAAAACTGCAAAACAAGTGGCTAATAATAGATTGGCCAATGGCCCGGCAACGGCTACCAAAGCTGGCCCCCATTTTTGATCTTTTAAATTGTAAGGGTTATATGGAACCGGTTTGGCATAGGCAAAAAAGAAACTTCCGCCAGTAATCATATTTAGGACCGTCAAACCGATAGGAAGGATAATGGTACCCCATTTATCAATATGCGCTCTTGGGTCAACAGTGAGTCTCCCAGCGTATTTGGCAGTCGGATCACCAAGTTGATAGGCCATCCAGCCGTGAGCATATTCATGGATAATTGCAGACGGAATGATGACTATAAAGTAAAATAACAAAGAAATAATATCCATATTGGTTTAAATTAGGCTTTCTCTTGACAAAAAGCTTGCAATTGACTATAATTGCTAAAGTTAAGTCAAAAACAAAATTTATTTTGATTTTGTGAGACTTGACGCAATTACGATTCGTTAGAATCATTTTGCTTTGTCAATTATATCCTATTACCTATAAACAATCAATCTTATGAGTAAATTATGTTCTGTTTGCGGAAAAACTAGTGCTCGCGCCAACCATGTTAGTCACAGTAAACGCCGTGTACCTCGCCGTCAACACCCAAATCTTCAGCCTCTTTTGGTTGGAACTGAGAAAGTTAAGGCATGTTCTTCTTGTCGCCGTACCGCTTCCAAGAACGCATAATATCCTTCAAAATCCTTCCTACTTTGGGAGGATTTTTTTATTGCCAAATTTTACAAATCAAGCTATAATTCATTAGTTATTAATTTAAATATTTATGCGTAAATTACTTCCTTATTTTATTACATTGGTTATCGTAATTTTTGCCCTGTGGTTGATATTTTTGCCTAGCAAAGTTGCTGGAATTCCAAAAGAAGCTATTTTATTTTTTGGTGATGGTTGCCCTCATTGCAAAGTGGTGGAAGATTTCATCGTTGCCAACGACGTCAGAAATAAAATTAAATTTGATACTAAAGAAATTTGGAGTAACCAAAACAACGCTAGACTGATGACGCAAATTTGGAAACAGTGTGGATTGAGCACTCAAGAAGGTATGGGTGTACCATTTTACTGGGATGGGGCAAGTTGCTATAGAGGACAGGATGAAATTATAAATTTGTTTAAAACCAAAATATAATTAAGTAGACTTAAAAAACATAAAACCCTCGATAATTCGAGGGTTTTATGTTTGCGGCTAAGGGCTTAATGTCCCTAACTTGTAGGGTGGTTGACCGCACGTTTACCCCACGGGGTAAACAAATATTGGCCATCCAACATTAAAAAATTGTAGAACATTTTTTGCCGCTTAACCGAAACATCTTTATTATATCAAACCAATACAATCTGTCAAAAAAAGCCCTCGAATTTCGAGGGCTTTAATATTATATATTATTATTCCAACAAACCATCGATATTTACATCATACAAAATTTGTTCTTGTACCAAACGATAGTTTACTAAATCTTTTTCATCAAACCAGATTTCAATTTCACGTTGAGCCTCTTCTGGTTTGTCTGAACAGTGGATCAAATTGCGAACGGCACGACTAGCCAAGTTGGCTAATTCATAAGAATCCAATGTGAGATCACCGCGAATTGTACCAACATCAGAGCTAGTTGGCTCAGTTCCTCCCACAAGTTTTTTTACAATTCCAACCGCTTGATTTCCTTCCCAAACCATCGCAACTACTGGACTGCAAGTCATAAATTTGACCAACGCACCGATAATATCACGTCCATATTCAATTGCTGGTTTATCTACTGGCAATCCTGCGGCTGTTCTGTTTTTTACTACATTTGCTCCCTTTTCCTCGTACCATTTATCATCTTTATTGTAGTGGGTCCAACATTTTTCTTCGCTAGCCATCATCAATTTCAAGCCAACCAATTTCAAACCAGTGCGTTCAAAACGTTTGATAATATCGCCAATCAATGATCTTTGCACGCCATCTGGCTTAATCGCAACAAATGACCGTTCTTTTTGTGGTAAATTCATAGTTTTTTCATTTAAAACTTAATTAGGCTTAATTTTAATGAATTTTAGTAAAATTGTCAATATTTAGCTAAAAATTGCATAATGAAAGACTGCTTTCTGTGATAAACGATTATAAACAACCAATAAACCTGCCAACACAATGCCAGTTTCTGGCACACTACGCTGATAACAGTATTTTTGCACTGTTTTTTCCATTTTGTATTTTTTAGCTGGTGTAATTGCCAAATCACTCGCTAATTCGCCATCTGCCCGTGTTTTAACTTCCACAAAATAATAATCTCCTCCTTTTTGTGCGACTATATCCAACTCTCCAACCGTCGAAAAATAATTTCTTTCCTTAATAAAAAACCCATGCCGAATTAAAAAGGCACAGGCTTGATCTTCTCCCCACTTTCCGATCTTTTTACCCCTCCCAGAGTCCATATTATTTACTTTTTGGCATGTACTTATTCATCAAATTCTTTTTTGCTTGTTCACTACTGATCATTGGCAAACGTTTGATTGCATAATAAATTACTTTGTAACCCCACCAGACAAATAGCCCAATCCAAAGTACCAACCAAAAACGCCAAGCTAAAAAGGCCACCTGCTGTTGTCTAAAAAACATCCATAGCAATCCAAGCAACCCTGTAGTTATTAATAAATTCCCAGCACGACGTAAAACCTCTTGTGTTCCTTGATCGATTTTTTTACAATAAATTCGAACTATTTTCCCAATAAAACCGGCTAACACCAATGCCAAAAAGCCTACAATCCAAAACCATTTTACTCCCCCAACGGCGATAAAAGGCTGATAAAACCAATATGAAGTCTTTAGAATATTCTGAATTTGCATAAATTATATTTTTTTAAATATCAAACAATAATGATAATCACTGACTAATATATTTTGAACTAATTTCAAACCACAGGTTGTAGCCACTTCGATTAATTTTTTTGGATCGACAAGCCCATCATCAGATGGTCCTAAGGTGGCCAATTTTTTTGACCAATCCACTATTACAATTTGACCGTCTTCTTTCAATAATCTAACTGATTCTGTTAGCGCCGCTTGTTTATTTTTTACTCCTGATATCACATTCATAAAAAAGCACATATCCAAACTTTTTGGTGGAATCGGAGTTTTGTTGACCGCTTCTATATCCGACCAAATTACTTGAATATTATTTAATGCTTGAGTTCTAATGCGACTATTAATGGCATTCAAAACATCCTTTAAGATATCTACCGCATAAACAATCCCAGTTTCTCCAACTATTCTAGCCGCAGAAAAAACAAAATGTCCAGTACGGCCACAGCCCATATCAGAAACTTTCATTCCTTTAGTCAATCCAACTTTAGAAAATATTCTAATTGGATCTATTAATGCACGCCCTGAGTGTGGCATATTTATTATCTTATAAATATTTTACCGAGAGTTCCCATTATAAATCCTTGAAACATATTGGTAATTAGCAAAAACCCAATAAAAATTCCCAGCAACCCAATCAATTTGTACATCAAGCGACTACCACCACTGGTTCCCAAATTTTCTTCCGCCCAACCAATCGCGCCAAAATTCTCTAAAAACCATTCGGTTTTCAAAATTAGCAGACAACCAATTAACACGATAAAGGCTCCAATAAAATAACGCATATTTAATATTTTTAAGTGCCCAGGAGAAGAGTTGAACTTCCATGACCTTGCGGTCGCAGCCACCTCAAGGCTGTGCGTCTACCATTTCGCCACCTGGGCGCAACTGCTAAAACTTTCTATTTCTACCTACAATCATATCGACTTTACCGTGTGCCAATTTTATCTTAACTTTTACCTCTTTGGATACTTTGCCGTCTGCTTCAACTGTAAAAGGTGAATCAGAGGTAATCTCCATTTCTTCAAAAGGAAAGACACTAGGGTCCTCATATTTATAGCCCCACCACCCCTGCTTTGTCAATGGTCGCAAAAACGCCTCCAACTTTCCGTCCTGTGGATGGACAACTTGTTGGGCAGTGTCTTTTGTTTCCTTCTTCCAGTAGTATGGTTGTAAATTACAGACGACCATCTCCATTTTATCATTGGCCGTCACTGAAAATCTTTCATCATAGACTACCTTTAGTTTAGCCGGCAAAATATGGAGCTTAGAAACAAAATAACGATTATTCATCCAACCAACATCGAGGCTTTCTTTGCGTCTTTTGGAAAGCACATCACAAGCTTCGACGCCAACCGGAATACCCAACACCTCAGAAATTGTATTATCGGGGCCGATTGGTAAAAAACCAAAATTACAATCACAGGTAGCGGCGCGCGATAAAACATACCCAAAGGTAGCATCATTACCTACAATCACTACAGTTTTAGCACCACGCTTAATTTCATCATCAATAATTTGTTTTGGATCGATAAAATTGTTAAGACGTAAAATTTTTCCAGCGATACCATAATCAGTCAAACGCACTTCCACGGATTTGATTATCGAATCATATTTTTTTTGTCGCAAAAAATTGTCATAAAGATAAATATACATACATTTCTACCGCATTAGGAAATTAGGAAATTGCAAAAGCAATTTTAACTATTCTCCAGCTTCAGTCGATTCATCTGCACGACGAGAATTTCGTGGTTTTGTACTTCTAGTTTCTGCCCCCTCTATTCCAGGCATTGAAATTTTTCCAAACAATAAAGCGCCTGGCTCAACAGACAAAACTCGACATTCAATATCACCTAAAATTTTGGCAGTAGAAGTGAGTTCAATTGTTTCACGAATTTTTAAGTTACCTTTAACTTCACCAGAAATTTTAGCAGTCCCAGCACGAACATTAGCCATAATTTTGGCACCTTGTTCTACAAATAAAAATCTGCTGGTATGTACGCTACCAGACACTGTACCTTTAATTATTATGTTTCCTTCAGATGCAAAATCACCTTCCACATTCACGGACGGACCCACCACAGTTTCGATTTCATCCACTCGTTCCGCATCAGCAGGAGCATCAAATTGAGTCATTTCTTCATCTACAGTATTTTTTGGAGTGGATTTTTGAAAAATCATAGGAAATAAGATTAATATTTATTACTTTTATTTTACAATATTTTATAGAAAAAAACAACTATTTGAGATTATACAGCTCCACTGACTGAAGCTGGCGGTTTTAAAGGCAACCAAAAGCCAAATTCACTACCTTTGCCTAGACCAGGACTACGCGCCCAAACTTTTCCTCCGTGAGCTTCAATAAATTTTTTACAGACAAATAAGCCTAAGCCAGTTCCAGTAACATTGGTATTTTTAACATTTTCTCCACGATAGAACTTTTGAAAAAAATTGGCTTCGTCTACTCTATCAAAACCAAAACCATGATCGTTAACCGTAATTTTTAAACCACCAGCATCTAACCCTATGTTCACCAAAATATTTCCATCATCCGTATATTTAATTGCGTTATCAATAAAATTAAAAATAACATGACGAATTTTCTCTTCATCACCAACAATATTATGGGAATTTTTTTCTGTCCACTTCAATTGTAAACCTTTGTCCTGCGCTCGCTTATCTAATTCAAACACCACCCCATCAATCATATGAGTGACATCAAAATCTGCAAAATTGTATTTTACCCTTCCTTGTTCAATACGTGAAATATTTAAAAAATCATCTACCAATTTAATAAGGTGCTCATTACTATCGTCCATATTGCCCAATATTTTTATGGTATCTTTGGTAACTTTTCCATAACCACCATCTTTAATAAGTTCAATATAACCTTTTAAAATAGATAATGGAGTACGCAACTGATGAGAAGCGATGGATAAAAATTCAGTTTTTTGTTTATCTAATTCTTGCAATTGAAAATTTGCTACTTCTAGTGATTCGGCCATATAGGTCGCTTCTTCTTTTTGTTTTACTTCACGCTCTACACTTCGAGATAGACCGATACCAAAAACAAATACTACTAAAAACAAAACCACATCAATGACAAATTGTTGCATTGACTCATAAATAAAAATGCGAGAGAAAAAGAGGATCCACAAAATTGAAATCAAAACTTTGGTGGTAATTATTTTAATATTAAATAATCTGAGCTTAATAATAGCAAACGCCACAAATGAAGATAAAATAACAAATGATATTGGCCCTAAGAATACTCCCGATGATGTTTTGAAAATCACAACCGCAATTACGGTAAACAAGCCCATGAAAGTAAAAGTGAACAACACTCCCAACAAAAACAGCAACAACCTCGCTTTTTCTTGGTCAAACGCCTTGCGATATTTGTAAATCAAAACCCCAAAACTCGTTATAAATAAACCAACAAAATCAAGCAAAAAAATAACAATTCCAGGTCCAGGAACAGGAACAGGATTACCATTTGGATATTCTAATGAACTAAAAACAAAGGGAGATAACGAAGCCGACGCTGACAAGACCATTAACGAAAACAACGGAATAAAAAATTTTTTCTTTAATGCAAACAAACGTCCTGGAAAACTTAATACCAACAATAATAACGTTGGTCCAATAAATGAACAAACGAACATTACGATTCTAATCCAAAACAACTGACTTTCCGGTGTGTTGTGAGGCGGATGAAGTGATAAAAAATTAACGACTATATACGCATTTACCAAAAATGCCAAAATACCGAAAAAACGATTTGTCCAACTTTTTGGATCTTTTACAAAGGTTAAAATACCCAATGTGGTAGAAGCAAAAAAAGTAATCAAACTTAAAATAACTTCAAAATCTTGTGTGTCAAAATTAAACATATTGTATTAAAATAAATCGGCTGTTATAATGTAAACGTAATAATATTATACACTAATTTTAGCCTAATCACCAGACAATTATGATAGATTATACTGGTAGCAACTATGCTGTTTGGGAAACTACTCCCCTGAAAATCGATGAATTCAAAAAACTTTTACCAACAGAACAGCTAGAATATTTGTGTTTGATGGCTCACTTGGCCCCTAGCTCACACAATACTCAACCTTGGCGTTTTGAAATAAAACCTGATCAACTGGAGATAGTCATTAACATTATTAAAGAGTTTATCTTACCTGCCTCAGACGTTAATGGTAGACAGACAGTGATCAGTGTCGGGTGTGCTCTAGCAAACCTGAAAACAGCCGCGAACTATTTGGGTTATAAAATCGAAACAACACTCTTAAATAACGACAAACAAATATTTAAACCAACAGACGACAACTCCGGACTGATCCCATTATTAAAAATAAAAATAGAGTTAGATGCTCCAAACGAAAATTTGGCTGAGGTTTATCAAGCTATATTTAATAGAAAAGTAACTCGTGCTGAATATTTGGAAAGTTCGGAAATACCACCAAACTTATTAGATGAAATCGACGCTTTAAATAATGACCAAATTAAAATCCATCTTGTTTCAGATCGCTTGCGACGTCTAACAATAAGTGAATTTCAAGGACAGGCCGATAATTTTGTTATTAATTCTAAAAAATTTAGTCGTGAATTGGGTGAATGGCTATTACCAAATGATTCTGCTAGTTTCGTAGGTATGCCTGGTATTGGTTTTGGTCTTGGCGATGATGAAGCAAAGCGATTACACGACGGTTTAATCGGCGAAATTCCATTAAATCCAGCCGATGGTTTAAAATTTTCGACGGGTGGAAAAATTGGTATTGAGAAATCACCGACAATTTGTTTTTTAACTGCCACCGATGATAATGTCGAAAATTGGATTGCCGCTGGTGAAATTGTAGAAAAGATTTTCTTAAAATTAACCGCCCACGGAATTGTGTTTACAATGCACGCAGGCATTACAGAAGTTTCACTAATCAACAAACTATTTTCAATGTCTTTTTTAGGAACGAGCCGACGAATACTTTCTCTTTTTAGAATGGGTTATATAAAAAGAAATGAGGACGCACAACGCCCTCATTCTCCTCGTTGGCCACTTGAAAAAGTGATCATCGACAATTAATATATTTTTACTTCTAATGTTTTTTTATTGAAAGAAAAACGTTTTGGATAATTGTACCCAAGACGAATTCTGGCGACCAACTCCGCTACAATTGCTCCTGAAGCCGCCGCTGTCGATCCTAATTGAGGGATAATCGTTGAAGTTGGTATTTCACATCTTTCTTCCATTATTCGCAACAGCTCATCTCGACGATAATCAGTACCAATCAGAGTATCCACAAAATTAAAAAATACTTTACGATCTGTACCGCTTTGAGAAAAAGTCTCAACTGCCGTTATCAACTCCTGATCACTAACACCAAAGGTCAAAGGTAAATTTTCGTCTAAATCATAGCGCGAAACTTCCACTTGAACAATTGAACCCATATCACTCGCCATTATCAGTGGCAAACGTCGCTTTCTAGCTTCTTGTCGTATAAACAATTTGCTCTGAGGATCATCAATTTCTTCAATTATAATATCCATCTTTGGTTCTGATTCATCCCCGTCAAAAAATTTAGTGATATTACCTTGATTCAAACCTTCGTCATATACAAAAACATTTGTGAACGGGTCTATGCTATAAATTTGATCGGCAATTACGTGGGCTTTATTTTTTAAACCAACGTCCAATAAACTCATACGCGCCGCGTTGCTCTTTACCATATCCCAATAACCCAACCGCACACGATTTATATTTTCCATCTTATATGGAACCTTATCAGCAATCTTAATATTATCTGGTCGCATATCCATCATAATATTATGGATAATGTTACTACCCACACTACAACCTGCCACACCAACCACGGTTTTGGCAAAAATTTCACGAACCTCACGCCATTTTAATTTAAATTCTGGGTCGGTTAACAAGGTCGAACTACTAGCCACAGATACTACCTTATGCCAATACGGATCACAAAAATGCACTAAATGATTTTTGTCTGGATAATAAACGAAATAACCATATCCCAATAAATCATCATTCTCAATTGCCAAACTATAAACTTCCCATTCCTCATTAAATTTTTCGCGCAAAGTTAAACCAGTTTCATCTATCAAGGGAGAAATTGCCGCCAAAGTAAGGCGTTCATTTAATCCAAAAATTGTTGCGGCGGTCAAATCAAACTGATTTTCTGGTGATATTGATAACCAACTATCTTCATAATAAAAATCTACCACACCATCTTCCTTTTTTTTCAAATGACCATTTATGATTGCTTCCTTTGCATTAAATACAAATGGTTTTTGTTTCAATATATTATTATTCATATTTATTAAAAAAATTTAAATCAGTCAAAAACTTTTCGACTCTTCTCTCCAAATCCGATTGATATATTAATTTTAATATTAATGATTTAGGCACTTCTTCTTCCAATAATTGACGTAATTGTTTGCGATTGCAGGAGCTATTTGCCAACAACTCATCACCACTCAACAAGTCGCCTAGCGACGACAGCTGATTAACAAGTGCCAGTTTATTGTCCAACAATTGTCGTTGTGCATTGTCCCAATCAATTTCTGTTTTCAAAAATAATTGCAAAGTATCACTATTTATTTTTCCTTCAGCCAACATTTTTTTAACCCATAAAATCAATTCTTTGATTTTAAAAAAATAAGTAGGATGACGAAATACCACATCACCAGGAAAAAAAGATCTAAGACTTTCAGGATTAACCGACAGAGTTTCATGCGTATCAGGCAGTTCCAAGTAAGCCTGTTGATCATTGTGTTTTAAATAAATCACACGCTCAAAAATATTATGATGGAACATGGCTGTGATATAAACATGTTTATCTGTCAAATCAATAAATTTTAAAGAAAATTTACACAACAAAACAAAACTAAGTGCAGTAAATTTTATCTTCTTTTGATCTGAAACTGGCTGAAAATTATCTTGATAATATGGAGCAATACCGCAAAATCTGGAAATAGTAAACAATCTTTGTGCAGAATTTTCTTGATTATAAAACAACTTTTCTTTAATCAAATCAAACAATTTTTTCTGATCCAAAAACTCCACCTGTAAATCTTCCGACAACACCGGTTCACCCTGAGCTGGAACCAACCTAATTGTTAGCCACTCTTTTACCAAACGTTCGTCAACTAAATAACTAACACCAACAATACTAACCAAAGATTTATTGTCATAGCCATCTTCTACCGCAACTTTTCCATAGCGATGAAAAGATTCACGACATTTTAAAACTAAAGCCCGCAATGGTTCATTTTCCCACTGCTCAGAATAAAATTTCTTGGCCAAATAAATATCAAATTTAACACCCTGCCAATCATAACTTTCATCGGCAACGGGCAATGATAAAGATATTTGTTCTAGATTTGACATCATATTATTTATCTAAGCTTCCTTTCCAACCGCTTCACTGATATTTTTATATCCATCCTTTTTTATCAAATCTATCAATCCTTCATTAATTTTTTTTATAGTCACTGGTCCCCCATAAATAAAACCGGTAATCAATTGCAAAGCACTTGCGCCAGCTTTAATTTTTTTATAAGCATCTTCCGCAGAAAAAATTCCTCCCACACCAATAATTTTTATTTTACCATTGGCGCGACGATATAAATATTTAATAATTTCTAAATTTTTATCACCGACCAATTTACCAGAAATTCCACCGGGGTGGCTTAACTCTGCCACACTACTAAGAGGTGCAATGTTAGAACGATTTTTTACCAAATTAGTTGAAATGATTGCTGTGATATTATTTTGGATACAAATCTTTATAATTTCATCGTACTGATCCAATGTCATATCTGGACCAATTTTAACAAAAATATCAATAGTGGAATTGAGTTTATTTTTTGAAATATTAATTTTTTCAATCAATTCCTCGATAAAAGAAACTTGCGCAAACATATCGAAATTCGCCACATTTGGGCAACTCACATTTAGAGTAATATAATCTGCAAAAGAAACTAGTTTTTCAAAACTAGACACATAGTCATCGGCCATCTGCTCCAACAACAATCCTGTCGTTGGAGCAATACTAACACCAAAAGGTATGGGGTGATTGTTTATGTTTTTAAGTTTTTCTACAACCTTATCAACTCCACAATTTGCCAAACCATAATAAACGATCAACCCTTTATCCTTTGGAATACGCCAAAGGCGTGGCTTAGAGTTGCCGGCTTGCTCACTAAAAGTGATGGAACCAAGTTCTTCATGACCAAATCCAAGCATGGAATAAGCTAATGGAGCGGAAATATTTTTATCAAAACCAGCAGCCAAACCAATTGGATTTTTTAAAACAACTCTACCTATTTTTGTTGATAATATCGGGTCGTTAACATTTAAAAATTCTCTGACTACTTTGTAAATAGGTTTTATACTACTAGCAATAGCCAATCCAGCAATGACCAAATGGTGAATCTTTTCTGGGTCAGTTTTGAACAAAATTGGACGTAATACTTTTTGATAAAACATAATTTACATTACATCTACCGGCTCGATAGACAACATTAATAGACAGTTTTCCAATACTTGTTTTGTAGCATCACACAACGCTAAACGTGCATTAATCAATACTTTGTTTTCATTATTCAAAACACTGTGCTTAGCATAAAAATTACTAAAGGCTTGAGCGACATCAAAGCTATATTTTGTTAAAACCGAAGGATTGTAATTATCAAATGACTTTTTCAATACTTCACCATATTCACCAAGCATCAATACCAATTCTTTTTCTTCAGACTCTTTGAGCAAACTAAAATCTATAGCGGACTTTTTTATTTTTACTTTACGCAACATACTATTGATACGAGCCACCATATATAAAATATATGGCCCAGTAAAACCTTCAAATTTAGTGGCCATGGCCGCATCAAAAACTATTGTTTTATTGGCTTCGTGTTTCAAAAATTCAAATTTAATGGCTGCTAATGCAATTTTTAGTGAACTGTCGGCTATTTTCTTTTTACTCCAATCTGAATGTCGCTTTGTTGTCTCTTCAAACACTTTAGAATAAACCAAATCACGAACATCATCATACAAAACTACCTTACCGGTTCGTGACGACATTTTTCCTTCTGGCAACATTACGAGACCATATCCAATATGAGTCATTTTATAATGGTAACCTGCCTTTTGTAATATTTTAAATAACTGCTTAAAATAAAAATTTTGTTCACTGCCAGTCAAAGTAATACTTTCGGAAATATTTTTATATTTTTTATTTTTAGCCACCGCCAAACCCAAATCACTAGTAAGATACAAGCCAGAACCATTGCTTTTGCGCAACAAAGCAATATCCAAATTTTCTGCGGTTAAATCCAAAATAATCGCCCCACCCTCACCCACGGTCGCAATGTCTTTTTTTAATAGTTCGTCTACAATTTTTTGTCCATTATCTTTTACATCTTGTTCATAAAAAGTATATTCCAATTTTAAACCCAACTCCTTAAACGCTTTTTCAAAACCTTTGATACTCCATGTTCTAGTTTTTTTAAATAATGGCCAAATACTTTTATCGCGTGCTTCTATTTTTTTCTGCAATTCAAAAGATTCTTCTTTGAGTTCTGGATGCTCTTCTAAATATTTACTAGATTGCGCATAAATTTCACCGAGCCATTTTTGTTCCTGTCCTTTTGGTGGTTGTTCGCCTCTATGAAATTTTTGTAAACCCCAAAGACACTTAGCAACATGTGCTCCAAAATCATTGAGATAATTTATTCTATTAACCGACATGCCGTTTGCCGATAAAATATTTGTCAGTGCATTACCCAAACAAATATTGCGCAAATGACCAATATGAAGTTCTTTGTGAGTATTATTACTAGGGTATTCTACAATTACTTTTTTACCTTTTTGTGAATTGTTAAATCCGTATTTTTTACCTTGTTTTTGAATATCAGTAATTATTTGTTTAGCAATTTGGCCTGGGTTTAAATAAAAATTTACATAGGGACCAAAAGCTACCACCTTTTCCACTACGCTGTCATTCCCGTGCAAACGGGAATCTAATTGAACCACCAATTCTTTTGCACATTCCACGGGACTTTTTCCCTGTGTTTTACTGAGATCAAAACAACCAAACGCCAAATCCCCCATTTCTGGCTTTGGTACAGACGATAATTTGATATCACCTTTTACACCAGCGATTTGCAATGATTTTATAATAAATTCAGAAGCAGTCATAAAATAATTATTTAACTTTTACAAACCAGCGGCTACCTTTTTGCACAACATCGCCAGGTTTTATTTCAACATGTATGTTATCAATTCTAATATTATTTATTTTTACACCACCCTCTCTAATCACCCTTCTAGCTTCTGATGTAGTATTTACAACACCAGATTCAACTAATAATTCAATAATAAAACCTCTACTCAACTTTTTAAATTCAATTTCTGGCATCTCATCTGGCTGTTCTTTTTTACTAAAAGTAGTCACAAAATATTCTTGCGCTTTTTGTGCAGAATTTTCTCCCAAAAATGTTTTTACTATTTCTCCAGCCAAACGTAATTTAATATCACGCGGATTAATACCGTTTTTCATATCTGTCTCAATTTGTACGACTTCGTCCATTGGCAATTTAGTGCATAATTCAAAACCTTTTAAAATCATACTATCGGTCCAACTCATCACCTTTCCAAACATATCTTCAGGTGAATCGTCTAGCGCAATCATATTGCCTTCACTCTTACCCATTTTTTTGCCAGAACTATCAACCAATAGTTTTGTGGTCAAAACAAATTTTTCTTTATTTTTTAAATCTTTCATCAAATCACGTCCCGCCAACATATTATAAGTTTGATCATTACCACCAACTTCACCATCTACGTCCATAGCGACACTGTCATAAGCCTGCATCACAGGATACATAAACTCATGCAAAAATATTGGCTTATTTTCTTCTTTTCTTTTGGCAAACATATCGCGCTCCATCAGACGATCAACCGTAAAATGCGAAGTTAAATTTAAAATATCAGCAAAATTCATTTTAGAAAGCCACTGCCCATTGTATTTTAATTCTACTGGATTTTCTCCTTCAAAATTTAAAATTGTACTCGCTTGTTTTTGATAATTTTTACAATTTTCTAATACTTGTTCATGAGTCAGCTGAACGCGCGCCGAAGATTTATCAGTTGGATCACCTATCATTCCAGTGAAATCTCCAATTAACATTATCACCTTATGCCCCAGATCTTGAAACTGGCGTAATTTCATCATGGTGATAGCATGGCCTATGTGTAAAGTAGGCGCCGTTGGATCATAGCCAGTATAAAGAGTTAATTGCTGACCCTCTTTTAAACGTGCCTCCAAAAATTCCTTCTTTGGGTAAATATTTTCTACCCCGCGATCAAGTAACTCCTGAATTTTTTGTGTGTCGGTAATTGTCATAAATATATAATTTATTTTTGTTTTTGAGTAATTGGTAAACGTATTTCAAAAACTGTGCCATGTTCTAAATTTTGATCAAATTCAACTTCGTTCGCTTTTTCTGGTGTTGATCCATATTGAAAACGAACCAACCCATCTTCTTTTGCATATTTTGGTTTACTAACTACATACAGTTCGCCGCCAACAGAAGCTAGTCGTGTATCAAAATCAGCCAAACCAATTCCACTACTTCCTGTCCCAGACGCTCCTTCGTGGAATATGTAAATTTCTTTTTCTTCACCAGTCGTTTCGTCTTTTTCTGTATATCCTTTTTGTAAAAATTTTGATGGAATACCTTTTCCGTCATCTTGCACCCTCATCACAAACCAACCACCTTTAATACTCACAGATAAATTAATATGATCTGACTCTACTCGATCTTTTAGCGAATTTCTCAAAGCATTTAAAATAAAATTTCCTACTAAACCATCATTGCCAGCAATTTGTCTATCGCCTAATTCTTCTTTTATTTTGTCCCATTCCTCTAAGCCAACGGATTCAAATTCTTTGTATTTTATTTTTTTATAAGCGGAATCAGGTTCTTTCGAAAATAAAATTATTTTAGCCAATTCATCATTTGCGAAATAATTTATTGCCCCACCAATCGTCTCAATGTTTAATCCAGAATTATATTCAGGCACCACTTCAGTTTCAGATATAATGCGTAAAAGTATATCTTCCACACCCACCAAGCAACGATCCCATTTTATCAATACTCTATCCAAACTATCGACATCTATGTCTTGTCCGTTTTTAGCAAAATATAAAAATAAAGATAAATTAGCACGTACTGTTACAAAAATATTATCTAAATCATGTTTTAAGCGAGCGTCCGTTTTTTTATAATGCTTCAAAAAATCAAACAACCCAGTGGTTCGCTTCTGCCCAGAATCTTTGTCTTCAGCAAAACCTATTATTTTTTTAATTTTATTAGCATTATTTAACAATATTTTTTTTATTATCTCTTGTCCTTCCGGTTTGTTTAAATCGTTCTCTTTAACAACCTGCTTAATTTGCGGAAACATAGAATCATCCAGGCTGTGATCACTAAGAGAGTGTAGGACATCCAAAAATTCTTTCGCTCCACTTATTCTGTTTTCTTGCTCTCTCTTTGCTTCCATTTTTTTTGCTTCCAACTCTTGCACGTCTTGAGAAGTTTCACCACCAGACATAATATAAAATTATGATAATTAAAGCTGTATTTCAATCTTATCTAACTTAAGTTGTGCCTCTGCCAATTTCTGACGTTCTTTTTCAATAACAATAGGTGGTGCGTTTTTAACAAATTCTTCATTCGCCAATTTAGTTTCAATACCATTTATATATTTTGTTAAAGACTCAAATTCTTTTTGCAGGCGTTCTTTTTCTTTATCTAGATCGATCGCCCCAGCAAGTTCTACAAAAATCTCCATACCACCCTCAACAAAACTTGTGGCTGTTTTTGATTTTTGAGCTTTACCTACAATTTCTAATACTTCCAAACGTGCCAATGTTTTAATTACAATTGAATTCTCATTAATCAGTTTTATTTTTTCACCCGCACTAATAATTGCGTCCAATTTCTTAGCGGGTTCAATTTTATTGTCTGCTCGTAAAGTGCGGATACCAGTAATAATGTTTTTAATAATTTCAAATTCAGAAATATCTTCAGACACTTCTTCGGCCTTTGGCCACTTTGCTATCATCAACATTTCATCCTCATATATTTCTTGCCAGATTTGCTCTGTTACAAACGGTATAAATGGATGCCAGAGCTTCAAGATAGTATTCAGCAAATAATTCAAAATTACTTGTTTATCACCCTCAACTTTGGCGATCTCCACATACCAATCAGCAAAATCTGTCCAAGTAAAAGTTCGTAAATTTTCAACCGCCAAAGAAAAATCAGAACGATCTAAAAGTTTTTCCGTTTCCGCTTTTACTGTTTCTAATTTAGACAAAATCCATTTGTCAGACAATGTTTTGGCTTGAGGTTTTGAAATATTTTTATCAGCTTTTTCAATCTGTAAAAAGACATAACGAGAAATGTTCCAAAGCTTATTAACGAAATTGCGCGATCCCTCTATTTTTTCTTTATAAAAAGCTGAATCATTTCCAGGTGAAATACCTGATAACAAACTCAAACGCAATGCATCACATCCATATTCATTAATGGCATCAAGCGGGTCAATACCGTTATTGGCTGATTTAGAAAATTTCTTCCCATGTTCATCACGTAGCATACCGTGAATGTACACTTCTTTAAACGGTATAATATCGACAGTATAAGTGGTCATCAAAATCATTCTGGCCATCCAAAAGAAAATTATTTCATAGCCCATCTGCATCCAACTAGTTGGGTGATATGAGTTCACATCCTTAAGATCATCAGGCCAACCTAAGGTCGAAAAAGTCCAAAGACCTGAACTAAACCAAGTATCCAAAGTATCTTCATCTTGTGACCAACCTTCGCCTTCAGGCGCTTTTAAATCACAATAAATCTCTTCGCCTTTATACCATACTGGCACGCGATGCCCCCACCAAATTTGGCGAGAAATACACCAATCACGAAGATTATCTATCCAATTTAAATAAACTTTTTCAAAACGCTCTGGAGTAATTTTAATTTTATGATTAATATCTCCATTATGACCTACGGTCACCGCTTCTTTCATCAAATCTTTAAGACTCTTATTTTTACTAGAAATAATTTTATTAACATCAACAAACCATTGGGTCAATGGTAAAGCTTCAACCACATCTCCAAAACGATCTGAAGTACCGACGTTATGTTTTATATCATCCTCTTTTATTAATAAATCATTTTCTTTTAACCATTCAACAAATTTTGTACGGGCTTCAATTACAGTTAATCCAACATAATTGTCACCAGCTGCAGCCAACATCTTTCCGTCTATTCCGATTACCGGAATTAAATCAATTGGAGTTCCTTGAGCTTTTTGTTTGATATACATTTCGTAATCAACCGCACTGTGAGCTGGTGTTACACCCAAAGCTCCAGTTCCAAACTCAAGTTCAACACCGTCATCGGCAATAATTTTTATATTCAATGGTTTTTGTGCCCCAACATCAACTACAAAAGTTTGGCCAATATATTTTTGGTAACGTTCGTCTTTTGGGTTCACAGCCACAGCAGTATCACCTAATTTAGTTTCAGGACGAGTAGAAGAAATAACTAGCGGAAAATCTTTAGAATATTTAAACGTATACATCTTAGCGACTCGCTCGATATGTACCAGTTCATCATCAGAACAAGTAGATTGTCCTTTGACCGACCAATTCACTACTCGATAACCACGATAAATCAAACCATGATCATACATTTTTTTAAAAACAATGTTTACCGCTAAACTACGTTTATCATCAAAAGTGTAAGCCAAACGAGACCAGTCACAGCTAGTTCCCATTTTTTTAATTTGATTTAAAATAGTAGCCTTGGAACTCTCGGCAAATTCACGAATGATATCTAATAATTTTTCACGGCCATATTCTTCGCGAGGATGAAGATGACCTTGTTTAATCAAATCTTTTTCAACTTTAGCTTGAGTAGCAACAGCGGCATGGTCTGTACCTGGTAATAATAGTGCTTTTTTACCTTTCATACGTTGATAACGCACCATTGTGTCCATCAAAGAATTTTCCAAAGCATGACCGAGATGTAAAACACCTGTCACGTTTGGTGGTGGAAAAAGGATAGAAAAAGGTTCACCGGATAAATTGTCTGGATTAAAAAAACCACTATCTTCCCAGCGTTTATAGATAGAATCTTCGTATTTTTTGGGTTCGTAGGTTTTTGGTAATTCTTTCATAATTTCTAGAATTGAGTTAAAAAAGAGGCACTCTTTTTTGCGAAACTCGACGAAATTTCAAGTTTCGCAGAAACTTATTAGATTTTTTAGCTTAACATAGCTTTTTATATTTTTTAATTGCCTTAATATTTTACCTAAATAGAGATAAAATTGCAAGTTGACAAGACCCTTGACAACCCTTTGTTTAACTGATAATATCACCAGTTACTTATGTTGAATGAAATCCAACAAATCAAACAGGAGATTGAAAACTGCAAACATGTTTTGGTAGTTTTCAAGAACCACGAAAATACGGATGCTACCGCTTCGGCTTTGGCTCTTTTTTCGTTTTTAGAAAAAAATAACAAATCAGTGGACATTTCGTGTCCAAATTTTATACCATCTAAAAATCTTGGATTCCTATCAAACCTTAAAAAGGTTAAATCAGAGTTAGAACATTTACAAAAATTAATTATTAAAGTAGATGTATCTCACGCGAAAATAGAAAGCCTTAGTTATGATATCAAAGATAACTGGCTTTCTATTTATTTAACTCCAAAAAATGGATTACTTACAAAAGATGAATTACGCACCGCTCAGTCTGCCTACAAATATGATTTAATCATTACTTTGGGGACATCTGAGTTAGAATCATTAGGTCCTGCTTTTTTAAATAATACCGACCTATTTTATCGTACCAACATAATTAATATTGATTACCACGCCAATAACGAGCGTTACGGACAAATAAATTTTATTGATCTCAATGCAACTTCAGTAAGTGAATTGGTTTATCGATTG
>CAYZHG010000106.1:0-35246 GCA_964477455.1 uncultured Gammaproteobacteria bacterium
GTTGTATATTGAAGCAGCGATTGCTTCAGTGGGACGTTGTTATGATTTTGGTCCAGTGTTTCGTGCCGAAAAAAGCAAGACTAAACGTCATCTTACAGAATTTTGGATGATGGATGCAGAGGCTGCTTTTGTGGAGCATGAAGAAAACTTAAAAATCCAAGAAGGTTTGGTTCGTCATATTGTTCAATATTGTTTGCAACATTGTATGGATGAACTAGTCTTGTTGGAACGTAATATTGAAAATCTTAAAAAAGCCGACGCACCATTTACTCGTTATACTTATGATGAGGCGATTGTGAAACTAAACGCCATGGGTAGTGATATTAAATATGGTGAAGATCTTGGTAATGATGATGAAGGGCTTTTGACCAAAGATTCTGAGGTACCGGTGTTTATTGAAAAGTGGCCAAAAAGCATTAAGCCATTTTATATGAAACGTTCAGCTGAAAATCCAGAGTTAGTTTACAATGATGATTTGATTGCGACAGAAGGTGGCGGTGAACTTATTGGCGGTAGTCAGCGTGAAGATAATGTGGAATTATTGACGGCTCGTATCAAAGCCGAAGGTTTGAATGAAGCGGACTATGCTTGGTATACGGATCTGCGTAAATATGGCAGTGTACCACATTCAGGATTTGGAATTGGTTTAGAACGTGCGGTGCGCTGGATTACTGGTGTTGAGCACATCCGCGAATGTATTCCTTTCCCACGCACTATTTCGCGCTTGAAGCCATAATTTATGAAAATTCAAGTTCCAGGTGCCGGTATCTACAATATAGAAACCGTTGTGTTGGATTTAAATGGGACAGTGAGCGTGAATGGAAAAATCGTGGTCGGAGTAAAACAACGTATAAAACAAATTAACGCGCTCGGAATTAAAACAATCTTATTTTCTGGAGATACACAAGGAACAGCTGTGGCAATCGCCAAGGATTTAGGAGTGGTCTTTGTCAAAACTAATACAGCTCAAGATAAATTGAGAGAAATAAAGAAATTAAAACCGACCACTTGTATAGCGATCGGTAATGGTTTGATTGATGCTTCTTTTTTGAAAGCGGCTAAGCTGGGAATTGCGATAATGCAAGCCGAGGGCGTGAATACCAAAGCAATTTTGGCCGCGGATATTCTGATGAATTCAATCAATGATGCTCTGGATTTAATTTTGAATGAGAAAGTGTTTATTTCGACATTGCGAAAATAAATTATAAAAATTTAATTTGGCTATTTTAAAACCACAGATTAATTCTGTGGTTTTAAATTTATAATTGCAATTTCTGGTGGATTCCAAAACCGAATTGGTCCGCCGGATTCACCCAAGCCAACGGAGGTGAATAATTTCATTCCACGCCAATCATTCAAACCTTTATAAAATACTTTTGGTAAAACAATTTTAGCATCGCCAAGGGGGCCGATAAATGGCAAGCGAATTTGTCCGCCGTGGGTATGTCCAGTTAGAGAAATAGTTGGAAGTGGTTCGTCTTTTGGATAAAACAAAACTGCATCTGGGTTGTGGGCTAAGAGAATTAAAGGAATATTTTTATCCCAATTTTTTAATTCTTTAAAATTTAAACTTGCACCCCAAATATCATCGATACCAAATAAGCAGATAGTTTCATCTTTGATTTTAGGGCACTTAAGTTGATTTAATAAAAGCGAAATACCAAGTTCGTTCATTCTTTTAGTAAGTAATTCCGAACGATCACCAGTTTGTCGTCGGATATCACTCACAGTATTTCCACTTACACCATACTCGTGATTTCCAAAAACATAATAAATAGGATATTTGTTTGCAAGTTCTTTTAATGGTTCTAGATATTTTGTTTCATCTTCAAATGTTCCTTCATTAGAAATAAAATCTCCGCCAATTAAAATTACATCTGGGTGAATGGTATTTATATTATTAACTATTTTTTGCGTCCAAGCTAGTTTTTTATATTTTCCAACATGTATATCAGATATAAAAACCACTTTTAGAGGTGATTTTAAATTTGGACTTACAAAATCAAATTCATTTTTTACAATAATATTGCGTTCAATAAAACGTGCGTCAATGGCGCAAATAATGATTAAACTTAATAAAGTAATAATTAAATAAGATATTTTTTTATAACGATTTAAAAATAAACCAGGTTGTTTCAAATCACGAATAACCCAAACAAGCAGCAAAGTGCTGACTAGGATTGCTTCGTAAATTAAGATTGAATAAAAATTCATGTTGATTCAATTATGGACGATTTCTTATTAATTTTTTAATAATTTTAATATTTTTATAAATTCATCGGTTCTTTTAGATAAACGTATTGTATATTTATCTGCACTTTTTGTTTTTATAATGTATAAATTGGCATCAAAACCTAGTCGTTTAATAATCATTATCACGTCATTAGCTAGTTCTGGAATTATGGTGACAAAATTTACCATTTTATATTTTCTATCAAAGTAAATAGATCCGTCCGTTTCAATTAATCCACGTAAACATTGAATAGAAAATTTCTCACTGTCCATAATCCACTTTGGAATTCTAACCTTTTGTAAATGTTTAGGTCCGCCCTTTGCTTTCCAACCAAGTAATTCTTCCCATTGATTCGAATAGCAACTTACATCACAACACCCTTGATTTCGAACAACTATTGAAACTTTGTTAAGCGGCATTATTTTTTGTAATATTTTGCAAATGCGATTTAATAGTTTTGGATATTTATTATCACAAGTAATTCGCAGTCTTACGGCGCGATTGTTGGAATTAGAAAGATTGCCATCTCCAATAGCAAGGCCTATCACATAAGCCAGTTCCCTCTTTTTACGTAGAAGCATATTTTGTGCCGCGGGAGAGAATCGAACTCTCATGATGTTGCCATCGCGGGATTTTGAGTCCCGTTCGTCTACCAATTCCGACACCGCGGCTCCTGATTTGTAGATAATTATAGCCAATCTTTTATCTTTTGTCAACTTTATGATATACTAACCGATGTAAAAATAACTTATGTCTGTAATCATTTCTGTCGTTAATCAAAAGGGTGGTGTGGGTAAAACTACGACCGCTGTGAACCTAGCAGCTGGCCTTTCGGAGGCCGGTAAATTTGTGTTGTTGGTAGATTTGGACCCACAAGGAAATGCCACTTCTGGTTTGGGTATAAAATATCGTGAATTACAAAGTGGGCTTTACCATGCATTGATGGGGCAAGCCCGCGCTCATGATGTTATCGCCAATACTTCTCATGCTGGATTGCGTGTAATTCCAGCCACTCCTGATCTGGCTGGTGCCAACGTTGAATTGGTGAGTGTGGAGAATCGTGAACGAAAGTTGTCTGATCTTTTGACTGAGGTAAAACATGCTTATGACTATGTATTGATTGATTGTCCGCCATCTCTCGGTATGTTGACCCTAAATGGTCTAGTTGCGGCGGATCATATTTTAATTCCGGTGCAAGCTGAATATTATGCTTTGGAAGGTTTAGGACAACTTTTAAAAACAGTAGAATTGGTTAAAGAAAATATCAAACCTGAACTTAGTGTACTTGGAGCGGTTGTAACTATGTTTGATGGTCGCAATAAACTATCTGAGGAAGTGATGAACGATCTTTATAAATTTTTTCCAAATAATATTTTTCGTTCGGTTATCCCACGTTCGGTGCGTTTGGCAGAGGCGCCAAGTTTTGGTAAGAGTATCTTTCACTATGAGCCAAAAGGAAAAGGAGCCAAAGCCTACGAAAGATTATCACGTGAAATTTTAGATTTTTTTGATAAAGTTTAATAATAAAATATGTCTTTAGGTCGCGGTTTAGGCGCTTTGATTACGCCAACAAATAAAGTGGTCAACCAATCTTCTCATGCTTCTGAAGTAGAAGGAAAAATTTGGTTTATTCCAGTTACTAAAATCACTCCAGATCCAAATCAACCCCGCAAACATTTTAAACCAGAAGAGTTGGATCAATTGGCCGCCTCAATAAAAGAACATGGTGTGCTACAACCTTTGCTGGTAGTTGAAAAAACTGATGGTGGTTATGAATTGGTTGCCGGCGAGCGTCGTTGGCGTGCTTCGCAGTTGGCCGGTTTAACAACTGTGCCGGTGCTTATCAAACAGTGGGCGAACCAAGAAAAATTAGAAGTATCTTTGATTGAAAATATTCAACGTGAAAATTTAAATCCACTCGAAGAAGCATTTGCATACAAAAGATTAATTGAAGAATTTAATCTTACTCAACAACAAGTAGCCGATCGAGTAAACAAGAGTCGTCCAGCGATTGCTAACGCGGTACGTTTGTTGGATTTGCCAGCTCCAGTACAAGCGGCATTAGTGGAAGGAAAAATAAATTCTGGTCAGGCACGCGCTCTACTTTCACTGGCTTCGTCGCAAGAACAACTAAATATGTTGTCTTCGATGTTGGGAGAAAAAATAACAGTTCGTGATCTTGAGCGTGAAGCAAATAAACAAAAAGTTTTGAGTAATCGTCCGATTCGAAAAGATCCAAATATTCTTTATTTAGAAGATAAATTGAGAGCGGAGCTTGGTACGAAGGTGAATATTTCTTCAAAAGGGGTACGGGGGACGATTGCGATTGATTATTATTCGGATGAAGATTTGAAACGGCTGGTGATAAAATTATTGGGGGAATAAACGTGTTGCTAAAAACAAAAACAGACACTTACATTTCGCTTTTTTCAGCCGCGAGGCTGAAAGGATGAGCCTCGGCTCATAACCCGCTCAATTGTAAGTGTCTGTTTTTTTTGTTATCCTAAAATCAAGTTGTGAGGTGCCAATTTGGGTCGGCTTTGATGTCCTGCCAATTGGTAAAGTTATTTTTTTGAGCTTGATAATATCCAGCGACTGCGATCATGGCGGCGTTGTCCATGCAGTTTTTTAATTCTGGGTAGACAAATTTTGTTTCTGGGTATTCTTTGGTAATTATTTTTGTGAGTGTTTCGCGTAGTTTTTTGTTGGCACTTACTCCACCAGCGAGAATCAGTGTTTTTGGGTTTGTTTCTTTGACGGCACGAATAGTTTTATAAACTAATACATCGATAATTGCTTGTTCAAATGATGCACAAAAGTCTTCTCGTGTTGGCGAGTTGGGTGTTTGGCCATAAACACCTGTGGGTAATTCATATGGCATTATTTTGTCGGCGGATAATTTGTTGGCTTGTAACCAATAAAGTGCGGAGGTTTTTAATCCCGAAAAAGAAAAATCCAAATTGTTATCTTTCATCATTGGTCTAGGAAAAATTATTGCATCAGTTTTTCCAGTTTCGGCCAATTTAGAAATTTGTGGACCACCTGGATATGGTAAATCCAAAAGTTTTGCAACTTTATCAAAACATTCTCCAGCGGCATCGTCTTTTGTGTGGCCTAGTAATTTATATTCACTTGGATTATTTATTTGTGTGATTTCAGTATGGCCACCGCTGACTACTAATGCAATTGCTGGATATTCAATTTTTTGATTAGGCGTTAGCTCGACCGAATATATATGTCCCTCCAAATGGTTAACGGCGACCAATGGAATATTCCAAGCTAAAGATAATGCTCGAGCCGCTTCTGTACCAACTATTAATCCAGTAATAAGACCTGGGCCGGCGGTTACGGCAATCACCTCTGGTTTTGGTTGGTCTTTGAGAATTTCTTCGATAAGTGGCACAATTTTTTCAGCGTGTAATCGTCCGGCAATTTCTGGAACTACTCCACCATATTTTTTATGAATTTCAATTTGAGAAGCGGTTTTTTCTGAAATTACAAAACAACCATTTTCAGAACAGTCTAACAGAGCAACAGATGTGTCGTCACAAGATGATTCAATACCTAATATAATCATAAGGCTATACTATAGCCAAATTATAGCGAAAATTCAAGTGTGGTCTTATCTTTCTATTGACTTTTTGTATAATTAATATATAATAAGCGAAGATATTTGGCCTCATCGTCTAATGGTTAGGACATTGCCCTTTCACGGCGAAAATACGGGTTCGATCCCCGTTGGGGCTACCATTCGAGAACTTCACTAAATTTAGTGAAGTTTTTGTTTTATTAAAGATAAATTATTGGGTTCGATCAAATCTTTTACACAATCTACTAAGACAAAGTTTTTTAGCAGTTGCATGTGTTAAATAACTTTAGAAACTATTTTTTGTCTTATCCACACTTGCAAAAGTTTAAGCCCTTGACAAATTGGATAATAGTGGTAAAATATTACCAGTAAATAATTACCATATTTCATATGTCTATACTTGGGCTACGAATAGCTGAATTCCGTAAAAAAATGTCTTTCACACAGCAAAAGCTCTCAGAGCTGGCGGGGGTGGATTACAACACTCTACGAAAAATCGAAACGGGAATGACTAAGAATCCGGGCCAAGAAATAATTGTAAAAATAGCATCTGCTTTAAGCATTCCGATAACTACGCTCATTGAAGAACCTAAGCCAACCACCTTCGGCGAAGGCATATTGCCCTTTCTACAGTTATCTCCCGACCGATTTGAAAGTCTTGTTCTAAAGATACTAAGCGAAGATAGTAATTACCGAAATGTTGAGCCATATGGAGGCATGGGCGATAAAAAGAGAGATGTTTTGGCAAAGATGGTGGTCGATGGTAAGATTTCAGACAAATCTACCTTATTTCAGGCTAAGAGGCATAAAACAACCTCGTCAACAACCCTAAACGGTGAACTCGATAAAATTAAAATTCATTTTTTTGACACCGCAGAACCTGCTACTCCCATCGAGGGAATTGTGTTTTGCTTGGCTGATGTGCCCTCGCCCATAATTAAAGATCGTGTTAAAGAATGTGCGAGGGCATTGGGTTTACCCGAACCTATTTTTTGGGACGCTCGCCTACTTGATGTTAAATGCCATGCGAGCAAAAGCATAATGAACGAGTACTTTCGTGGACACCTACACGAAATCAAAGAGGGAATCGAGAATATTTCTTCACAACTCGAAACCAATTTGTCTGGTATAAAATCAGATGTTAAAAAAAGCATAGAAATGTCCCAATCCGCGATAGCTGATGTGAAAGAAGCTATTACATCATTTAGCTCAGCTGACGACGCCGAAATGCAAAGAGCTCGACGTTTAATCGGCGAGGGTAAATATACCGAAGCCAAGGAAATTCTTTTAACGTTAAAAGAGAAAGTAGAAAAATCTAACGATAGTAATCGGCTTAAAAAACTTTACAATAATTTAGGACTTTGCTTTGCAAAAAGTGGAGATGATTCTTATATTATAAAAGGAATTGAGCTTCTTGAAAAAGCTTTAGATATTGACAATACATTTTCTGCCCCAAAAAGGAACCTGATATCGGTGATAACCGATAACGGTTTATCTGAAAAATATAAACAAGCTGTCTATTTGGGCAAACAGCTCTACGAAAGTGAGCCATATAATTCTGACTTTCTGTCCTCCTATATTTTTGCACTGAATGCCTCTGGTAACAGAAAAGACGCTCGCGCAATCTTAGAATCAATAAGTGATATCGAGAAAAGAGTATCCGAAAACGAAGGTCTTTGCGTTGCTGCGATAATTGTTTATTTTGGTGAAGATGAATTTATGCAAAAAGCAGGGGCTCTGGTCGAAATTGGGTTAAAGAGCTTCCCAGATTCTCCCCCTATGAATCGTTTTAAAGGCAGTTTTTTGATGTATGAAGCAGAGAAAAAAGGTTACGGGTATCTCGGAGACGATCCCTTACCGATTTTTAAGGATTTAGATATGGTTTCAAAAGCTGTAGAACACTTTGAAAGATCTCTATCTCTTATGGAAAATGGGCCATGGCCAGAATTTGCTAAAAATCAAGTCAGGTTCTTCATCTATAACACCCGCACTCTTTTGCACGAGGGAAGAAGAGAACAGCTTGGAGATCTCTTAGAACAATCACGAGAGATCGAACCTGAACTTCTTTCGGACGATGAAAAAAGGAATAAGCTTCTCGCTGATGTATCACTAGAGTTACATCAAAAAAACTCTCGAAGAGCTTACGAATTGGCGACTGAGTTTATTAAAAAGTACAACTGTAGTTATGAAAGCGTAAAAAAAATTGCTAGAAATTTTCTTCAATACGGCGCTGTTGAGCAAGCCATAAAATTTCTGACATCTATTACCGAGGAAGCCAAAGAAGCTGAAGACTTTGAGTGCTGGGCGTTACTGAGTCAATGCTACCTCCTTATCGGCGACAAAAATTCTGCACTGAGAGTGATGAATGAGTCAAAAACATTTTTTGCCAGTAAAAATCCCGAGACATTTAATACTATTCTATCACATTACGGAGCCGTCGCAGCTCGTTACAAGGACAATAGCGAATCAAGTCGTCTTCTCGATAACATCTGGGAATTACAAAAAAATCTTCCTAATGAAACCATCCTAAAACCAATCAAGGCCATTGAAGAAGATGGTAGTCTTTCCCCCGAGATAAAGAATATATTAGAAAATGCTAAGGAAGATTTTGAATCTAAACGCGATTTGCTGGCAACAAATCCTGTTCCTGTCTATTTTTTGATGGTAGATAAGATGTTTGGCAGATCATTTCCAGAAGTTTTGGAACTTCCAAGAGAAAGCTTTGATTTCAGTTTTGTGCTACCGTACAATCAGCTAGACAATGACTTTGCTAAAAAGCAAAAATTGAACTTCGATAATGGTACTACTTTCGTCTTGGATTATAGTGCGCTTTTAAATTTAGCCCGAAGTAAGCAACTTGGGCTGTTTGCTGCTCTTGGGAAAAAAGTCGTCGCCTCAGAGCATCTTCTCTGGACCGTTCAAAGAGATCTTATTATTTTAGAAGACTCTTCATTAAGAGAAGCGTGGAATTTTTTACGAAGTGATTTAATAGAGTTATTCCCTCATAGGGAACAACTAGTTGGGATGCCCGAAAAAATGCGAACATTCTTTGAAACTGAAATGAAATGCCAGTGGTTAACGCAAGAGATTGACTACTGCATTAAAAATGATGCGGTCTTAATCACTGACGATCTTAGATTGTGGCATTATATGTACTCTACAGAAGTTAAATCGAAAGCCGTTAACAGCTTTATCTTCTTCCAAGAAGGATTATCGAGAGGAGCGCTGGACGTTGTACAATACAGCCTGGTTATCGCTGAACTCGCCGATCTGTTTTATCACTTTCTACCCTTTAATGGGGAGAATTTCCTACACATTATTCTCGAAGATGATCGCAAGATAGAACAGGGACAATTAGCATCACTAACTTTTAAATATTCTGATTATGAGTTTAAAATTTCCAGACGAGCCTACCACCTACTAAACCAAGTTAAACTTCCAGGAGCAAATACAGATAGTTTTCTTCAAGTTTGCTTGGAATTCATTTCACGATTAGCGAAGCTTAGTGTTCTAGAAAAAGAAAAGATATCCTGGGTGATGTTTCTTACTAATTTTTTCTCAAATTTTATTCCACAAGAAAGCCTTGTTCCGGGAGACGAAGTGCTTGCAAAATATATAGATTTCATTGCAAAAGGGTGGGGTTTATTGCTTAGACACTTACCAAAGGATTCGAGAGAAGATATAGAAAAGGCAACAGCAGACATAAAAAACGAACATATTCAAAGAGCTATCCGCCACGCAATAAAAGTACAGCTAGAAAGAGAGCAGCAGCGGTAAGTTCCTTTATGGATTAACGAGCTGCGCATTTGGTGTACTTTCTCAAACCCACCACTGGGTATGAAGTTAAGTATTGATTAAATTTTAGATCAACTCAGACCACTGTTTGATTTCTTTAAAGAAGCAGTTCCAATGGTCAATGGAGTGGTCTACAAATATTGTAAAAACCGCTAAACTTAGCGGTTTTTTTGTTTAAATATATCCGTAAAATTTATTTTTGATTATTTATTACCGCATAAAATCTTTTCATATCATTGGTCACCATAAAGCTGTGGAGAGTATATAAATCATCTTTAGTGTGCGTTGTTCTTTCAAAGCCGATACGCGCAGAAGTATATCCAGCTTCCTTTATTTCGGATATAGTGATTGGTTTGTGTAGGCCAAATGGATAGGCAAAAGCCGTTATTGTTTTACCGATTTGTTCTTCTATAATTTTTTTACTTTCCACAATTTCTATTTTAAGTTTGGTGGTGTCAGTAATTTTCCATAGATATGGATGTGATTTACTATGTCCACCAATTTCCATATTAAATTTTGACAGTTCTCGTACTTGCTCCCATGTGAAAAATTTTGGACGACCGATTGCATTGGTATAAATAAAGAAAGTGGCGGTCATACCTTCTTTATTTAAAATTGGAACAGCATTAGTGAATTGAGTCTCTAAACCATCATCCAAACTTATTATCACCGGTTTAGTCGGTAGAGATTTTCCGTCAAAATAATTTGTTAAATCTTCGAAACTAATTGTAGTGTATCCCTGGGCTTTTAAATATTTCAATTGTTTTTCAAAGTTATTTGGGTGAACATCGTATATTTTGTTCGCATTAGGTTCGCCGACATATGATGGTCGAATGCTGTGATAAACTAAAATTGGCACACGTATTGGGGGAATCAATTTCGATGGTGTCGATGTGACTTTTGTGTTTAATGTATCAATTTTCGCTGGGATTGATAATTGATTTTCGAATTTAATGCGTGCATTTTTTTTATTGGATACGAAAAATACACCAATTGAAATGATTAAAAATATGACTGTTAAAAAAATAATTTTAAGTTTTAACTTCATATCTTTTATTATAGCATAAATAGTTTTTAAACATAACATTTATAATAAATAAAATTTGTGGTACTATATAATAGCTAATATTGATTGATAAATTAATCAAATCATATGTCTGGTCTAAATAAAAATAAAATAGGTGCATCGGTAGCATCTATTTTTCGATTTAGTAAAAAAATAAATAATAAACAAACAGAACAAAAATTACAAGAAGCTGAAGAAAAATTTTCCGCAGCATTTAATGCTTCTCCTGATTTAATGGCGATTACCAAATTTTCGGATGGAACAATTCTGGAAGTTAATGAGGGGTATTCCAAGCTTTTAGGCTTTACGCGAGCAGAATCCATTGGTAAAACGACCACGGAGCTATTGATTTGGGGGAATGCTAAGGGTCGACAAAAATTTGTTGATCTACTGCTAAAAACCGGTCAAGTCATTGATTTTGAAACTACGCTAAGACGTAAAAATGGCACAATGGTAACGGTTCTTGACTCTGCTAGAATATTTACATTTCAAGGAGAGAAATGTGTGCTGTCAATTGCACATGATATTACAAATAGAAAACAGTTTGAAGCAGTTCTAAAAGAAAAAGAAGAAAAGTATTATACTCTAATACAAAAAATTGAAGCTGGGGTCGTAGTTCATGGTCCAGATACAAAGATTCTAGTTTGTAATTCTGCTGCTCAAGAGATTTTGGGACTTACAGAAGATCAGCTATTGGGAAAAACAGCATTTGATCCAACCTGGTCATTTTTTAAAGAAGATGGCTCAGTAGCTAATGTTATGGATTATCCAGTTAATTTGGTGATAAAAACAAAAAAGCCACTGAGAAATTATATACTACGAGTACATCGTTCAAATGACAAAAATGACGTCTGGGTTTTGATAAGTGCTGATACAATATTAAATAAAAATGGGAAAATTGTTCAAGTGGTCGTAACTTTTGTAGATGTTACAAAACGAAAAATTAATGAAATTGAACGCGAACAATTTTTTAGATTTTTTAATTTGTCGACAGATATCATGGTAATTGCTGATCCAAATGGTGCTTTTAAAAAAGTTAATCCTACTTGCTTGAATCTGCTTGGCTATACAGAAAAAGAGCTTTTGTCAAAATCATTTATTGATTTTGTTTATTGTGATGATAAACAGCCTACTCTCGATGAAATGGCAAAACAGATCAAAATTGGTTCATCTTTAAATTTTGAAAATCGTTATCTGTGTAAGGGAGGTAAAGTCGTGTGGTTGTCGTGGCGAGCAACTTTTAATAAAGCTGAAGGTTTGACCTACGCTACTGCTCGTGATATTACCGAAAAAAAATTAGCTGAAATTGCAATTGATCGCAAAAATCGTGCTTTAAAAATTGTGAGTGGAATTAACCAATCGCTAATTCATATTACCGATGAAAATGTTTTATTGAATGATGCTTGCCATATTGCTGTTGAAATTGGAGGTTATCTTTTAGCTTGGGTTGGTTTTGCAGTGCAAGATAAAAACAAAATGGTTGAGGTGGTTGCACGTGCGGGGAGTGGGTCAACTTATCTTGATGATATTAAAATTGTCTGGGCAAACAATGAATATGGCCGTGGTCCAACAGGATCGGCGATTCGGACCGGAAAAACACAAATGTCACGCAACATTTCGATAGATCCTAAAATGATTCCTTGGAGAAAATCTGCTAAAAAATATGGCTTTAAGTCTTCGATTGCTTTGCCTCTTATAAACAACCGAAAAACATTTGGTACAATTAATATTTATTCTGGCGAAATTGATGCATTTAATGACGATGAAGTTCGTATTTTAGAAGAATTGGCGAGTGATTTGTCGTTTGGAATCATTACACAACGCAATCGGGCCGAACAGCTAAAAATGGTTGAGGTAATTAAAAGTAATGAATCGACACTAAAAGAAGCTCAGCGCATTGGTCATTTTGGAAATTGGAGTTGGGATATGAAAACAGATAAAATTGTCTGGTCGGATGAATATTACCGTATTATCGGTTTTGATCCGAAAAAATCCCCTCCAGGCTACAAAGATCATTTAAAAATTTACACTTCTGAAAGTGCTGCTAGATTGGACGAGGCGGTAAAAAGAAATATAAAAACCGGCGAGTCATATATATTGGATTTAGAAATAGCTACGCCAAATGCGACTTGTCAATGGATAACAGCGCGAAGTGAATCAGTCTACGATGCTCATGGAAAAATTATCGGTCTTCGTGGTACAGCCCAAGATATTACCGAAGCCAAAAAAATTGACCAAATGAAATCGGAATTTGTTTCACTCGCTTCTCATCAATTACGCACTCCACTTACGGGAATTAAATGGTTGTCTGAGTTGCTTTTGCGTGATCCTGAAAAGACTCTTACTGCCGATCAAAATGATCTCATGAATGGGATTGTAATGAGTACAAAACGAACGATTAATTTGGTTGATGATTTGCTTGATGTATCACGTATTGATACTGGGAAAAATTTAAATTTAAATGTTAAACCGGTGGATGTTGTTACGTTGATTAATTTTGCTATTAATGAGAAACGACCTTTGATTAATCAAAACAATTTAACAGTGGAATTGTCAGATGCATTATCTAAACCAATCGTTTTAAAAGTAGATAAAGAAAAAATTCAACAGGTATTTGAAAATCTTTTAGACAATGCTCTTAAATTTTCAACTCCAGGATCTAAGATAAACATTGGGGCAAATTTTGAAAATAATCAAGTCACTTTTTTTGTGAAAGATAATGGTGTCGGTATTCCACTAGCAAATCAATCCAAGATTTTTGCAAGATTTTATCGAGCCGACAATGCAACAAAAATTGATAATACTGGTACTGGCCTGGGTTTGTATATTGCCAAAGGAATTATTGAATATCATCATGGTAAAATATGGTTTGAATCCAAAGAGGGAAAAGGAAGTATATTTTATTTTTCATTACCGCTAGCTGTGGATTTAGAAAAAAAGTAAATAATGCTCATTTATTCTAAGTCACTGTATCTATGTTATCAGTAGTGTGTTATACTCATAATAAGGAAAGGTCTAAAAAAAATATTATATAATTTATTAAAAAAATATAAAGAAATATTTACATATGAAAGTATCCAATAAGATCTCAACGATTGCTTTGGCAGTTGCGCTTACATTTAGTCTATCTGGAGCAGTTGAGGTAAATGCTGCTACAGTCGTAAATCTTGGTTCAGCAGACAGTTTTGCAGTTTTGGCAGCTTCCACAATCACCAATACTGGTGCAAGTACTATTAATGGTAATTTGGGATTAAGTCCTGGAACTTCTGTTACTGGTTTTCCTCCTGGGATTATGAATGGCGTTCAAAATATTGCAAATGCGAATGCAATTAGCGCTCAAACAGATTTAATAGCAGCGTATGGTTCTGCTGGACAAACTCCAGCTTCAACTGTGTCCGCTGAGCTTGGCGGAACAGTTAAAAATGCTGGCGTTTATGTATCGAACGATGGTTCGTTTGGTATTACCGGAACATTGACTTTGGATGCTCAAGGAGATCCAAATGCTATATTTATTTTTAAATCCGCCACAACACTGACAACTGCTGGATTAAGTGTTGTAAACCTTTTAAATGGTGCACAAGCTTGTAATGTTTTTTGGCAAGTAGGAAGTTCTGCTACACTTGGTATTAATTCAAATTTCAAAGGTAATATTTTGGCTTTAACTTCAGCTACACTTACAACCGGTGCCACCGTTGACGGTCGTGTATTAGTTCGTAATGGTGCAGTTACATTGGATTCAAATACTATTACCAAGGCAACTTGCATGGTAACTCCAACTCCAGTACCTGCAACTCCACCAGCTCCAACTTCAACTCCTACTCCAACTTCTTCACCAACCCCTACACCTTTAACCGTTTCTGTCCCAACAACTACGCCAACACCAGTTCCAACTATTATTTCTACTCCAGTTGTAACTGTTGAAACTGCTCCAATCGTAGCATCTGAAACAGTAGTTGTGCCTACTCCAAAAATGCCAGCCTCGGGCATCGCTCCTGCTGAGACAATTTCTCCATGGAATATTGTAGCGCTAGTTAGTCTTTTTGTAACTTTGGCTTCATATTTCGTTGCACGCAGAAAAACAAACAATATATAATAGAAATTTTCAAACCATTTGATAAGAGCCGGACAAGATTTTGTCTGGCTCTTGCATTTGATAGGTATAAAATTATGCAATATAAAATATTAACAACTTTTTCTAAGCGAACATTGTTGATAATTATTATTGTGGAATTTATTATTTCTTCAGTGTCTGTTTTCTATCTTGTTTTGAGAAATTTCAATCCATCAACATCACTGGTAGCTAGTAGTCAAACACACAACCATTCCTTAGCTTTAAATAATAATATAACAATTAGCAATAGTGACATTAAGCCTAGTTTTGGATTACCATTACGTCTAAAAATACCAATTATTGGTGTAGATTCAGCGGTAGAGTATGTTGGTCTTACTGTTAATGGAGCAATGGATACACCAAAAAACCAAGCAGATGTTGCCTGGTATCAATTGGGTAAACGTCCCGGAGAAAATGGCCGTGCGGTAATTGCTGGGCATTATGGATGGAAAGGAAAAAAAGAATCAGCATTTGATAATTTGTACAAATTACGAACTGGCGACAAAATATATGTTGAAGATGATGAAGGATATACAATTATTTTTGTAGTAAGTGGAAATAGAAGGTATAATAAAGATGTTGTTGCCTCTGAGGTATTTACATCTACGGATGGAAAAGCTTACCTTAGTTTGATTACCTGTGAGGGAGAATGGGATAAAGTTTCTAAGAGTTATCCAAGTAGGTTGGTAGTCTTTGCAGAAAAAGAATAATAATTTTTCAATACTGTTTGATTAATAAATATTATTAAATGAAAATATTTACCAAGGTAATAATATTTGTTTCAATATCAACATTGGCTATTGTTGTTGGTTTGTTTTTTGCAAGTCCAACCAAAGCTTTTCCTCCAACACCTTTAACAGTAAATCTTGGTCTTGCTGATAGTTTTGCTATCTTGGCTGGTTCGGCAGTTACCAACGTTCCTACATCCATAATTACTGGAAATCTTGGTTTGAGTCCAGCGGCTGGTAGTTTTTATGATGGTGGTGTAACACAAGCGCAGGTTTCTGGGACGATTTATACAACTAATGCGGCAGGTCCAGCAGGATATGTAATGGATCCAACTTTATTGACTGCTGCCAAGCAAGATATAACCGATGCGATTACCGATGCTTCTGGACGAACACCATACACTGTTCTTGCCACTCCTGAACTTGGGGGTGCTACTACCACCGCTGGCCTATATACGTATGGTACTTTGCAGGTTACCGGTGTCTTAACATTGGATGGACAAGGTGATCCTGATGCAGTTTTTATTTTTAAAGCCGATACTACTTTAACAACAGCGGCAAGTAGTGAAGTGCGGTTGGTTAATGGTGCCAATGCCTGTAATGTTTTTTGGGTTGTAGGCACATCAAATGGAACGCTTGGAACAAATTCGATTTTCAAGGGAACAATTTTAGCAGATCAATCAATTTCACTTTTGACTGGAGCTAATGTGGTAGGAAGATTGTTGGCATTTACTGGCGGTGTCACTTTGCAAGGAAATACTATCACCAAACCAACTTGTTCGCTTGCCGCCCCAACTCTACAACTTTTAAAAACTGTGACAAATGATAATGGTGGTACAGCGACCAATACAGCTTGGACCCTTACCGCTACGGGTGCTAGCGGTTCACCTACAAATTTATCTGGTACTACCACCGTTAGTAGTGGTGTATCATTTCAAGCTGACACCTACACATTAGCCGAAAATGGTGGACCTACTGGTTATGCTTCTAGTACCTATAGTTGTGTTAAAAATGGTGTAACAACTGTTAGTAATACCATAACTTTAGTTGCTGGCGATGTTGCAGTTTGTACTATAAATAATAATGACATAGCGCCACAACTTACAATCACTAAAACTGTCAATAATACTCATGGCGGTATAAAAACCACTTCTAGTTTTTCTTACTATATAGACGGCGTGACTACAACTTTAGGAGTGGCAAGTACAACTTCTATTGGTGTTCATACCGTATCTGAATCTGCTGATTCTGGCTATTTGGCTACTTATGGTGGTGATTGTTCTTCGACTGGTACAACAACACTTTCAATAGGTGAATCTAAAACTTGTACAATTACCAATAATGACATTGCGCCTTTACTCACTGTGACAAAAGTTGTTGTAAATGATAGTGGTCATGGAAATAAAATAATTTCTGACTTTTCATTATTTATTGATGGCTTCAGTGTAGTTTCAAGTATTGCTAGTACAACTTCCGTTGGACTTCATACTGTATCGGAAACCGCTGATTCTGGTTATACTTCGGTGATTGGTGGTGATTGTAATGCGGATGGCACAATTACATTGGAAGTGGGAGCGGTAAAAATTTGTACTATCACAAATAATGATATTATATTAACATCGAGTGGTGCAAGTGGTGGAAGTGGGAGTAATTATAATTTAATACCGGTGCCGCCACTTATTGATGTTGTAAAAGTGCCGAGTCCGCTCGCTTTGCCAGGTGGTCCTGGTTTGGTCACCTATACCTACACTTTGCGGAATGTTGGTACTGTTTCAGTCAACAATATTAAATTACTCGATGATTCGTGTAGTTCATTGTATCTTATTTCTGGAGATGTAAATGGAAATTCAAAACTCGAAAAAACAGAAATATGGAAATACCGTTGTTCAGTTAAACTTACAAAAACTCATACCAACATTGTTGTTGCAACCGGTTGGGCAAATGGGATTAGTGCCACAGATATTGCAAATGCAACTGTTGTAGTTGGTCTGTCAGTGGTACCACCGCTGATTCATGTTACAAAAATTCCTAGTCCGCTTGCTTTGCTTGCTGAAGGTGGTTATGTTACATATACCGAAACAATTACAAATCCTGGTAAAGTCACATTGAATAATGTTCGCCTTACTGATGATAAATGTAAACCAGTAAAATATATTTCTGGTGATTTAAATAATAACAATAAATTGGAAACTTCTGAGACATGGGTTTACACATGTAAATCAAATCTTACAAAAACTACTACTAATACGGCTGTTGCTACCGGTGAGGCCAATGGTTTGGTAGCTAGAGATTTTGCAATAGCGACAGTCGTAGTGGACCCAATTGGTGTTACGGTTTTATCTTCCGCTATAGTTGTGCCAAAATTACCAAATACAGGTTCGGATCCTCTAGAGAATACATTAATTTGGTCGGTTACCTTAGTTGGAATACTTTCTTCTCTAACCGCCGTCTATATATTTTTGAAAAAATAAATTGTTTATTCATCTAACAAAAAATATTATGAGTTATAATACTAATATTATAAAAGACACAGAAGCTAATGACAATTTTCGTCGCGTTTTATTTACTGGTAAAAATAGTCAGTTGGTCGTGATGAGTATTCCGCTTGGTGGTGAAGTTGGAGAAGAAACACATGAGCACACTGAACAAACTATTTTCTTTCTCTCTGGGACTGGCGAAGCAATACTTGATGACAAATCATTTCCAATTGTATCTGGCGATGTCGTAGTCGTGACTCCAGGAACAAAACACAATTTTAAAAATAACGGTAATCAAGACTTAAAAATCTATACTACTTACGCTCCTCCAAATCATATTGATGGACGTATTCATCGTACCAAAGCTGATGCGGATGCAGACCTAGCTGACGAAGCGATTGGAGAATAAAATTTGAGAAAATTATGTCATTAAAAAATTTATTAGTAATATTTTTATTATCTTTTTCTTTTATTTTACCAGTTCAAGCCGCCTCTGAAATTGGATTGCCTGTTCGTCTTAAGATTCCGAAAATAAAAGTTAATGCTATTGTTGAAAGTGTTGGTCTGTTGCCAAATGGAGCGATGGGTGTGCCAAAAATTCCGCGTAATGCTGGTTGGTATAAACTAGGTCCACGTCCAGGTGAAATTGGCAGTGCGGCCATAGCTGGTCACCTAAATTGGTGGAATGGTGCTGTTTCTGTATTTGCAAAATTAAGTAAATTAAAACTTGGTGACAAAATTATTGTGCAGGATAAGAACGGTATAGACATTGTCTTTGTTGTGCGTAAAATAAGCTTGCTTGGCTCGCAAGAAGATGCTTCTGAAGTATTTGTTTCAGATGATGGAATGGCGCATCTCAATTTAATTACTTGTGGAGGTACATGGAATAAAATTACTAAACAGTATTCCAAAAGACTAGTCATATTTGCGGATAAGGAATAAATTTATTCTCAAATTTATATTCCTTCCAACATTAACATTGGAATATTCAGTCGTCGTCTTTTTGTCTCGCCTAAAAATAAGCTGTTTTTTCGTGATGGATCATCACCGCGTTCGTTTGAATGTGTTTCTAAGTTGTGTGCTTTCCAACTGGTACCTAAATACAAAGAGTGTTTTCCGTATTTTGCTGCGGCCGCATCAGTGCTGGCATAAACTTTTTGCATTCTTTCCAATCTCACAGTTTCTTTAAATAAATCTGGCTGTAAAACCATTGGAGTTAAATCACAAGTCACAATCCCTGTCGCCCGATAGAGGATGTTTTTTTTATATATTTTCGTGAATATTTTTTTGACTTCTCTTAATATTTCTGACGGCAAATTGGTAGGACGTTCTAATTGAATTTCAAAAATATTGTGTTCAAATTGTTGGGTGCGTAAAAAAATAGTTATTTTTTTAGTCGCTTGGTTATAGCGACGAAGTTTAATGCAGGCATTTTCAATATTTTTGGATAATTGGGAATATACAAAATCGGCGTCGCAGGACGGAGGAGTGAAAGTTCTAAATTTTTGGATTGACCCATAACTAGTTTTTTCATTTTCAAACAGTGGCATGACAAATTCACCATTGAGTTCTTTCCAGATATCAAAAAATGGACGCGCTAAAGCAAGGTTTACAAAATCTTCTTTGGCGTTAGCAAATTTTAAAGCGGTATTATATCCATAGCCAATAAGCTTCGTGCTAGTTTGTGGCCCGATACCCCAGATTTTTTCTATTGGTAAATTTTCTAAATATCGAGGAATATCACTTAAAGAAATAATAGTTAGTCCGTAAGGTTTTTTATGTTTGGAGCCAAGTTTGGCTAAAATTTTATTGGGAGCTAGGCCAATAGAAAAAGTAAATCCAAGTTCTTTGTTCAATGTTTCTTGTAAATGTTTGGCAATCTCGGCGTAGCTCATTTTTAGGGGCTTGTCCCAACCGGTAATATCAGCAAAACATTCATCAATGCCATATTCTTCAACATCGGCGGTATAGCGTCGTACGATAGTGTAGAAACGTTTGGAAAGTAAACTGTAAGTTTCATAATCCGAAGGTAGTAGAATTGCCTCAGGACAAAGTTTTTTAATTTCCCAAAGTGGCATAGCACGAGTGATGCCCATCGCCTTGGCTTCGTAGCTCATCGATGAAGCAATACCACGCTCTTTACCGGTAATCACTGGTTTACCTCTAAGAGCGGGATTTCGAGATTGTTCACAAGACGCAAAAAAAGCATCGCCATCAATGTGAATGATGGCGCGGGGAAAAAGTTGAGATTTTGAAAAAATATTTTTCACGTATGATATTTACGAATAACAGCGGTTACAACGGCGGCAATATTTAATTCATCTTTTGGAATTATTGGGTTGTATTTTTTGTTGGCTGGCATCAACACAACTTGATTGCCGTGTTTTTCAAAATATTTTAATGTCCATTGGGTGTCCACTTCGGCCACGACGACGTCGCCATTTTTTGGTGTGCGTCCACGTTCGACGAGTAACATATCACCAGGACGAATACCGGCGTCAATCATGGAATCTCCAGAAACTTTTAACATGAAAGTAGACTCACGGTTTTTTATTAACCATTCTTCCAGACCGATAGTATCTACCAATTCTTCTTCGGCCGGAGATGGCCAACCAGCTTCCACGGTACCAAGCAGTGGAACAGTAAGAAAACGACGACCAGGGACAATTTTGCCTGCTTGGTCACGAATAAGTAGTTCGGTTGCAATGAGACGTTCTATCAACCGGTAAACAGAATTTTTTGATTTGAAACCGGTTAGCTTCATTATTTCCTGATAAGACGGCAAACGGTGGTGCTTTTCGAAAAAGGCGACAATAGTAGAAAAATATTTTGGTGTTATCATATATCTATATTATAGTGAACGATTGTTCACTTGTCAATTGTATGTTTAAATAGCATAAAATCTTTCGATTATGTAATAGATATGATAGAATTATAAAATGAATAAATATTATCAATCAAATTTTTGTATATGCAGTTTGTAGAACAAATTATTCAAGCCGACATACATTTCAATATTTTACTACACGCCATTCGCAATGCGTCAGCAGTAAAATTTTTTATTTGGATCACTTTGCTCGGTCAAGCCACTACAATTATAATTTTTACACTGATCGTTTCGACCATATTGTGGCTAACACGAGAAAAATGGTATATACTTGCGCTTTGGCTTATTATTCTGAGTAGTGAAGCGTTTACTTTTTTAGCAAAATTAATTTTTAATCGCGCAAGACCTGAAGGGGCTGTTTTTCTGGAAAGTACCAATTCATTTCCGAGCGGTCATGCGACCATTGCCGTTGCTTTTTATGGTTTTATTGCGTATCTTCTTCTAAAGAAAATCAAAAGTAAGTTTTGTAGTTTTCTAATTATTTTATTTACTTTGATAATAATAATTGCAATTGGGTTTAGTCGATTATATTTGGGTGTGCACTATATTAGTGATGTTTTGGCTGGTTATTTGGTTGGATTGGTATGGCTTATTATAGGAATTTCATTAAAAAAATATTATGTATCCATTGCATGTAAAAAATGTTAGTAAAGTATTTAAGGATTCAAAAGGCGGTGAATTTAAGGCAGTTGATGATGTATCACTAAATATTGAACCTGGTAAAATATACGGCTTGCTTGGTCCAAACGGCGCTGGCAAATCCACACTAATAAATATGATTAGTGGTATTTTAACGCCAGATATTGGTACAATTAGCGTCTTTGGTTTAGACGTAGTAAAAGAAACTGAAAAATCTAAAAAAATGATTGGTGTAGTTCCTCAAGAAATCGTGGTGGAAATGGCATTTACTGTAAAAGAAGTTTTGTATTATTTTGCTGGTATGTATGGTGTATCACACGAAGAGCGGGAAAAAAGAATTCCAGAAATTCTTAAAGAACTAAGTCTGGAAGATAAAATGAATGATCGAGCGCGAAATTTATCTGGTGGTATGAAACGACGTCTGATGATTGCAAAAGCAATGATTCACCGTCCGAAGTTACTTATTTTAGATGAACCTACTGCTGGAGTAGATGTATCGTTGCGACAGAAAATTTGGCAATTGGTGCGTCGTCTCAATGCAGAAGGTACAACAATTTTATTTACCACTCATTATCTGGAAGAAGCCGAACAACTTTGTGAATCTATTATGTTGATTGATCACGGACGAGTTATCAAAAGCGGAAAACTCAAAGATATCCAAAATGAATTTTCCAAAAATGCAATCCATTTTGAGTTGTTCGATCGTTTTGTATCACATTTGCCAGGAGTAATTGAATTGGGAAGCGAATATGAATTTCCAATGACAAATCTTGGAGTGGATATGAGATCAATTACCAAGCATTACGAAGGTAATCTGAAAGCGATTCGCTCTGAGTCAGCGTCACTTGAACAAATATTTTTGAAACTCACTAATAGTAATTAATTATGAATACTTTTATGTGGGCCTTATATGCCCGAGAGGTAAAACGGTTTCAAAAAATTTGGATGGATACAGTGTTTAGTCCGATTGTATCAGTTGTTTTGTATTTAGGAGTTTTTGGAATTGTTAGTTCTGGACGCACAATCAATGGGTTACCGTATATAACTTTTGTATATGCTGGCCTGCTGGCGATGATGGTAGTAAATAGTAGCTTTTCTAACCCGTCCTTTGCGCTTATCATTGCCAAAAATGTTGGTAGTATTATTGATCTTCAACTTGTACCAATCAAAGCTTGGCGGATTGGTGTTGCTTACGCTTTGGCAGCTTTTACTCGTGGAATCTTGACTTTGGCAATCGCCTTAATTTTTACTATTTGGTTTATTCCAGCACTGGGTCTTTATCATCCGTTGTATTTAGTTATTGCACTTTTTGTGACAGGTTTAGAATTTGGAATGTTGGGAGTCATATTTGGTTTTATGGCCAAAAATTTTGAGGCTTTAACTTTTATGACTACGTTTGTATTACAACCAATGATTTTTTTGGCGGGTGTTTTTTATCCTATCTCAACTTTACCACGACCCTGGTCAGTAATCAGTATGTTTAATCCCATTCATCATAATATTAATTTATTTCGATATGCGGTAACTGATTATTCAGATATTAATCCTCTAGTATCAATGGCAGTCATACTAGGTTTCTCTACAGTTTTGTTTATAATAATGTATTTCGTTACTAAGCGTAGTATAAAAGTTTAATTAAAAAACCACTCTAACTGAGTGGTTTTTTAATTTTAGTTTTTGAAGCCAATTATTTTACAACCAGATTGCCAGTCATTTCGCGGTGACCTTCACCACATGGTACGCCACAACGGAATGGGAAGACGCCAAATTTGTCCGCTACGAATTCGATTGTTTGGGTTTTGTTTGGCTCCAATTTAACATTAATATTATAATCTTTTAAAATGATACTGTGAGTCACATCCACACTAGTAATTTTAATTTTCACTCTGTCGCCTTGATTTACAATAATTGTGTCGGTAGAAAATTCCCAATTTTTTGCAGTTATTGTAAATTCTCTCAGTTGACTTTCATAAACTACTGGTTCGGCTTGTTTTTTATTATTTTCTGTTTGAGTCTGATCCATTTCAATTTTAATTTTCCCCTCTCCCTCTGGTATTGTTACATCAACTTGGTTTTGAGGTTTTGAAGTTGATTCATCGACCGATGTCGAAGAATTGCAACCAGCACCAGCCAATACTAAGGTCAATATAACCGCGCTAACTAATGATGAATATTTTTTATTCATAAATATTTATTTAAATAATACTATATTAGTATATGATATATTATTTAAATTTGCAAGATAACTAATTAGAATCCAAAATGACGACGATGTAATCCTTGGTGCTTTTTTCCGTGAGTTGAAAAAAGTTTTAATTTTGCATCCATTTGATCTTGGGTAATCTGACCAGACTGCACTTGAGAGGCAAATTGTTGTTTGACGTTGTTTAAAGTTCTAGTGTGGTAATTAACCATTTTTTGTTTAAGTTGTTCGTGACTTAGTCCATTTTCCTGAGCAATTTGTAACGGTTGTTTGCCGGACTTTAGTTCAGTTTGAAGCTGGTCAGTAGTGATGCCCAATATTTGAGCTAATTCATTTAAACGTGCGTTCCTACGGTCTTGTCTGTTTAGCTGACGTTGAATTATGGTGGTTGATGTTGTGGGTATATCGGTGGCTGCAGAAACGGCAGTTACAGTAATGGCTGAAATTGCGATAGATCCAATGGTAAATACGGTAATGATTGTTTTTCGCATATTATTTCAATTTAATAATTAGTTACTCGACCTTTAATAATATTACATTTCGAAGTAGCTAGTTATTTCATAATCATAAATTTGAAAACAAAAAAACTCCTCGATTTTCTCGAGAAGTTTCTTTCCAAGACATTAAGTGATCAAATGTGCAATGAAATAAGCCACTGTAGCAGCCAATCCACCAATGCTGGCCGTTCGAATGGCACCTTTGAGTGGGCTGATGCCAATAATCTTAGCTTTGGTATAGCCAAAAATTGTCAAAGCGATGAGAGTAAATATAGAAGAATAAAATAAAGCCAAATTTGGTTCAGAAACAAAAATATAAGGACCAAGTGGTATGATACCTCCGATGATATATGACACGGCTATAGTCACTGAGCTAATTGCTGCTCTATTTTTATCAGGAGCTTCTAAATTTAGTTCATTGCGCATCATAAAATCTACCCAGGCATCTGGTTTTTTTTCAAAAGCATCTACGATTGGTTTGGCTTCTTCTTTGGTCAATCCGTAAGTTTCAAAAATTTCTATTACTTCGGATTTTTCTTTTTCTGGCATGGTTTTAACCTCGTTTATTTCTCTTTGTTTTTCACTAAAATAATGGTCGTATTCATTTTTTGCCGCCAGATAACCACCAAGACCCATAGAGATGGAACCGGCAGCAATTTCCGCAAAAACAGCCGCCATAATAATGGAATTGTGGGAAACGACGCCAGATAGACCTGCAGCCAAAGCAAATGGTACTGTCAAACCATCGGACATACCGATGATGATATCGCGAACTACTGCTGTTGCGGTAAAATGATTTTCAGAGTGAATATTATTTTTCATATAGTTATATTATACCAAATTAGTCAGAAAAGAAAAGGATTTTATCAATATGACTTTACGAGCAGAAAATTTGTGTTATACTGATATTAGTTGTAATTAATTGTTATTTTTATGAAAGCATCTGATTTGTTTGTAAAGTGCTTGGAGGCCGAAGGGGTAAAAATTATTTTTGGCGTACCGGGAGAAGAAAATTTGGATATGATGGAATCATTACGCAATTCCACCATTCGATTCGTGACGACTAGACATGAACAGGCGGCTGTTTTTATGGCGGCGACCATGGGTCGTCTGACTGGAAAAACAGGCGTCGCATTATCGACTCTTGGGCCCGGAGCAACCAATCTAGTTACTGGAGTTGCGTATGCTCAATTGGGTGGAATGCCATTGCTTGTAATTACCGGTCAAAAACCGATTCGCAAAAGCAAGCAAGGGCGTTTTCAAATTATAGATGTGGTAGAAATGATGAAGCCACTTACCAAAATGACTGAAACCGTAGTAAGTGCGGATCGTATTCCCAGTTTAGTGCGTCAAGCTTTCAAATTGGCTGAGTCTGAACGTCCAGGTGCGGTCCATTTGGAGTTGCCAGAAGATATCGCCGTTGATAACTCAGAAGTATTACCAATCGCTCCAATTAAGGTTCGTCGTTCTGGTCCAGATCCTAAAGCTGTTCAACAAGCCGTTGACCTAATCACCAAAGCAAAGTCACCGGTGTTATTAATTGCCGCTGGAGCCAATCGCAAATTAATTAGAAAAAATTTGCAAGCTTTAATCGACAAAACAAACATTCCCTTTGTTACTACTCAAATGGGTAAAGGTGTTATCGACGAAACGAGTGAACTATATTTAGGAACTACCGCTTTGAGTGCCGGTGATTATGTTCATTGTGCTTTGGCACAATCCGATTGTGTTGTTGTAGTAGGGCATGACATTACAGAAAAACCTCCAGTGGTATTGATTTCGCAGGAACGAAGTGTGATTCATATAAATTTTAATGAAGCAGAAGTGGACGATGTATATATTCCTACTTTAGAAATTGTGGGTGATGTGTCGCATTCGCTCTGGGCTATTTCCGAAAATATTTCTGCTCAAGCACATTGGGATTTTACCAATTTTAATAAATTTAAAAATAAATTGCTCACGCATTTGTCAGAAAAAACTGATAGTGATTCTTTCCCTGTTAAGCCTCAGCGTTTGATAAAAGATTTGCGTGATGTTTTGCCAGCCGATGGGATATTAGCTCTAGACAATGGAATGTATAAAATTTGGATTGCACGAAATTATTTTGCTCGTGAACAGAATACAGTTTTGTTGGATAATGCACTGGCTACTATGGGGGCTGGATTGCCAGCGGCGATGGCGGCAAAACTGGTGGATCCTAGTAAGCCGGTGATTGCTGTAGTTGGTGATGGTGGTTTTATGATGTCGGCACAAGAGCTCGAAACAGCGCAACGTTTAGGATTAAATTTGGTTGTTTTGATTATCAATGATAATGGTTTTGGTATGATTAAATGGAAACAGGCCGGCAATAAAATGGAGGATTTTGCCTTGTCGTTTTCAAACCCAGATTTTGTAAAGTTTGCGGAAAGTTTTGGCATTCAAGGAGTTCGAATTAATAACACAGCTGAATTAGCACCGGCCTTAAAACGCGGTTTATCACACCCAGGAATATTTTTAATTGATTGTCCAATTGATTATAGTGAAAATAATATTGTATTCAATCAAGAATTAAAAAATGATCTTTGTAAAATATAAAATATGAGTATTATTTCTGCCAGTCCAGCCACATTGGAAGTGTTCAAGGAGTTTGACGAACTTACTGAGGTTGAATTAGAAAATAAATTGGCCAAATCACAGGCGACTTTTTTGGAGTGGAGAAAAATTTCTTTTGAACATCGCGCACAATTGATGCACAAAGCAGCGGAAATTTTGCGTGAACAAAAAAAAGAATTAGCCGTACTGATGGCGCAAGAAATGGGTAAGGTATTAAAATTTGGTGAAGGAGAAATCGAAAAATGTGCATCTGTTTGTGATTATTATGCTGACAATGCGCAAAGTTTTTTATCTCCAGAAATAATTCCGACAGAATCTAAAGAAAGTTATGTTCGATTTGATTCACTCGGTCCCGTGTTGGCAGTAATGCCTTGGAATTTTCCTTTTTGGCAAGTGCTACGTTTTGCCGCGCCAGCTTTAATGGCTGGAAATGTTGGATTGCTTAAACATGCTTCCAACGTTCCGCGTTGCGCTTTGGCAATTGAAGATATTTTTGTGAAGAGTGGTTTTCCAGATGGTGCTTTTCAAACATTGCTGATTGGTGCTAAACGAGTAGAATCAATTATCAGTGATGAGCGAGTAGTGGCAGTAACTTTGACCGGAAGTGAATTGGCCGGTAGTCAGGTGGCCGCAACAGCTGGTAAAGCTTTGAAAAAAAGTGTTCTGGAGTTGGGTGGGAGTGACCCGTTTATTGTTTTGGCTGACGCTGATTTGGAAAAAGCAATCGAAAGTGCGGCCAATGCCCGACTACAAAATAATGTTGGTCAGAGTTGTATTGCGGCTAAACGGTTTATTGTGGCCGAATCAATCGCGGCTGATTTTACTGCCGGTCTGGTTAAAAAATTTATAGATTTAAAAATCGGCAATCCCTTGGATTTCGACACTCAAGTTGGACCATTGGTTTCTCTACAAAGTCTCGAAGGAATTGAATTGCAAGTAGAAAAATCAATCGCTCTTGGTGCAAAATTGGAATGTGGGGGTAAACGAGTAGGTGAGGTCGGATATTTTTATGAGCCAGTAGTTTTGAGTAACGTTAAAAAAGGAATGCCAGTTTTTGATGAAGAAGTTTTTGGGCCAGTGGCTCCAGTAATAACATTCAAAGATATTGATGAAGCGATAAAAATGGCCAATGATTGTCAATATGGTCTTGGTGCGACTATTTTTACCCGTGATATTGAATTGGCTAAAACGTTGGCAGGACAAATTGAAAGCGGTGCAGTGTTTATCAACGGAGCGGTAAAGTCGGATGTGAGGTTACCTTTTGGTGGCATAAAAAAATCAGGTTTTGGGAGAGAGCTTGGTTCGTATGGTATCAAAGAATTTGTGAATATTAAGACGGTGGTGATAAATGGATAGTAGGTTTGTTAACATTTTATTATTTACAAAATTGATTAAATTCTATATAATACTGACTTAGTATAATTTATTTAAATATTTGAACACTATGTGTCATGAAAATGGTGGAACTATGCACTCAATGCATGGAAAAATGAGAGATTTTGGCTTGTTGGCTTTGCGTTTAGCAATCGCTTTTGTCTTTATTTACAATGGCTATGGTAAAATTTTCACTAACCATGCAATGGCTAGTGGTATGTTTGGAAAATTAATTGGACCAGAATCAGCTGGATCTTTCTGGGCATACTTTGTTGGTAGTGCAGAATTTTTTGGTGGCTTAATGGTATTGTTAGGTGTATTTGCCACTTATGCCGCTGCTTGGTTGTCTGTGATCATGGTAGTAGCTATTTTCACTGCTCATTGGGGTGGTCCGATAAATGGTTATTTCTTGGTTGTATCATTATTAGGAGGCTGTTTGGCTTTATTGGGAAATGGCGCTGGCCGTTTTCGTTTGGTCAAAAAAGAATGTTGCTGTCCTGAATGTAAGGCAATGTGTTCTGATAAACATGAGGATGCAAAAGTAGTTGGCAAAGGTGATGATGCTGACGATTGTTGTAGTGGTGGTGGTTGTTGCGGAGACAAAAAATAATTTTCAAACAAAATAAAACACCGGATATTGTTACTTTAAAGCGGGTTATGAAGCCGAGGCTTCATCCCTGAGTCCTCGCGGACGAGGAAAGCGTAAAGTAATAATATCCGGTGTTTTATTTTTCCAAATTTTGGATGTCTTCTTGAATTTTTAACCATTCGTCTTCTTTGGCTTTTGTTTCTTTGTCGAGGTCACCAAGGTGTCGATAATCATCTAGTGAAAATGCTTGTGGGTCTTTGGCTTGTTTGCGCATAAGGCGCATTTTTTCTTTTTCAAGGTCAAAGATATCATCTTCGATTTTTTTTAATTTCTTTTTTTCAGTTTTGATGTCTTCATAACGCTGTTTTTTTTCGTCGTCCGTTTTGGCTGGTTTTATTTTTATGATTTCTTCGGTTTGTTGAGGTCCGATGGATTGTTCTAAATTATAGACGTATTCTTCGTACGTTCCAGGGTAGCGACGAACTTCGCCATTTTTCACTTCAACGATCATCGTGGCGATAGAGTTTACAAAGGTGCGGTTATGACTAATGAAAAGTACTGTTCCGTTGAATTCTTCTAATGCTAAGCCCAGCGCTTCCACGGTTTCAAAATCCAAATGGTTGGTCGGTTCGTCCAGTAACAGAACCTTACTTTTGGAAAGCAAAATACTAGCAAGACACAAGCGCGCTTTTTCTCCACCACTTAACACCGAAATATCTTTTTCCAGATCTCCATCTTTGAATAAAAAATTTCCCGCCATTTTTAAAATCTCCTCATCATTGATATCGCTTGGTGCGTTGGTGCGCAAATGTGACCAGACTTTTTGTTCTGGATCCAAAGCGTTTGGTACATGTTGAGCGTAATAGGCAAAGGTGCTATCTACCGCCCATTTGAATTTACCACCAATAGGTGAAAGTTCATTGGCCAAAGTTTTCAGAAATGTGGTTTTGCCTTGACCGTTATCACCAAGAATAGCGACGTGTTCACCACGATCAATATCAAGGGTAATGTTTTCGGCAATCGTTTTGTTTGGATAACCAATTGCTAATTTTTCACAACGGAATAAAAGACCTTTTTTGGTTTCTATGTTTGGTATTTTAATACGTACGGTTGTGAGTGGACTTTGAATGTCTAATTTTTGAAGTTTTTCAATAGCCTTTAATTTACTCTGAGCTTGTGAAGCCTTGCTGGCTTTGTAGCGAAATTTATCAACAAAATCTTGCAGATGTCTTTGTTCGCGTTCAATTTTTTTATTATATAATTTGGCAAAAGCGAGGCGCTCTTCTTTGTAGGCCAAATATTCATCTATTGGTCGAGGAAATAATGTCAGATTACCATGTTCAATTTCCAGCGTTTGTTCGCAGGTGCGTTTTAAGAATTCGCGATCATGTGAAATAATTAAAAATGATTCACTGTAGTCGCGTAAAAATTTTTCTAATAAAAGCTGAGTATGAACATCGAGATAATTAGTAGGTTCATCAAGTAAAAAAAGATTTGGCTCTTTGAGCAACATCGATGACAGTCGAATTCGCATTTGATAACCACCCGAAAGTGTAGAAAGTTTCGTAGTTAATAACTCATTTTTAATTTCAAATTTTCCTGCCACTTTGGAACACTGCCAAGTTTCTTTTTGTGTAGTGCGTTCCAAAAATTCCAGCACCGTTTCGTCTGGATCAATCAGTTCATGTTGTTCTAAATATCCCAAGCGCGTAATTGGTTGTATCGCGATGATCCCAGTATCTTGAGTTTCTTGACCAACGATCATTCTAAAAAGCGTGGACTTGCCAGCACCATTGCGACCAATCACACCAATCTTTTGTTTCGTGTGAATTGCCAAATCAGCATCTTTAAAAAGTGCTTGTTGATGATATGATTTATTTAATTTTTCTATCGTAAGTAGAGTGGCCATATGGGAGCAAGGTTATCAGAAATATTGGTGTTTGTAAACTAAAAAAAAATAGCCCCATTTTATTGGGGCTATTTGATAAATGTATTAAACCATTTCCATGATGTCTATTACCTCAGCTGGATAGGTTGGCATCACTGTACCGTTGTAGTACCATAATTTTTTCTTGGTATCGGCATTTTTATAATAACGAGCAGTGTTTGGATTGAAACCACCCAAATTGCTAGTCACTACATCAATCGCTTCACTAAAATCATTAAATTTAATTTTTGCAGAACCCCAACCAAATGGGTTGTTGTTCATCATATGTTTTCCACCAGATGATTCACGCACACCAATAGCGGCTATTAATCTCCAATCAACATTGTATTTGTTGGCGGCACGAACAAACTCTATTCCATAACCAGCCAAAGGCATATCACGTTTAGAGAAATAAGCATCTAATCTTTGAGCTTTTTTCACATCTTCTTCTGAATCAAGATTTTCATCTACATTTAAATCCGTAGCAAAGATCGTGCTATGTATAGTATCAAAGGTTGTGGTTGACTCAATTATTGGAGAAAAGGCCGGATTGATAGTTTTTGCTCCAACTGCTACTGGATTAGCCAAAATTAGCATAATAGCCAATATTTTGGCTAAATATTGAGCAACTGTAAGCTTGTTGGTTTTTAAGATATTCATAAATGTTTTTTAATTAAAAAGAACACCTTACCGGCGCCCTTTTGATAAATAACGTTTGATTATAGCACTAAAGTACGATTTTGTCAATGGGGCAGTGGTCATTTTTAGTAATTATTTGGCTGTAATTAGCCAAATATGAGTATTTACTACCGGCCATAAAACTTGAACTTTTCTCATATTTGCTGTAGTATCACTATATTATATTAAATTTATGGCTGAATCATTTTGGAACAAATTAAAAAAGCCAATCTTCGTTTTAGCACCGATGGCCAATGTCACCGATGTGGCTTTTCGTCGTCTAATCGCTAAATATGGCAAACCAGACGTGACTTGGACCGAGTTTGTATCTTGCGATGGACTCATGTCTAAAGGGCGAGAGCACCTTTTGATAGATTTGGCCTACGATGAAAGTGAGCGTCCAATTGTGGCGCAAATTTTTGGTTCAAAACCAGAAAATTTCTTCAAGACCGCTCAGCTTTTAAAAGAAATGGGCTTTGATGGGATTGATATCAACATGGGGTGTCCCGATAAAAATGTAGAAAAACAAGGTGCGGGAGCGAATATGATGAAAAATCCAAAATTGGCACAGGAAGTAATATTGGCAACGAAGGAAGGATCTGGAGGTTTGCCGGTATCAGTGAAAACTAGAATTGGTTATAGTAAAAATATGTTATCAGAATGGTTGCCGGTATTGTTTGAAACTAAGCTGGCCGCTATCACGGTGCATGCACGCACACGCAAGGAGATGTCTTTGGTGCCAGCCCGCTGGGAGCATTTGAAAGAGGCGGTAGAAATTCGGGATGCTTTTGATAATTCATCAAATAAAACTTTAATTTTGGGGAATGGTGATGTTAAAAATCTTACGGAAGCCTATCAAAGAGTAGAGGAGACAGGTTGTGATGGTGTGATGATTGGTCGTGGTGTATTTGGAAATCCTTGGGTCTTTAATCGTGAAATGATTGGCAAAGAAGTGTCTGTTCAACAAAAATTAAAAGTAATGATTGAACACACTTATCTTTTTGAAAAATTATTGACGGCTCACAAAGATTTTAATATTATGAAAAAGCATTATAAGGCCTATGTAAACGGTTTTGATAATGCCAAAGAATTGCGTATTGAGTTGATGGAAAATGCCGTTGATGCTAGCGCGGTAGAAAAAATAACAAACGAATTCATTGCAAAAAATTTTTAATAGCTCTATACTATAATTAGTATTTAATTTTTTTTATGAAAATTCCAAAATTTTTTGAGGGCAGATTAAAAGGTGGTGATAAACCGGCCGAACAAACTGATTTAGAAAAATGGACAGGAGAGGTTGGGGAGGATACCAGTTTTCTTGCTTCAAGTGTTCAGGATAAAACACCAGAAACAAAAGTACCTCATTTGGAATTGGTAAAAAATGTGGAGGTTGTGCCAGTTGAAAAAGCAGTTGATATGTCTGTTAAAAATGAAGCAGTAGAAAAAAGGAACGAATTGCTTTTAAAACTGAATGTTGCTCAAGAAGAAGCAAAAAAAGCTCTACATAATGTTGCTAATATTCGAGCGCAGTTGGAAGCCTTGGATGTTGATGATGCTAGAAATAAAGTACAAGCAGCTTAAAAACTGATATTAAAATCTTCGAGATAATCTCGGAGATTTTTTTGTAGTATAAAATAGGACTTGTTGTATTTATATTGACTTTCCACCATTTTTTTGTTAGTATAGCAATCACTTGTCAGGGTAGCTCAGTTGGTTAGAGCACGGCATTCATAACGCCGAGGTCGGGAGTTCAACCCTCCCTCCTGACACCATGTAGTTAAAACAGAGCCTAAAGCTCTGTTTTTTTAATTGACTAAAAGGTATACCTGATTTACAATAGTAAAGCCAAGCTCAACCACAGAGCGACTGCCGGCAAGGAGTATCGTGACTAGCAATAAAAAAAGTCACCAGGCCAAGGACGGTCAGAACCAGACCAAGAAGCGTCGTCAAGCCCAGGGGAAACACGTTCATGTTAACAAATACCCCAAAGGGTCTGATGACCAGAAGGCCAAGAAATGAGCCATGTTGCGAATACACTTCAGCCGGGTAGTGCTGGCGATTCTGCTCGTACTACCTGTTTTGTATAAAATATTTTTTGTATAAAACAGATAGAATTATTACGAGTAGAATCAAAATAAAAAAATTCCATAATTAAATTTATGGAATTTTTTTAATTAGTATTTAATAAAGTTTTTTTAAATAAAAAAAATCCCCAGAGTACTCTCAAGGGGATTTTTTAGTTGCGAAAGATTATTTAAGAGCATCTTTCAAGGCTTTTCCGGCTTTGAATTTTGGAACCTTAACAGCTGGAATGTTGATTTTCTGAGTTGGGTTTTGTGGGTTAACACCAGTGCGAGCTGCACGTAGTTTGGAACTGAAAGCTCCAAAACCTGTTAAAACTACTTCTTCACCTTTTTTCAAGTTGGAAGTAACCATATCCACAAAAGTGTTCAAAAAGTCTTCAGCTTCACGTTTTGAAACGTTCAACTTTTCTGCCAATGCTTGTGCTAATTCGGCTTTATTCATAAATTCACCTCCGTTCTTAAATTAAGTTTTTTGATTTTTGTATTTCGACAAAATTATTATATCACAGCTTGTTTATTTTGGCTACAATAAGCAATAATTACTTGTCCACAGGTAGTTTTCAATATTTTTTTGCTGAATAATTTTTTAACGAGCGTATTCCACGATGCGATTTTCACGAATAACAGTGATACGAATTTCACCAGGATATTGTAATTCTTCTTCAACTTTGTGGGCAATATCTTTGGCTAATTGGAATGCGTTGTAATCATCTACTTCATTTGGTTTTACAAATACGCGTACTTCACGACCAGCTTGAATTGCATAAACTTTATCAATACCAGGGAAGGAACTAACAGTCTTTTCCAATTCTTCCAGACGAGCCACAAATTGCTCAAAGGAATCTTTGCGAGCACCAACGCGAGCGCCGGAGATGGCGTCAGCGGCTTTGGCAATACAAGCAAAAATACTTTCTGGTTTGTCCAAATGGTGATCGCGAGCAGCCTGACAGACGTCGTCATCCATATTGAATTTCTTCAAAATAGCATAACCAATTTCTGGATGAGAGCCCTGAGTTTCTTGGTCTACTGCTTTTCCAATATCGTGGAAGAAGCCAGCCTTGCGAGCCTTAGCTTGATCAACACCAAGTTCAGCGGCGATGATACCAGCTAGATAACCAACCTCCATAGAATGATTCAAAATGTTTTGACCATAACTTGTGCGGTATTTCAAGCGACCAACGATGTTTACAAGTTTTGGATCAAGACCAACAATGTTCATCTTGTACAAAGCTTCTTCACCGGCTTTTTTGATAATTACGGATAGATCGATTTTTGCTTTTTCAACAAACTCTTCGATACGAGCAGGCTGAATACGGCCATCAGCCATCAATTTTTCTAAGGTCAAACGAGCAACTTCACGGCGAATAGGGGAGAAACAAGAAACCATAATAGACTCTGGAGTGTCGTCGATGATGATTTCACAACCAGTAAGTTTTTCAATAGCTTTGATGTTGCGACCTTCTTTACCGATAATACGGCCTTTCATTTCTTCACTTGGAAGATGAACTACCGAAGAAGTAGTTTCTGCACTGTGAGAGGAAGCAGTACGCTGGATTGCTTCGATGATAATATCGCGAGCTTTCTCATCGTAAACATCTGAACTTTCGCGTTCCAATTTGGCAATACGCATGAATAGGTCAGTTTTGCTCTCTTCTTCTACCATTGTAAGCAATTCTAAGCGAGCTTCTTCTTTGGTAAGGTTGGCAACTTGCTGAAGTTTGTCAGCCTGTTGTTGTTTTAAGGCTTCAACTTCCAATTTAATTACTTTTACCTTTTC
>CAYZHG010000107.1:0-4181 GCA_964477455.1 uncultured Gammaproteobacteria bacterium
TGTCTATGTTATTAAATTTTCAACAATACAAAGGTAAAGAAATTAAAAAAGAATTGAACAACTTCTACGTTCGATGTGGTTATCATGGCGGTGCAGATAACAATGACACTGTTTTTGTAGTACGACATAATGATCAAATGATTGGTGCGGTTCGTATATGCTATGAGCAAAAACACTGGGTCTTGCGTGGTATGCAAATTAGTAGTGAGTTTCATAGAAAAGGAATTGGCACAAAACTTCTTAAATCTGTTCAGCAATTCTTGTCCGGCAAAGAGTGTCTCTGTTTGCCACACGACTACCTAGAAAGTTTTTACGCACAGATTGGGTTTAAAAAAATTGATCCCGAACAAGCCCCTGTTTTTTTACAAAAACGATTACGCGGATACCTCAAACATTATCCGAAGTTAGTAGTAATGAAAAAGTAGACAAAAAAGTTTCTTTACTTTATCAATCCTGGTATTTGCACATACCACAATATAATTTCACTAATTGTCTTTAATTGAATAGATAATATGAAAACTGTTGGAATAATTGGAGGTCTTGGACCAGAAACAACGGCTGAATTTTATTTAGATTTAGTTTTTTCTTGTTTTAAAAAAAGCAAAAAAGCACGACCGGCTGTTATTATCGCCAGCGTACCATTGCCATACAAAATTGAGGAAGACTTGATCACAAAAAATAAAGGATCGGAAAGGTATATTCCATTTTTAGTCAACGAAGCAAAGAGATTAGAAAAAGCGGGTGCGGATTTTATTGTAATGCCTTGTAATTCGTTACATGTTTTTATTGAAGAAATAAGACAGGCGGTAAATATTCCCGTTTTAAGCATAATTGAAGAAACAGTAAAATTCTTGAAGAAAAACCACCTAAAGAAAGTGGGTATTATTTCGACCTCTGCGACTATTCAAAACAAACTTTATGAGACCGCTTTTAAGAATGAACAAATTTCTTATGAGACACCAGATGGTTTACAACAAGCAAAAATGGGAAAGATTATTCATAATTTAGTTATGGGACAACAGAATAATAAAGATAGAGAAGAACTAATAAAAATTATTGATGGTTTAGAAAAGAAAAAAGTCGGATGTATAGCATTAGCCTGTACCGATCTTCAATTATTGATACCTAAACATTCTAAATTAAAAATTTTCGATACGATGAAAGTGCTTGTGGACGCGACAGTTTCTAAAATATAAAGTCTCTTTTTTGTTTAATCATAGTCTAAAAAATTGGTTAGATTATATCTTGTGTTATTGACATTCGTCTATCAATCGTCTATAATACGTCTATGTATTATCTCTAATAATTTTAATATGTTTAAACCTCGTTACACTATAACATCTTTGCTATTAGCCAATATTAAGCGTATTGCCGAGTTGGTAACAGAATTAAATAATAAACATTTTACCAAATTGGTGCTCGTAAATTTTGAACTTAGAGCCAGAGAAGTTTCGGCTCATTCTTCAACTAGCATCGAGGGCAATCCATTGCCATTGACCGAGGTAAAAAGAATTATGAAGCATGCGCCGGAGCATGTTAGAGACAGTGAAAAGGAAGTGTTAAATTACAATAAGGCACTTACTTATTTAAATTCTTTTTCAAAACAAAATCAAAGCGATATTAATCTAAAGTTAATTTTAGATATACAAAAAACTGTTACTGATGGACTTATCCCAAAATTTCAGTCTGGTAAACTTCGTCAAGCACCCGTGTTTGTAAATAATCCCCAAACTCGACAAACCATATATTTACCTCCAGATCATAAAGATGTTTCACAGTTGGTAGATAATTTGATTCAGTATGTAAATTACAATAAATTTAAAATTGACCCACTAATAATTGCTGGCATTTTTCATAAACAATTTGTAATTATTCATCCATTTATTGATGGGAATGGCCGAACTACTCGTTTGGCTACAAAAGTATTATTAGCCGCTATGGGTCTAAATACTTTTAATCTGTTTAGTTTTGAAAATTATTATAATCAAAATGTTGCAAAATATTTTAAAAACGTTGGATTAGTCGGTAATTATTATGATCTTAAAGATGAAGTAGATTTTACGCAGTGGTTGGAATATTTTACTGATGGTATTATTGATGAATTGTTGCGAGTTGGTGGTGAATTGTCCAGAACAATTGTTAGTCCGGCGACGCAATTACAAGTCCACCATAATTTTATTTTGGATTATATTAAAAAGAATAGTTTTATAAAAGATAGAGATTACGCGCAATTAACCAAAAGAGCAAAGCCTACGCGGAATTTAGATTTTAGAAAACTCATTGATCTAGGGTTGATTGAGAAGCAGGGTAAAGGTAAGGCTACATATTATGTGTTAAAAATTAAACAGTAATATGGTATGATATTTAAAGAAATAATCCTTTTTTTAAGTTTATGAATAAGAAATTTTTTCTGGCCGTTACAAATATAATAACACTTTGTGTAATAATCGGTGCAATTAGTTTATTTTTTGCTAATGATAGTTATTGGATTGGGTTTGTGTTAATTTTATTAGCCGCACTTTGTTTAATCTCTCTTGTACCATTTAAAATAAGTTTAAAATCTGCTCAACCAGATATATTTTTTGGTATCATCGATAATGGAATATTAGCAATAATGGCAATTTTTGGTGGTCATTTTGGTGGTGTCACAGGAGCTATTCTTGGTGGGGTTGTCGGCAATGCAATAACAGACGGTATTGCAGGAATTTTTGAGGGTTATGCTGCTGAAAAATTAAGACTGCAATTAGTTTCCGAGGAAAGGACAATGCTCAAATCGGCAGTTGGTAAAATGGCCGGCTGTCTTTTGGGGGCAGGTGTCGTTTTGGTTGTTGCTAATCTTATGAAATTTTAATCCTTTCGATACTATGAAGATATTAGTAACCCACTCTAGTGAATTTGATTTTCGTAACAAACTTTATAAACCATTGCGAACATCTGCTCTTAATAGTAAGTACGAACTTTTACTTCCACAAGAAAGAGAACGGGAAAAATTCAGCAAAGACATAATCAAAGAATGTGTGGCAGTTATTGCCGAGTGCTCATTACCGTCGACTGGACAAGGCATCGAATTGGGATGGGCAAGGGTCTACAATATTCCAATTATATGCATTTATGAAAAAGGCAGTAAAATTTCCAGCGCACTTCATTATGTGAGTGATACCTTTATTGAATACAGTGATGAAGTAGAAATGATAGAAAAATTACAGGAGTATTTAGATAAACTTGCATAATCTTGCTCGCCAAAAAAGGATCTGTATAAATCTTATTAAATTTAACTTTATGAATACTGGTGACAGTTTGGAAAAAATAAAGGAGATTGAAGCAAAAAAAGAGTTGATTAAGAAATCGTTGAAAGCCTGGTTTGAAATTTTTGGGAAGCATTCATCAATAGTGATTGACGAATGCGTACAAGAATTAGAACAAGGACTTTATGAGGTTGGAGACAGATACCCTTTACGTTCTAAAGGATCGGATTATAATCCTACTGAATCATATATTTCAGGTGTGCGCTTACAGTATGATGATAGAAGGCAGGGAATGTGTCTTTATGCTAATGATTATGCAGGAGATCCTGCACCGCTATTGATACAATTAGCAGAAGATTTGAAGGATAGGGGTGTTAAAATTGTTTATATTCAGAGACAATTTTCTTACAATCCTCCAAATCCAGAAGTTACCGATAGTGCAATTAAACAGTTTAATGAGTTGCATAAATAATTAAGTTATTAATCTATAGCGGTACTGTCAAAAGCAGCTTTGTTAAAGGCTGTTTTTGTTTTTTTAGTTTTTTATTGACTTTTTTAACATTTAGTTTAGTATATTAAGTAACTTTCATTCTTCTAACAGTGTGCACGACGCACGCTTAAAGTAGGTGGAAAAATCGGAGGAACTTCCATGAGCAAGATTCAGCCAAACGAGAACATCGCTGTCGTCAAAGTCGACACCCAAGCCCGTTTCGCGTGGATGTTCATTCACGCGCTGAGTAAAACGCTCGAGTGGATGGTAGTTTGCGCGACCATCGTCGCGTTGTACGAATTGGCGAAGTGGAGTATCGACTGGTTTTGGCATTGGTTCGGTTTCGAGTCACAGATTTGGCAGGCGCCTGTGACCGTTGTCGGGGTGATTGCCTGTGGCGCGTCAATCGTCTTCGTCTTCGATGCTAGGAGTGAATGGCGGCGACG